>JARKOL010000033.1 GCA_029975745.1 Myxococcota bacterium | reverse complement strand
ACCGGCGGATGCTGGATGCCGTCTGCGATCTGGTGGACTGGGACGCCCAGCCCGACCCTCGCCGCGTGTCGCTGGCCGGATACCTGTTCGATCGGTTCGAGATGGACCACGCCGCGAACCTGGGCGAGATCCGGCGCCTGTTTCGGGCGATGGAACTGGAGGCGGGGCCTCACCTGCTGGCAGGCGAGGGGCTGGGGGTGGTGCGGGGGATCGCCCGTTCGGGCGTGATCGGCGTCCTGCCGCTGGCGGCATCGATGGGGCCGCGCTTCGAACGGTTGCCGGGGCGTCGCGTCGTGCCGCTGGACCCGCCGATCGGGCTGCACGGCACCGCGACGTTCCTGCGCGTGCTTGGGGGCGCGGCGGGGGTGGACCCGGAACGGGTCGAATCGACGATCGACCGCGAGATGGCGCGGGCGGTGCCGCTGATCGCCCACGGGGCGCGGCGACTGAAGGGGACGCGGGTGGCGATCTTCCAGGACACGGCAACGGCGGCGGCGCTGGCGGCCTTCCTGCACGAACTGGATTGCGAGGTGCCGCTGGTGGTTCTGACCGACGGGGATCAGGCCGACCCGCAGGCATTCCTGGACGGGGCCGCCCGGATGGGGGCCTCGTTCGCGCATCCGCCCGTGGTTCTGGCCGATCCGTCCCGGGATGGCGGACTGGCGCGCTATCGCGAAGCGGTCGCGGTCGAGCCGATTCCCGTCGTCGTGGGCTCGTCGGTGCAGAAGGCCGCCCTGGGCGGGGGACAGGCCGCCGTGGTGGAACTGGGGTATCCATCGGTGTTCAAGCACGCGCTGTACCCGACGCCGTGGCTGGGGTTCAACGGCGCGCTGGCGCTGGTCCAGCGGCTGGTGGATGCCCACAACCATGCGTTCTGACGATGGGGTGTCGGGGGGCCTCTAAAGGTGTGAACCCGATCCGCCGAAAGTGGGAGCCCAGCGTAGTCCCTGGTCGATGGCGTGGCGAGTTCGTTGCTGCGTGCGACGGGGCCCGCCGGAATTTGGCATTTCGTGTCCGGATGTTCCATGATCCGGAGAGTGTCGTCTGGGCGTCCGGTCCGGGCGCATCGCGACAGGAGTTTTTCGGGGCGTGACAACCAGCGACAAACTGATGGGCGTCGTCCTGGGGGACGACTTCCGCATCGTGCGGCAGCTTGGGTTCGGCGGCTATGCCCGGGTGTACGTGGCCGAGCAGCTTTCGGTCGGGAAGCGGCTGGTCGCCATCAAGGTGCTGCACGCGATGCACAACGACATCACCGCCGCGGTGGCGGGGCTGAAGCGCGAGGCGGCCTATCTGGCCTTGATGCGCAGTCCCTGTTTCCCGCGGATCCTGCGGACCGGGACGACGCCGGACGGACTGCCCTACTTCGTGATGGAACTGGTCAGCGGGCGGACGCTGGACGTCGCGATCCGCGAGTCGGGCGCGATGTCGCTGAAGCAGGCCGCGCCGATCCTGGATTCGCTGATGGAAGGCATCGCCGAGATGCATGCCCGGGACATCGTCCACCGGGACATCAAGACCGGGAACGTGGTCCTGGAGGAAAGCGCCGGGTACGGCGTGCGCGTCCGGATGCTGGACCTGGGCAGTGCGAAGCCCGCCTACGAGAAGGACCTGCCCCTGTCGCCCAACAATCCCCTGTCGGTGGGCAGTCCCCCTTACGTGGCGCCCGAAACCGCCGAGTCCGGCCAGACCAGCGAGGCGACGGACATCTACAGCCTGGGCGCGGTCGCGTACGAGATGATCTGCGGGATCCGCGCGCTGCATCTGAAGGACACGTCGCCCGAGTCGTACAACGAGTACCTGAAGTCGGACCGCGCGATTCCCACCTATCGGGTCGGCACGATCCAGCCCGACATTCCCGAGGGGGTCGAGGACGTCATCCACCAGGCGCTGGCCCGAAAGCCCCGGGATCGCTGGGCGTCCGTGCTCCAGTTCCGAAAGGCGTTCTTCGACGCGGTCCGCCCCCTGATCGCCGAGGACGCCGATCGCATCCTGCTGCGCGCCGCGGGCACTCGCGGCAACGGGTCCGATCGTGCCGCGGAACCGTCCAGCGAGGGCGGGCTGGGACGACTGCTCCCCTTGCGCTTCCGGAAACGGTGATTAACTTCCCTGACGCCGCGGGCCAATGGCCATGATCGCGGCGGATTCCCATGCGTTGCGTCCGGCGCATTTCGGGCCGGACCGGAAGGAACAGGAGCAAGGAGTAGCACCATGAAAGTCAAGCCGTTGCAGGACCGGATCCTTGTCAAGCGCCTGGACCTCGAGGAGAAGACCCCCGGTGGGATCATCATCCCCGACACCGCGAAGGAGAAGCCGCAGGAAGCGCGCGTGATCGCCGTGGGCCCCGGCCGCTACCTGGAAAGCGGCGACATCCGGAAGCCGGCGATCAAGGAAGGCGATCGCGTCCTGTTCGGCAAGTACGCGGGCAGCGAGGTCAAGATCGACGGCGTCGAGCACATCATCCTGCGCGAGGACGACATCCTGGCGGTCCTGGAAGACTGACGCAACCCGCGCACGAAGGAGGCATGAACATGGCAGCGAAGGAACTGGTGTTCGCCGAGGCCGCGCGGGCGCGGATCCTCAAGGGCGTGAACACGCTGGCCGATACGGTCAAGGTGACGCTGGGCCCGCGTGGGCGCAACGTCGTGATCGAGAAGTCCTGGGGCGCCCCGACGGTGACCAAGGACGGCGTGACGGTCGCCAAGGAAATCGAACTGAAGGACAAGTTCGAGAACATCGGCGCCCAGATGGTCAAGGAGGTCGCGTCGAAGGTCTCGGACGAGGCCGGTGACGGGACCACGACGGCCACCGTGCTGGCGCAGGCGATGTATCGCGAAGGCGTCAAGATGCTGGCCGCGGGCCACGGCCCGATGGACATCAAGCGCGGCATCGACAAGGCGGTCAAGGCGATCGTCGCGGACCTGAAGA
The DNA here is from genome assembly GCA_029975745.1 of Myxococcota bacterium. Classification (GTDB taxonomy): domain Bacteria; phylum Myxococcota_A; class UBA9042; order DTJE01; family DTJE01; genus DUVQ01. Next base: position 2,424 of record JARKOL010000033.1, on the reverse strand, counting down.
TCCTGTCGAAGCCGACGAAGGACTACAAGGAAATCGCGCAGGTCGGCACGATTTCGGCGAACAGCGACGAGGAAATCGGCCGGATCATCGCGGAAGCGATGGAGAAGGTCGGCAAGGAAGGCGTGATCACGGTCGAGGAAGCGAAGTCGATGGAGACGACGCTGGACACGGTCGAGGGCATGCAGTTCGACCGCGGCTACGTGTCGCCGTACTTCGTGACGGACGCGGACCGGATGGTGGCCGAGTACGAGGATCCGCTGATCCTGCTGTACGACAAGAAGGTCTCGTCGATGAAGGATCTGCTGCCGCTGCTGGAGCAGACCGCGAAGATGGGCAAGCCGCTGGTGATCATCGCCGAGGAAGTGGAAGGCGAGGCGCTGGCGACGCTGGTCGTCAACAAGATTCGCGGCACGCTGCAGACGACGGTCACCAAGGCCCCGGCGTTCGGCGACCGGCGCAAGGCCATGCTGGAGGACATCGCGATCCTGACCGGCGGCAAGGTGATCAGCGAGGACCTGGGCATGAAGCTCGAGAACGTCCGGCTGGGCGATCTGGGCCGTGCCAAGAAGGTCTCGATGGACAAGGACAACACGACGATCATCGAGGGCGCGGGCGCGTCCGACGCGATCAAGGGCCGCATCGCCCAGATCAAGGCCCAGATCGAGGACACGAAGTCCGACTACGACCGCGAGAAGCTGCAGGAGCGGCTGGCGAAACTGGCAGGCGGCGTTGCGGTGATCAAGGTCGGCGCGGCGACGGAAGCCGAGATGAAGGAAAAGAAGGCCCGTGTCGAGGACGCGCTGCACGCGACGCGCGCGGCGGTCGAGGAAGGCGTGGTGCCCGGCGGCGGCGTGGCGCTGCTGCGTGCCCAGAAGGCGTTGGACGCCCTGGCGACCCTGCCGATCGAGGAGCGGGTCGGCGTGGACATCGTGCGGCGCGCGATCGAGGAGCCGCTGCGAATGATCAGCGAGAACGCGGGCGTCGAGGGTTCGGTGGTCGTGCAGAAGGTGCGCGAGGGCGCCCCGACGTTCGGCTACAACGCCCAGGACGACAAGTTCGAGGATCTGGTCGAGGCCGGCATCATCGACCCGACCAAGGTCGTGCGCGTGGCGCTGGAAAAGTCCGCCAGCGTGGCTTCGCTGCTGCTGACGACCGAGTGCATCGTGGTCGAGAAGCCGCAGGAAGAGAAGCCGATGCCCGGCGGCGGCGGCATGGGTGGCATGGGTGGCATGGGCGGCATGGGCGGTATGGGCGACTTCTAGCCCGTACCCGAGCCCGTACCCGTGCCCGAGCCCGTACCCGTACCCGTACCCGTACCCGAGCCCGTACCCGTACCCGTCCCCCACCGACTTCTGCTACACTCCACCCCATGCCGGACATCGACCACATCGGCATCTGCGTTCACGATCTGGATGCGGCTTTGTGCGCCTGGCGGGACGGCCTGGGTTTCCGCGTGGCGGACGTCTGCGACCTTGCGGACCGGGGGCTGCGCGTGGCCTTTCTGGACGCGGGGTCTTCCCGGGTCGAGCTGCTGGCGTCGTCCGGGCCGGACTCCGAGATCGCGGGCTTCCTGGCGCGCCGCGGCGAGGGAATGCACCACGTGGCGTTCCGGGTGGCGGACCTGGACGTGGCGCTGGCCGCGGCCCGGTCGGCGGGGATGATGGTGCTGCCGGGCGCGGGACGTCCCGGGGCGCACGGCGGGCGGGTGGCGTTCCTGCACCCGAAGTCGGCGAACGGCGTCCTGGTCGAGCTGGTCGAGGACCACCAGGCCGCGGCGGGCTGACGCGACCTGGGGTGCCATTCCGGCGGCGGGGGCCCTCGCAGGGGATTCGCGGGGGTGATCACTGGTGTTTCGCGCGTCTTGTGCGGGCCTGGGCGTTTGGGGTATCATCCGCCGCCGGTCCGCGCTGGGCGGATCGATTCGGAGGTGAACCTGTGGGCAAGCATTCCATCAGCAAGGTGCGTTCGCACCGGATCCGCCAGGCGAAACTGAAGGCGCGCATCAAGCGGAAGGTCGCGGCCGCCAAGAAGAGCTGATCCCATGGACGGGTGCATCTTCTGCGGGATCGCGTCGGGAGCCATCCCGGCGAAGGTTCTGTTCCAGGACGATCACGTCGTCGCGTTCCACGACATCCATCCGGTGGCGCCGGTCCACGTGCTGGTGATTCCCAAGCGGCACGTGGCGTCCCTGGCGGAGGTGTCGCCGGACGATCGGGAGATGCTGGGCCATCTGATGTCGGCGGTGCGGCGGGTGGCGGTGGAAACGGGCGTGGCCGAGTCGGGCTTCCGGACCGTGATCAACACGGGGGAGGGCGCGGGCCAGTCGGTGTTTCACCTGCACATCCACGTGCTGGGCGGTCGCACGTTTCCCTGGCCACCGTAGCCTCTCGCCCCCTGTCCGAGCGCCGCAGGCCGTGGAGTGCG
>JARKOL010000330.1 GCA_029975745.1 Myxococcota bacterium | reverse complement strand
CCGTCGGTCGAGGCGCCCGGCGAGACCAGGAAGTTGGTGCAGGCCTGGGCGACCGCGGGGGCCAGCAGCAGGGGCAGGAGCAGGGGTAGGGCCAGCAGCAGGGGCAGGGGCAGGGGCAGGGGCTGGGGCAGGGACTGGGGCTGGGGCTGGGGGAAAGGGGCAAGGGCGCCGGCGTGGCCGGCGCACTCCATGGCCTTCGGCTCTTGACGCGCAGCGTCCGTGGAGTGCTGCGGCCATGCCGCAGCCCGCAAACCCGTTCCTACCCGCAAACCCGATCCTACCGGCGAACCCGATCCTACCCGCAGACCCGGTCCCGAACCTGCACCCGATCCAGAACCCGACCCTGGCAACTCCGAAGCCGGCTTCGAGGTCGGCGCGCGGCGCGGTGGGGGGGACACGACGGGCCGAGCGTGGGCCTTCGAAATCATGGCATCGTCCTCCTTGATGTGGCGGTCCCGGGCCTTCCCGGGCGGCGCTCCGGGGCGACCCCCGGAATTCGGAAACCGTACCAGACCCCGGCGGCTGGCGCCAGGATTTCGGGCCAATCGGTCCTGGACGACTGGGCGGCACGTGGCTACACTCGCTTCGGTCGGATCCGGACACGCACGTCCAGGCATGCCATCGAACCGGCCGGATGGGCCGGGCGGGGGCGGGATTGATCACGCGACACCTGATGCAGACCGCAGGATGGGCCCCGTGGGTGGTGTGCGGAAGCGTGGCGCTGTGGTGCGTGGGGCCGGTGGCCGTCGCGTCGCCCCGCGTTCTGATGCCCGCCGCCGCCGAGCAGATCCAGCAGGTATTCCGCGAGGCCGGCCCGCACGTGCGCCTGGAGGGAGCGTCCCTGAGCCCCGACCAGGTGCGCGCGACGGTTTGTGGCGGCCCGCAGGATGCGCCGGCGTGCGGGACGGTCGTGCTGTCCGATCCCCAGCCCGCATGCAAGGGAACCGTCGCCGGCCCCTGGTGCGTGACGTTCCCGGGACAGGAACTGCCGGACGATGCGCGCGGGGCGTTGCTGCAGGCGCTGGGCCGCCCGATCGCCAGCCCATGGGCCACGATGCGGCGTGCCGGGAGCGTCGGGAGCCTGCCGGGCGCGGGGCCCTATCGCGCGTTTCGACCCGGGGACCTCGGCAAGTCGGCATCGGACATCTGGTGGAACGGGGTGTTCCCGCCGCTGTTGTGGTGCATCCTGGTGCTGCTGCTCGCATCGGTCCTTCGGGATCCGGGGCGGCCCGACGGGCGGGTTTCCGAGGCACGCGCGGGGCCTTCGGACCTGTGGGTTCTTCCGGCACTGTTCGGGGTCGCGCTGGCGCTGCGCCTGTGGCTGGCCTGGGCGGGTCCCATCAACTTCGTCGAGATCGAGCGGATTCCACTCTACACCCGGCATGACTGGTACCGGGTCGCGGCGGCCTGGGGCGCGCCTCTGGCGTGGCTCCTTGGGGACCCGGTCAAGGCACAGCAGTGGACGTCGCTGGGCTTTTCGGCGGCGACGGTCGGGTTGGCCGGCCTGCTGGGCATTCGCTGGTGGGGACGCGCGGGCGGATGGGCCGCCGGGCTGCTGCTGGCATTTGCTCCCGACGCGATCCGTTGGTCCCGGACCCTGGACGCCGGGGTTGTCGCGGCGTTCCTGGCCGTGCTGGCCGTCCTCGCGACCGAGGCGTTTCGCCAGCGTCCGGGGCGCCGCGCGGCGCTGGCGGCTGGCGTCGCCTGGATCCTGCTGGTGCTGTCGCGTCCCGAGGCCGCGCTGATGCTGGTGCCCCTGGGGATCTGGGCCCTGGTCGAACGGGAACGCTGGGTCCGGGCCCGCAAGTCCGCCGTCATGACGTTCGCTGCGCTGGTCTGGCTGGGACTGGTGCTGCGGGTGACGCTGGATGCGACATCCTCCCCGGTGATTCCAGTCGAGTGGCGGTCACTGAGGGGCTTGGCGGGCACCTACGCCGTCCAGGCGTACCGGCTGGTGCTGGACCCCGCGTCCCACGATGTCTCGACGCTGGTGCTGGCCCTGGGGGGCGTCTTCCTGGGGCGGGGCCGAGGCCGCCTGGTCGGGCTGCTGGTCGGCCTGGTCCTGACCCCGCTGGGCCCCGCCATCGTTGGCAATCGTGACCTGCTGCTGCACAACGAGCGGTACGCGCTGGTTGGGGGCGTGTTCGTGTGCCTGCTGGCCGGCGCGACGGTGGCGCGCGGTCGGGCGTGGCTGGCCGGGCGCGTGACCCCCGCGCAGGCAACGGTCGGGCTGGTGGTGGTCGTCGCCCTGGTGGCGGTCATCGGGACGGCAACGCGCATCTGGCTGCCCGATCCGTTACAGGCCCAGTACGCCTTCCTGGCGCGAGCGGTGCCGGATCTGCCGGGGAACAGTCGTGTCTGGTTTGCCGGCGGGCTGGACGAGCCCGGGGATCGCGACCTGATCTTCCCCCTGGAGCGCGCCGGACGCGGCGAGCCGTCGCGTTCCGGCACCGCGTGTCCCGAGGATGGCCGGATCCAGGTGCGGTTCCTGCCGGACCCGTCGCGGCGACGGATTCCCGAGGGATGCTCCCTGCTGTGGTTCCGGGGGGCCTGGGCCATGGCGTCCGTGTCGGCACGCCAGGCCGAGCAGCAATTGCGGGATTCAGGCTGGCGGCTGGAGCCGGTTCGGGTCGAGCACGTTCCAGTCCGGGATCCCACGCACGGCCGCCCCGCGACCATGGAGATCGGATTCTGGCGCCTGTCGGCCCCGGGCGCCGGATCGTCGCCGGGAGGCGATCCATGAACAGCGCCCTGATTGGCGGGTTCACCATTGTCTGGCTGATCGCGGCCTACCTGATCTACGGCCGCCATCTGCGGCGGCGCCTGGTCCAGCCCGACGACAGCCGGCCGACGCCGGCCCAGACCTTCTGCGACGAGTGCGACTTCAAGCCGGCGCGCCCGGCGGTGCTGTTCGGCCATCACTTCTCGTCGATCGCCGGTGCGGGGCCCATCGTCGGTCCCGTCATTGCGGTCGCGTTCTTCGGCTGGGGCGTCTCCCTGATCTGGATCCTGGTCGCCGTCGTCCTGATGGGGGCTGCCCACGACTACCTGGCCCTGATGGCCTCGGTCCGCCACGGTGGGCGGTCCATTCCCGACATCGCCCAGGACGTGGTGGGGCGGCGGTCCCGGATCCTGTTCCAGGTGTTCGTGCTGGTCACGCTGATCCTGGTGGTTGCGGCCTTCATGGACGTGGCGACGCGGTCGTTCCTGGACAAGCCCGAGATCGTCCTGGCCTCGCTGGGCTTGATCCCCCTGGCCATGTTCTTCGGGCTGCTGGTCAACCGTGGCGGCGTCGGGCTGGTGCCGGCGACCCTGTTTGCCCTGGTCGTGCTCGGGGCCCTGATCTGGCTGGGAACGCTGATTCCCATGGCGCTGCACTCCGTTTCCCCGTCGGACTATCCCGAAGCCGTGCGGGTCGTGTCTCTGGGACTGCCCGTTCCCACGGCCCGGATCGTCTGGTACGTGGTACTGGCGATCTACGGGCTGGTGGCGTCCGTACTGCCGGTCTGGCTGTTGCTGCAGCCTCGCGACTACATCGCCAGCTGGATCCTGGTTGTCGGGATGGGCCTGGGATTCGCGGGGCTGTTCGTCAGCCATCCCACGATCAATGCCCAGTGGTTCACCGCGCCGATGACCGGCCAGGGGCCGGTGTGGCCCATGCTGTTCATCCTGATCGCGTGCGGTGCGATCTCGGGGTTCCACAGCATCGTCGCCAGCGGGACGACCGCCAAGCAGCTGGCCCGCGAGGGGCACGGCCTGTTCATCGGGTACGGAGCGATGCTGACCGAGGGTGCCCTGGCCGTTCTGGCCCTGCTGGCGGTCGCCGCGGGTCTGGCGTGGTCCGATCTGTACCGGATGGTGGTCGCGCCCGGAGGGGCCGGCGCCATCGTCGCGTTCGGGACTGGATTCGGGACGTTCACGGCGCCGCTGGTCGGCGCGGCCTTCGGGGTCTTCATTGGAATCACGATGATCAACGCGTTCGTGATGACGACGCTGGACACGACGGTCCGCCTGTCGCGCTTTCTGGTCGGCGAGATGGGCGGGCGGCGATCCCCCGTGTTGAACAACCGGTGGCTGGCGTCCCTGATGGCGGTCGTTCCCGCGTTCCTGCTGGTCGCGACGGGGGGCCAGAACGTGCTGTGGCCGATGTTCGCGGCGGCCAACCAACTGGTGGCGGGGCTGACCCTGATCGTCCTGTCCGCCTGGCTCGTCGGCATGAAGCGGCCGATGTGGTATACCCTGGCACCCGCGGTCGTGATGCTGGTCACGACGATGGGGGCGCTGGCTTGGCAGGGGTGGCGGTTCCTGGTCGGCTTCGATCCGGTCAAGGGCCCGAACCTGCTGCTGGGCGGGCTGGCGTCCGTACTGCTGGTGCTTGCGCTGGCCGTGGTGAACGACGCGGTTGTCGTGCTGCGTCGCAAGCAATCCGGGATCGCGTCATGAAGGGGAGGGTGCAATGCCGGTCGAACGAAATGCCACGAACTGGTGCGGTTGGGGATGGGCGGCGTCGCGGTACGATTTTCACGGCCGACGGGACGCCTTCCTGGGGTGGCTGGGCGGACGGCTGGGCGTCGATGTGGGCGCGGTCCATACGCCGCCGGTGGACCCGGATTCGATCCAGTTGCCCGGGATTCGCCTGTCGGATGCGGATCTGGCGGACCTGGCCACGGCGGCCGGGGGGCCGGACGCGCTGCAACGGGACGCCCGTTCTCGCCTGATGCATGCAATGGGGCGCAGCCTGCCCGATCTGCTGCGGCTGCGTCGGGGCCAGGTGTCGTGCGCGCCGGATGCGGTCGTGCTGCCGGGGGACGCAGGGGCGGTGGCCGCCGTGCTTCGACTGTGCCGCGAGCGCGACTGGGCCGTCGTGCCGTTCGGGGGCGGATCCAGTGTCGTCGGGGGCGTCGAGGCCTGCGATCCCCGGGGGCGTCCGGTGGTGTGCCTGGATGTGACCCGGATGGACCGACTGGTGTCGCTGGATCCCCAGGACCGCACCGCCACGTTCCAGGCGGGGGTCTACGGTCCCGATCTCGAGGCCGCCCTGGGCGCCCGGGGCTTCATGCTGGGCCACTACCCGCAGTCGTTCGAGTTCTCGACGCTGGGGGGCTGGATCGCGGCCCGCTCGTCCGGCCAGCAGTCCAACCAGTACGGCGACATCGCCGATCTGCTGGTGTCCTGCCGCGTCGTGACGCCCCAGGGCGAACTGCGAACGTGGAACGGCCCGGTTTCGGCGGCGGGGCCGGATCTGGACATGGTGATCGCCGGGTCCGAGGGCACCCTGGGTGTGATTGTCGATGCGACGGTGCGGATCCATCCGAAGCCGGCCACCTACCAGATCAAGGCGGTGCTGTTCCCGGACTTCGCGCGGGGCACGGCGGCGCTGTCCATGATTGTCGGGGCCGGGCTGCGGATGTCGTACCTGCGACTGTCCGACGAGGTCGAGACGGCCACCTACCTGAAGATGGGCGGGGGCGGTCGCGCCAAGGAACTGGGACTGTCGGCCCTGGGCGTGTTCGGCTTCAAGGATCAGCGCTGCGTGGCGCTGGTGGGCGCCGAGGGCGACCCACGCGATGTCGAGCACGACATGCTGGCGGCGCTGGCCATCTGCAGGAAGCATGGTGGCCTGTCCCTGGGCGGGTCGCCGGCGCGAAACTGGCACCGGGATCGGTACCTGCACCCATACATGCGCGACGACCTGCTGGATGCCGGCATTGCGGTCGAGACCCACGAAACGGCCGTCCCCTGGAGCCGCGTCCAGGCGGTGCGCGACGAGGTCCGCCAGGCGCTGAACGACGCCCTGGCCGCGCAGGGGCGCAAGGTTCACGTGATGGCGCACCTCTCGCATTCGTACCCGACGGGCACCTGCATCTACTTCATCCTGATGTACGCGGTGGACCCGGACGACCCGATGGCGCAGTGGCGCCCGATCAAGGCGTCGATCTGCGATGCGGTTGCGCGCCACGGGGGCACGATCAGTCACCATCACGGGGTCGGCCTGGACCACAAGCCCTGGCTGGTTCGCGAGAAGGGCGAACTGGGGCTGCGCCTGCTTCGGGCCCTGCGTCGCGAAGTGGATCCGTCCAGCATCCTGAATCCGGGGAAGCTGGTGGACTAGGCGCGGCGGGTCGGCGGGGCCGCGGCGCGTGCGCTGGCACGGGGCCGATGGGGGGTCGGGGATTGCGGCATCTGGCGATGGTGGCCTTGCTGGCGACGCTGCTGGCGTCGTCCTCGGTCCGGGCCGCGCCGTTCGTGTCCGGTCCGGACCACTCGCTGGATGTGCATGTCCTGATGCAACTGCACGGCCGCTTTGCCCAGGGCGAGGCATCCGACGGCCGGTCGTGGTCCAAGGACATCTTCCTGCGGCGCGTCCGGTTGCTGCTGACCGGGACGATGTTTCGACGCTTTTCGTTCTTCGTCGATACCGAACAGCCGAACTGGGGCAGGGGAGGCAACTGGGCGGTCGCGCCCTTCCTGTCCGATGCGTTCGGGTCGATCATGATCGCGGACGCCCTGGTGGTCGATGTCGGGATGATGCTGCTGCCGATCAGTCGGCACGGGTATTCCAGCGCGGCCTCGCTGAATGCGCTGGACTTCCATCTGGGGATGCTGCGGTACGTGCCGGGGTCCCACAAGAACCTTCGGGATGCGGGCATCCAGTTGAGGGGACGCATTGCCGGGGGGCGGTTCACCTATCGGGCCGGCGTCTTCAACGGATCCCAGGGTCATGTGCTGCAAACGGATGCGTCCGGTGCGGCGATTCAAGACCGCCAGGGCCGGGCGGTGCTGGCCTCGAACCCTCGGGACTGGCCGCGATTCGCCGGCCACGTGCGGTGGGCGTTCCTGGGACAGGAAAAAGGGTACTTCGCGAATGGCATGACGTTCTCGGGTCATCCCACCGTCAGCGTGGGCGCCGGATTCGAGTATCTGCACGAGGCGGTCATGGACCGACCGGCCGAATTGGCGCGCGACGGCAGCGTGGCCCGTCCTGGACGGCTGCGCGGAGCCTGGTCCGTCGCCGCCGATGTCTATGCGGACGTTCCTTTCGGGGCGGGGGCCGACCACGAGTTCGTGGCGATGGCGGCGTTCCTGATGAACGACCATGGGCGGGAACTGGCGTGGGATCGGGAGGGAACCGCCCAGGCGGTTCCCGCGGCGAGTTCGGGGCTGGGCGTGATGGCCGAGCTGGGCTATCGCTGGCGGTTCATCGGGCCGGCGCTGTCCGTGGACTGGTTCCGGGGCGAACGCGAAGGCAATGATCTGCTGGCGCTGCGGGGCGGGCTGGCGTACTGGCTGCGAGGCCACTCGATCAACGTCAAGGCGGAGTTCTCGGCCGAGCGTCGGGGTCGCGTCGAGGCCGGGCCCTGGCTCAAGGCATTCACCACCCAGGTCCAAGTCTTTTTGTAGTCGCGCTCTCGAATGCACCCCAGGCCCCAGCGCCGCAGGTTCCAGGGCCGCCGGCCGTGGAGTGCGCCGCCCACGGCGGCGCCCCTGTTCCACCCGCATCCCAGGTCCGTAGTTGGCAAGGGCTGCGGCGTGGCCGCAGCACTCCACGGACGCTCCGCGTCTGGGGCCGCCCTGTGCGATGCGCCGCAGGTTCCAGCGCCGCCGGCCGTGGAGTGCGCCGCCCACGGCGGCGCCCCTGTTCCTACCCCTTGCGTCGTTTCAGTCGTCGTCCCAGCGCGGCCAGGGCCAACGCCACGGCGAACCCCAGGCCACCCAGGCCATCGCCCGATGGGTGGTCCGCGGACGCGGCCCGGCAGCCGCAACCGCCGACGAGGCGCAGTCTGGGCTCGGGGTCCCTCAGCACCACGTGCGGGACGTGGGCGCAGTCGCATCCGGCATCGGTCCAGGTGCAGGCCTGGTCGGGAAGCATCGAACAATCGTCGTGGGCGTCCGGCGCCGTCGGGGCCTCGTCCGTCGGGGCGTCCATGGCGTCGGGCTCCGGCAGACGGTCCCGGGGGCAGTCCGTTCCCCCCGTCGTGACGGGCTCGCACGGGCCATACACCCCGTCAACGCAGCGACGCAGCGCTCGGCCGCAGGCGGACTCGCAGGGGATGTCCGTGTCCTCGTCCGTCAGGCCGTCGCAGTCATTGTCGATGCCGTCGCAGACCTCGACGCGGCCTTCCGGCGTGACCTCGACGCAGTGAATCCCGCCGTATGGGTCGCACTCCAGTCGTCCGTCGGCGCAGTCATCCTCGTCGTCCCCGTCGCAGGGCGCGCCGACGTCGAAGTCCTCGTCCGTCAGGCCGTCGCAGTCGTTGTCGATGCCGTCACAGACCTCCTCGCCCACATGGATCGCGATGTCGGACATGGCCGAGATCAGTTCCACCGAGGATCCCACCGGGTAGAAACAGGTGTCGGCGCCGCCGGGGTTCGTGCCTTGGGGATTGCATCCCGGCAACGCCGTGCGGGCCGCCACGGCCATCCCATTGAGGGCCGGGACATCGACGCCGGACCCGAAGCCGACCACGAACACCGGCAGTCCGGCCTGGGCCAAGGCAGCCACCGTGTCGCGAAGGTCCAGCCGATTCTCGGCGGCCTCGACCGGGTCCAGCGTCGTGCTGCGCGGCAGGCAGTCCGGTTGGTCGTCGTAGTCCCCGGCGCGGCAGCAGTCCTGCATGCCGTCGGTGATCAGCAGGATGTGGGACCGCCGGGTCGGGTCGCGGAGCGCAGGCAGGGAGCCGGCGACATCCAGAGCCTGCTTCATCGGCGTGTCGAAGTGCGGCTTGGGGCCCCCGAAGAAGCCCGGCGTGCCGGGAACCAGGTATTCCCGGATGGCACCGGCCGTTCCCAGCGCTGGCTCCACGGCCAGTGAGGACGAGACCGAGCAGTAGCCGCCCCCGATGCCCGGGTCCGGAAACACCATCAGGCCGAACCGGAGGGTGGACTCGAATCGGCGCACCACTGTATCGATCGCCGTGACGGCGGCCGCGTACTTCCCATCCGGCTTGTCCGCGGCGTTCATCGAGCCGGACACGTCCAGCACGATCAGAACGTTGGGCGGGGCACACTCGGGTTCGGGGCCGGCGGCGGCGCAGCGGGCGGGCAGGCCCAGGACAAGGGCCCAGATCCAGAGGGCAGGGCGGTAGCGGACCAGCGGCAAGTGCATCGAAGCCTCCGGGTTCAGTCCGAAGGCCTATCGAGTCAGTGCCCAAGGTGTTTCATTCGCCCGGGGCGTTCACGCCCCCTGGGCGTAGGCGGTGGTGGGCAGGCGCACGCGGAAGGTCGAGCCGCGACCCGGCGTGCTGTCCACGTCGATGCGGCCCTGGTGCATTTCCACCAGACGCCGCACCAGCGTCAGCCCCAGCCCCGTTCCCGGGATGGCCGCGGTCTGCTCGTTCTTGACCCGGTAGAATTCGTCGAACACGCGGTCGCGCTCGGCCGCCGTCATGCCGATGCCGTCGTCCTGGACCGACACCCGTGCATAGGCGCCCGCGTCGTCCACGCGCACCGAAACGTGGCCGCCCTTCGGCGTGTACTTGATCGCGTTGTCGATCAGGTTCGTGATCACGCTGTGGATGGCGTTCGTGTCCGCCAGGATCTCGGACGCGGCCAGGGGCTCGTCGCACGCCAACGCCAGCGATACGCCCTTCTCTGCGGCCTTGTCGGCCAGGCCGTCCACGACCTCTCGCACGACCCTGCATACATCGGTTCGCGTGCGCTTCAGCGTGAAGTTGCCCGTCTCGATCGCGGTCAGGTTCAGCAGATCGCCCACCAGTGTCCGCAGCGTCGTCGCGCGCAGCAGCGCCCGGTTCATCAGGTGACGGTCGCGTTCGGCATCGTTCCCCGCGGCACCGGACAGGATCAGCCCCAGCGAGGACTCGATCGTCGCCAGCGGGCTCTTCAGTTCGTGCGCCACCATGGACACGAACATCGACTTGGCGACCTCCAGCTTCTTCAGCGCGGTGATGTCGCGCAGCACCGCCACGGCCCCAAGCGTCTCGCCCACCGGCTCGCGGACCGGCGCCGCGTTGACCATGTAGGTACATGGACCGATGGCCAGTTCCTTCGACGCGATCAACGCGTCCTCGGACCGGACCACCTCCAGCACCAGATCCGACAGTTCCGGGATGCCCAGCGTCTCGACCGGCGTCGGCAGTGGCATGCCGTCCGGGAGGATCCGCGACAGCGCCTGGTTGCGCAGCACGATCTGGCCGTGCCGGTTGATCACCAGCACGCCGTCGGTCATGCAGTTCAGGATCGTCGTGCTCTTGGAACGCTCGAACGCGACTTCCAGCAGCCGGCGCTCGCGCTCCTCGCGCAGCTGCCGGGCCTCCAGGCGCAGCGCCCGCTTCTCCAGCCCGTTGCGCACGTGCAGCAGCAGCTCGTCCGGCGTGAACGGCTTGGGGATGTAGCCATACGCGCCCCGCTTGGTTGCGTCCACCGCCGTGTCGATCGTCGCGTAGGCCGTGATCACCAGCAGCAACGCGTCCTCGTCGATCGCGTGCAGCGCCTCGATCAGGTCCATGCCGCCCATTCGCGGCATCTTCAGATCCGAAATCACCACGTCGAAGCCGCCGGCGGCCTGGAAGTGCTCCAGCGCCGCGCGTCCGTCCGCCGCCGTCTCGACGACGAAACCCTCCGCGGCCAGGATGCGCCGGCATCCCTCGCGCATGCCGACCTCGTCATCGACCACCAGGATCCGTTGCGGCTCGCCCATGGTTGCCTCCCAACTTCAGGGGTTCGGCCCCGGGTGCAGTCGCGGCCGGCGGCGCGTTCAAGGGCGTGCCGCCGGTCCGCAACTGCAATCAGGATCCGGTTCCTGGAAGGCTGGCCAGGATGCGCTCGACCTCGTGAACCAGCGTCTCGGGGGGCACCGGCTTCTCCAGGAAGCGGTCCACCGGCAGGAAGACGCCGTCCGGTTCGTAGGTGAACGGCACCGTGCTGTTGACCGAAGTGACCATGACCAGCGGAATGCCGCGCGTCGCATCGTCGCCGCGCAGCCGCCGGGCCAGGTCGAAACCCTCGCTGTTGGTGGACATCATGACGTCCAGGACGATCGCGTCGGGCTTGCCGTCGCGGGCGCGTTCGAAGCCGACCTTGCCGTTGTACGCCTTGTCCACCGTGAACCCGCGTGCCGCGAACACCGCCTCGTTGATCGCCACCAGGTCGGCGTCGTCGTCGATCAGCAGGACCTTGCGTTCCGTGTTCATGGGATGCCTCTCCTCACCGAAAGTAGTGTTCCTCGACCCGATAGTCCCTGCCTTCGTCGGCCGCCTCGGGCGGTTCGATGGGCAGCCGGATCGAGAACGTCGTGCCACGGCCGACCTCGCTATCGACCGTGATGTCTCCCGAGTGCATCTTGACGACCCCGTACGTGATCGCCAGCCCAAGCCCGGTCCCCTTGCCGGACTCCTTGGTGGAAAAGAAGGGGGTGAACAGCTTCGGCAGATGGTCGGGGGCGATGCCGCAGCCGGTGTCGCGCACCTCGATGCGCACGTCGTCGCGATGGCGCGTCGCGCGCATGTCCACGGTGCCGCCGGTCTGGGTCGCGTCGATGGCGTTGACCACCAGGTTGACCAGGGCCTGCCGGATCTGGGAACGGTCGATCATCATCAGGGGCAGGGGTTCCGGGACGGAGGCGGACACCGCAACGCCCGCCTCGCCGGCGCGCACGCGGGTGATGCCCTCGACCTCGTGCAGCACGTCGTCCAGGTGGGCGGGAGCCTTGGTCACCCGGGACTTGCGCGCGAAATCCAGCAGCCCCCGGACGATGTCCTTGCAGCGGATCGCCTCGTTGACGATCAGTTGCAGATCCTCGCGCTGGCGCGGGTCCGCCAGTTCGCGGATCACCATGTGGGAATACAACAGGATGGTGCCCAGCGGGTTGTTCAGTTCGTGGGCGACCCCGGCCGACAACTGGCCCATCGACGCCAGACGCTCGGTCTTCAGCAGCGCCTTCTGCGCCGACTCCAGTTCCTGGTGCGACGTCCGCAGGTCCGCGCAGGTCTGCTCCAGCTCCTCGACCAGGTACGGCAGGCACATGGCCGGCTCGGCCAGCCCCTGGCACACCGCGATGGCCTTTTCGCGACAGGTCGGGTAGCCGCACGCACCGCAGTCCAGCTGGTCCTCGCGCCGCCCCTTGCGCATCGCGTCCAGGGCCGCGTCAATGTCGTCCTCGGGAGGCAGCGGCAGCGTCTGGTCCTGGGGCAGGAATCGTCGGCAAAGATCGACGTTCGCGAACTCGCCCAGCGCCTCGGCCAGTTCCCGCTGGGTCACGTAGCGCGACTTTTCGACCACGTAGTTGATCAGCCGCTCCTTGCGGGCCAGGGGGCTGAGGTCGTTCAGCATCTTGGGGCCGTCGATGCACCCCTCGCAGAACAGCAGGTCGTAGAACAGCGCCGACGTCCGCCCATCGGCCAGGTCCTTCAGCGTCGCCAGCACGCGTTCCTTGCCTTCGGTGACGACGATGTCGTTGGCCAGGATGTCCGGCGACAGGCCCGCCGCCTTCAGCAGCCCGCCTGAAACCGGCAGCGTGCGTCCCATGTGGGCACGCGGGCCGTCGAAACTGGACGGGGTCTGGGTGGCCGGGTCGATGCCGTCCCGCGCCAGCATGCGCACCAGTTCCTCGAAGGTCAGCACCGCGTCCAGCACGCCGTGGATCGCGTGGTCGTGGGCGCCCTGCTTCTTGGCGATGCATGGTCCGATGAAGACCACGTGAACGTCCGACTTGTGCCGGGCGCGCACCGCGCGGGCGACGGCCAGCTTGGGCGAAACCAGGGGCGCCAGGTACGGGTGCAGCGACGGCAGGAACTTTTCGACGTACGTGACGATGGCCGG
>JARKOL010000329.1 GCA_029975745.1 Myxococcota bacterium | reverse complement strand
ATCTGGCTGCCGGGGGACTGCCGGTGCCGGGGGTTCTGGAGGTCGATCTGGGGCGAAGTGCCATCCTCCTGGAGGACCTGGGCGATGTCACGCTGGAGCGGGCGCTGGCGACGGGCCAGGACAAGGCCGCCCTGTACCTGCAAGCCGTGGAGTTGCTGGCACGGATGCAGGTGTGGGCCGATGGCCATCCCGACCCCGAGTGCGTGGCCTTCCGGCGGCACTTTGGCGAGGGACTGCTGCGCTGGGAACTGGCGCATTTCGACGAGTGGCTGCTTCGGGCGTGGGCGGGGGTGACGCCCACGGCGGGCGAGCGGGCCGAACTGGACCGCTTCTACGACCAATTGACCGCGACGGTGGCGGCGCTTCCCAGGGGGTTCGTTCACCGCGACTACCAGAGTCGCAACCTGATGGTCCAGGACGGGGGGCTGCGGCTGATCGACTTCCAGGACGCGCTGCAGGGGCCGTATCTCTACGACCTGGTGGCGCTGCTTCGGGACTCGTACGTGGCGTTCCGGCCGGACGAGGTCGAGACCCTCTGCGGACAGTACCTGGATGCGCGGGGGCGGGTGGGGTTGTGGACGCCCTCGTTCGGGGATCTGATGCAGGGGTTCCACCTGCAGGCGCTGCAACGCAAGCTGAAGGACGCGGGCCGGTTCGTGTACATCGATCGGGTGCGAAAGAATCCGAAGTTCCTGCCGAATATTCCGCGATCCCTGGCCTATGCACGCGAGGCGCTGGAACGTCTGGACGGCATGGAGGCCGTTCGCCAGATCCTTGCGAAGTACCTTCCGGAGCACTTCGGGGCCGAGGCCGAAGCGACGGGGGCGACATGAAGGCGATGATCCTGGCGGCCGGTCTGGGCGAACGCCTGCGGCCGGCGACATTCCGGGTTCCCAAGCCCCTGTTTCCCATCCTGGGCGTGCCGGCCATCGACTGGATCCTGGCGGGACTTCGGGACGCGGGCGTGGGCGCGTGCGCGATCAACATCAGCCATCTGGGGGCCTCGATCGTCCGGCACGTCGGCTCGGGGGCTCGGTGGGGCATGCAGGTGCTGTGGTCCGACGAGCCCGAGATCCTGGGCACGGGCGGAGGACTGAGCGCGGTGCGGGAGTTCTTCGGCGGCGAGCCGGACTTCCTGCTGCACAACGGCGATGTGTTCACCGATTGGGACCTTGGGGCGCTGGTGCGCGCCCATCGCCAGGCCGGTGCGGCCGCGACGATGGCGCTGGTGGACCCGCCTGGCCGTGAGGACGCCCGGATGGTCGAGGTGGACGTGCGGTCCCGGGTCGTCGGCATCCGGGGCGCGCCGCGTTCCGGCGACGGGCCGCGGCTGGTGTTCTCGGGCGTGTCGGTTCACACACCGGCGATTTTTCAGGCGTTGCCGCCGGCCCAGGACTCGTGTCTGGTGCGGGCGGGGCTGATTCCGATGCTGGCCGCCGGCAGGACGGTGGCCGCGGCCCGGATGGATGGGCGCTTCTGCGATATCGGGACTCCGGAGCGCTTCCTGTCGCTGCAATGGGACCTGATTCCCCATGCGCCGGCGCTTCTGGCGGCTCGGGGGCTGCCGGTGCCGAGTGCCGGCGGGGACCAGGTGTGGATCTCGGATGATGCACGGGTCGAGCCCGGTGCGACGCTGGTCGGCCCCCTGCTGCTGGCGCCCGGTGCCGTCGTCGAGGCGGGAGCGACCGTGGGGCCGCGGGCCGTCGTCGGCGCCGGCGCACGAATCCTGGCCAGGGCGCACGTCCTGGACTGCGTGGTGTTCGGCGGGGCGGTCGTCGAGGGCGATCAGACGGGCCTGGTGGTGCCCGAGCCGGAGGGATGGGTTGTCACGTAGTCGGCCCCAGGGGCGACAACTGGCGATCATGGGCACCGCGCTTCACCTGGGGGTGATGGCGCTGGTGATCGCGGTCGGGGTCTTCTGGACGCGCCTGAGTGTTCCCTGGATGGGCACGTGTCCCGCGTCTGGGGTGGCATTGGGGGTCCTGGTCGGGACGGTCGCGGTCGGGGTGTCCTGGCTGGTGGTGCGTCGCACCGAGTCCGGAGGGGATCTGGCGCGACTTCTGGCAGGGTCCGTCGCCGGGCTGCGCCTGCCCGAGGCGCTGGTACTGGCGCTGGGTGCGGGAATCGCCGAGGAGGCCGTGTTCCGCGGAGCGCTGTGGACGCTGATTGCGTCGTTGTGGGGTGACGGCGTGGCACTGGCGCTGACGTCCGTGGCGTTCGGAGCCGTTCACGGGGGCTTTTCGTCGCGGATGCGGACG
>JARKOL010000392.1 GCA_029975745.1 Myxococcota bacterium | reverse complement strand
CCGACCGGGCCGCTGGAGATCGAGGTGGCCTACGACAAGACCACGCTGGCGGTCAACGACCTGGTCGGCGTGACCGCGCGGGTGACGAACGTCTCGCTGGCTCCCGCGCCGATGGTGATCGTGGATCTGGGCCTGCCGCCGGGGTTCAGCCTGGTGGCGGACGACCTGGCTCAGGCGGTGTCGGACTTGAAGATCCAGAAGTTCGAGACGACCGATCGCCAGATCATCGTGTACGTGGACGCGATTGCCGCCGGGGCCACCCTGGAACTGACATACCAGTTGCAGGCGAAGTACCCGCTGAAGGTCCAGTGCCCCAGCTCCTCGACGACGTTGTACTACGACGAATCCAGCCGGGCGTCGGCCGCGTGCGATCCGCTGACGGTCGAGTGACCGCCCTCCGATTCCGCGTCAGTTCATGATCCGCCGCGCCGTGACGGACAGGCGAATCACCACCTCGTCCCGGATCAGGTCGTCGGGCATCCCCGGATAGGTCATGCCGAAGTCCTTGCGCAGGATCACGAATTCGGCGCTCGCCTTCAGGACGTTGTTCTCGATGGCGAGGGTCGCGGGGAACGTGATCCGCTTCCATTCGCCGTTCAACTCCAGGCTGCCCGTGACGTCGTAGGTGTCGCCCTCGGCGGACTTCTGGACGCCGGACGAGATGAAGGACGCCTTCGGCCGCTTCTCGACGTCGAAGAAGTCCTTGGACTTCAGGTGCTCGGTCAGCTTTTCGTTGTCCGAGAAGATCGAGGCCGTGGTGACCTCCATCTCGATCTTCAGATCCTCGACCTTGCCCGTCGGCGTCGAGGCGGTGCCCTTGAATTCGCGGAAGCCGCCGTCGTGCTTGCCGGTGACCTTCGAGCCGATCCATTCAAGGCGGGACTCGTTCGGCTCGATGTAGAACGTGAGGGCGCCTTCCGACGGGGCGGCCGCCGCCTGGGCCGCGCTCTCCTGGGTGGCGGGCTCGACGGTGGCGCGGGGCTTGTCCTTGGCGGGGTTCGCGCACGCGGCGAATGCCAGGGGGACGGCGACGATCGGAATCCATGCGAGGCGGGTCATTGGGGACCTCCAGAGTTTCAAAGTGAAGTCATGTCCGTAGGATATCTTCCGGTCTGTCCGGAAAACGCCCCCTCATTCTGGAAACGGGAACAGGATTCGTCAAGGGCTGTGATCGGGCAAGGGGATCGAGCCGCGGCCGTGAGGCACCCCATCTTGCGGTCGTCGATGCGGCGGAGCGGGGCTAGGACTCGTCGGGAAAGCCCTGGGGATTGTTGGATTGCCAGCGCCAGGCATCGGTACACATCCGGTCCAGGTCGAAGCGGGCATGCCAGCCCAGTTCCCGGTTCGCCCGCGCCGGGTCGGCATAGCACGCGGCCACGTCCCCCGGGCGGCGCTCGACGCGTCGAATCGGAATCGGTCGCCCCGACGCCGCCTCGAACGCCTCGACCACGTCCAGGACGCTGCTGCCCCGACCGGTGCCCAGGTTGAACGTGTGGACGCCGGGATGGGACGCCAGGTGCCGCAGCGCATCCAGGTGTCCGATCGCAAGGTCCGTGACGTGGATGTAGTCGCGAACGCCGGTCCCGTCGTGGGTCGGCCAGTCGGTTCCGAACACCCGGACCTCGGGCAGGCGACCGATCGCGACCTGGGCCACGAACGGCAGCAGGTTGTTCGGGACGCCTCGGGGGTCCTCGCCGATACGGCCGCTGACGTGCGCCCCCACCGGGTTGAAGTATCGCAACAGGCTGATTCTCCAGGCCGGGTCCGCCACGTGCAGGTCGCGCAGGATCCGTTCGATATGGAACTTGGTCTGGCCGTACGGGTTCGTGGGTTGCAGGGGAAAGTCCTCGGTGATCGGAACCGCGTGCGGCGCGCCATAGACCGTGGCCGAGGACGAGAACACCAGCACCCGCACATCGTGCGCGGCCATGGCATCCAGCAGGTTCAGAGTGCCGACCACGTTGTTCCGGTAGTACCACAACGGCTTCGCGACCGACTCGCCGACGGCCTTCAGTCCGGCGAAGTGGATCACCGCATCGAATCGCGCGCCCCGGAACACCGCGTCCAACCCGGCGGGGTCCAGCAGATCGACCCGGTGGAAGGCCAGGTCGCGGCCGGCAATCTCGCGGACGCGTCGCAACGCCTCGGGCTTGCTGTTGGACAGGTTGTCGATCACGGTGACGTCGTGGCCGGTCGCCAGCAGTTCGACGCACGTGTGGCTGCCGATGTAACCGGCGCCGCCGGTGACGAGGACGTTCATTGGGGCCTCCCGCTTTCCAGCTTCTGGCAGTCGCATCCCCACGATGCCGGCGCCTTCTGGCACACCAGCGACGCGATGATGCGGTGCCCTTCCCGGTTCGGATGGATGGAATCGAACGAGTGCAGGTCCGGTCGCAGGTACCAGCGGGGCAGGGCGCGCGCCTGCTCGACCAGGCGCTTGCGTTCGGCCTTGCGCCGGGCCTCGGGGACCTCCGCCAGGCGGCGCGCCATGGCCGGGTCCCGGTCGATGGCCGCCTCGAGCGGTGCCGCGGCACGCAAGGCGGCGTCCCGGTCCCGCAGGGGCGAATCGTACAGATCGACGGCCAGGTCGGGCTGGTCGCCCGGCTTCCAGGCGGTGCGTCCCTCGGCATGGCGCCCCAGGGCCTCGGCCGGGCTCAGGCGACCCATCACGAAATCCACGGCCTTGCGCGTGTTGTCCTGGCGCCCGACCCCGGCGAAACCCGCCCAGCGCTTCGCGTCCGACTCGCTGCCCCAGGGGGACAGGCTCAGTCCCAGCACCTTGTACCCCGCGTCGTGGGCCATCCGGTACAAGGCCAGCACGTCGGCATTCGTCTTCTCGGGGTTGCCGACGCTGTTGAGTCCGCCCAGGACGAACACCCAAGTCTCGGCGGCCTTCGGATCGACGTTCGGGTTGCGAAGCACCTGGGCCTCGAAGCGTCTGGCCACGGCCCACGCGCTGTAGCGGGCCTTGGCGACGTTGACGACCTCCAGGTGGGCGCACGCCTCCTGGAGCCGATCCCCGAAGCCGGCGCCCTGGAATGCCGCGATCGAGCCGCCCGCCACCACCGCCTTGACGGGGCGTGCGGTCCTGAAGGCCCAGGCGCCGATCGGTTCGTCCACGCCGGGCTTGGCAGCGGCCCCGTCGGGCAGCAGGAGCACCCCGATCAGGACCATCGGCAACACCATTCGGGACCGGGGCATGACTTCCTCCCTTCCGCCGCTGCGAGTATAGACGATCCTTCCCATCGCGGCCCGGGGCTGGTACCATCAGCCGCTTTTTCGGGATCGCGCCGTGCCGTGCCGAATGGGGTCGGCGGGCCGTCGCACGCGCCCCGTTGCCGTCGAGTGTTGCCATGCTGTTCCACAGTCTGGACTACATTCTCTTCCTGGTGCTGGTAGTGGTGGGGTTCTGGACCCTGGTCCGCCACGATCGGTCCCGGCTGGCGCTGCTGTTCCTGGCCTCCTGCCGCTTCTACATGGTGTGGCATCCCGCCTACATCGGCCTGATCCTGGGGTCGGTCCTGGTGGACTGGACGGTCGGTCGGCGCATTCCACTGGCCGCGACGCCGGGGCGTCGCAAGGCGTGGCTGTTCGCCAGCATCGCGTGGAACCTTGGGGTCCTGGGGACCTTCAAGTACTTCAACTTCTTCTCGTCCGTGGTCCAGGATTCGCTGGGGCTTCTGGGGCTGAGCGTGTCCGGGCCCTTCCTGGACGTGCTGTTGCCGGTCGGGGTGTCGTTCTACACGTTCCAGACGATGTCCTACACCATCGACGTGTACCGCGGCCGGATGAAACCCGAGCCCAGCCTGTTGAACTACGCGACCTTCCTGCTGTTCTTTCCCCAGTTGGTGGCGGGGCCCATCGTGCGCGCCGGGGACCTGCTGCCCCAGCTTCGGGCGCGACCCGGGCTGAACGGGGCGATGGTCGGGGAAGGGGTGTTCCTGATCCTGAAGGGGCTGGTCAAGAAGATCGTCATCGCGGACTTCCTGGCGGTCAACCTGGTCGATCGCGCGTTCGACAACCCGGCGGCGTTCACCTCGCTCGAGATGCTGGTCGCGCTGTACGCGTACACGATGCAGATCTACTGCGACTTCTCGGGATACACCGACGTGGCCCGCGGGTCGGCCATGCTGCTGGGCTTCCGCCTGCCGGACAACTTCATGCGGCCCTACAAGGCCACCAGTCCCGCGGCGTTCTGGCGCCGCTGGCACATGACGTTGTCCTCGTGGCTGCGCGACTACGTGTACTTTCCCCTGGGCGGCTCCAAGGTGGGTCCCCTGCGCACCTACTGGAACCTGTGGCTGACGTTGTTCCTGATCGGCATCTGGCATGGTGCCGGCTGGACCTTCGTCATCTATGGCACCATCCACGGCCTGGCGATGGTGGCCCATCGATACTTCTACAAGCGTTCGGGTCGCACCGCGGACACCGTGGATCCCCGCTGGCTGGTCGTGCTGAAGATCTTCGGCACGTTCCACTTCGTCGTGCTGTCGCGGATTCTGTTCCGGGCGGACAGTCTGGGTTCGGCCTGGGACGTTGGGGCGCAGTTGTTCCAGGGATCGACGTCGCTGGCGCAGGTGTCGTGGGGGCTGTGGCTGGTGCTGGGGGTGTCCTACGTCTTCCATTGGCTGCCCCAGTCGTGGGGTGACGGCGTGCGGGGGGTGTTCCTGCGGCTGCCCGCGCCGGCCCAGGGGCTGGTGATTGCCGGGGCCGCGGCCGTGATGGTCAAGATGGCATCGACCCAGGTGGTGCCGTACATCTACTTCCAGTTCTAGGGGGCTGACGGAAGATGCGGGTTTCCGAGGGACATCGACGGACTTGCCAAGGCGGCGAACGCGAGATGCGTGCCGTCAGGGGAGGGGACCGTGTGGTGGGATGAACCCCCGTCCGACGCAACGAAGCCCGAGGACCCAGGGTCCTACCGGCTGGGGCTGTGGCGGCTGGGCGTCGCGTTCGGCACCGTGACGCTGCTGGCGCTGTCGACCTACCTGATCCCCGGCATGTCCGAATTGCGTCCGTGGGAACCGGGCGAGCCGATTCCGTTGGCCAGCCTGGTCTCGTTCAAGCCGACGGTGGGGCACGGGGCCGCTCCGGTCGGGGTGACGGCCGCCGGAAACGGCGTTCCGATGACCGTGGACCAGGCGCGCGAGTCGGCTGCCCAGTCTCTGGGCGCGGATCTGGCGGCCAACCTGGGAGGCGAGGCGGTCGGCGGGGACGAAACGGACGAGTCGATTGCGTTGGCCGATGTGCCCGAGACCCACAGCGGCGTCACGGTTGAACCGGACGAACTCGCGGGACTGGTACGGGAGTTCGAGGATCCCTCCGGCCGGGCGCTGGACGGCTTCTTCGCGGCGCTGGTTCAGACGGCCACCCCGGACGCGACGCGGGTGACACGGATTGCGCACTGGGGCGATTCGACCATCGCGGCCGACGACGTGACCTCGACGCTGCGCCGGCGCCTTCAGAAGCGGTTCGGCGATGCGGGCCACGGCTTCCACCTGATCGGCAAGGGCACGATGCCCTACCGGCACAAGGACGTGCTTGCCGAGCAGTCGGGGGAGTGGACGGTCCATTCGGTGATTCGCAAAGAGGTTCCGGACGGACGCTACGGGTTCGGGGGACACCTGCATCGCAGCCGCGGCAACGGACGCGCGCGGTTCGAAACGGTGAAGCGGGGGCCGATCGGGCAGGCGGTCTCGGCGTTCGAACTGTACTACCAGCGGCATCCCGCGGGCGGAAAGGTCGAACTGGCCATCGATGGCGGCGCGCCCACGGTGCTGGACACGCGCGCGGATCAGGTCGAGGACGCCTGGGAGCGGATCGTCGTCGAGGACGGGCCTCATGCCCTGACCCTGCGGACGCTTCCGGGGGGAGAGGCGCGCCTGTACGGCATCGCGATGGAGCGTAGCGGCCCCGGCGTGGTGTACGACTCGCTGGGGATCGTGGGGGCGCGGGCCTCGCGGATGCTGAACCTCGACGCGGACCACCTGGCGGCGCAGGTGGCCCACCGGGCGCCCGATCTGCTGGTGATCGCGTTCGGGGGAAACGAGGCCGCCGATCGCAACATGAACTTCGAGCGGTATCGCCAGGTGATGATCGACGTGGTCCGGCGGGTTCGCGCGGGGCGTCCCGAGGCTTCCTGCCTGCTGATGGCGCCGCTGGACCAGGGCGAGCGGGATCGGCGGGGCAAGGTCCGGACGATGCCCAACGTGCCCCGGATCGTGGAGGTCCAGCGCGAGGTGGCCGCCGCCGAGGGGTGCGCCTTCTTCGACACCTTCCAGGCGATGGGGGGGGAGGGGGCCATGGGACGGTGGCATCAGGCGAAGCCCCGCCTGGGCTGGGGCGACTTCCGCCATGCGACGCCCGCCGGATACGAGGTCGTCGGCAACATGCTGTACAAGGCCCTGCTCAAGGGCCTTTCGGACTACCTGGCGCAACCCCAGAACTGAGTTGCTTCCCCCGGGTGCCGCGGGGTTTCCTCGCGTGATAGAATCCGCACTTCAGGACCGGTTTCTGACGGGACTACACACGGAGGTCGTCCACCATGATCGGGTCATCAAGGTTGTGGATTGCGGCGTTGTGTCTGGGGGGGCTCCTGGTGGCCTGCGGAGGCGGGGGAGGCTCGACGGATGTGATCGATGGGGATCTTCCGGACAACGGCGGCGCGCCGGACACGGTGGGCGACTCGGGGAGTGATCCGGGGCGCCTGGACGCGATCGATCCCGGCACGCCGGACGACCCGGGGACCGGGCTGGAGGACGCCGAGGCCGAGGGCGTGACCGATACGGGTACCGGCGACCTGGGCCCGGGGTGCATCGACCCGGACGGGGACGGCTATGGTCCCGGTTGCGAAGCGGGGCCGGACTGTGCTCCGGACGACCCGCGACGATTCACCACGACGACGCTGTACCCGGATGGCGACTTCGACGGCTATGGGGCCGGGACCGGCGTGCAGGTCTGTCATGGCGCGCAGGTGCCCGCCGGCTGGTCCACCACGGCGGATGATTGTGACGACGGGGATCCCTCGACCTATCCCGGAGCCGCGGAACTGGCGGACGACGGTGTGGCGAACGGGTGCGCCGGCGCGGATCTGGTGGCGGCGACGGCCGACGGCATCTTCGTGAAGGCCGGGGCGTCGGTGGATGCGGCTGGGACGCGGGAGGACCCCGTCGGCACGCTGGCGGCGGGCGTTTCCAAGGCGGCTGCGGCCGGCATCGCGAACGTCTTCGTCGCGTCGGGCGACTTTTCCGAGACCCTGGTGATCACAGGGGATGTCGCCATTCACGGCGGGTACGACGCCACGACCTGGACCAAGGCACTGGCGACCAGTCGCCTGATGTCCAGCGGCCCGGTCGGCGTCCGGGTACTGGATGCGCATCTGGTGTTGAATCGCCTGTACGTCTATGGGTTTTCGAACACCGGGGACACGACGCCCCACATGACGGTGGCCGGCATGATGGTCGAGGAAGGCGGGGCGACCCTGGTGGACTGCGTGATTGGCGGCGGCGACATCTATGCCTCGCTGACCGACGGGACGCAGGCCATGACGACCGGGCTGTGGACGGTCGATGCGGACGTTCGCCTGGTGCGCACCCGCGTGGGCTCGGGCATGCCGCGGCCGGTCGAGTACAGCGGTACGGGGACGGTCGAGCGGACGGGGGTGGGTACGGCAATCCGCCACGAGTCCGGCAGCCTGCTGATGATCGGGGGGACCTTGTGGGGCGGAGGCGACCTGCTGCTGTTCGGCATCCAGGGAGTCGCCATCGCCAAGGCCACGATTCGCAATCTGCTGGTGACGGGCGGCGTCGCCACCCTGGCGGGCGTGGATCTGGACGGCAACGTCGAGGTCGAGGTCGATGACATCGATGCGAACGACGGGCTGGCGCGCGGGGTCGTCGAGGCGGACATCGCGTCGATCGAGGTGTCGGGGGGCGCGCGCGTCCGGGTGGTGAACTGCGTCATCGCGGCGCCCCGGGCCGATGCGACCGCGGACGTCTATGTCGAGGCGGCCGGCGCGGCCGATGCCGTGTTCGACGCCCGGATCAATACCGTGGCGGCCCGGGTGGTCGATGGATTCCTGGACGTCCTGCACAGCGTCTTCTGGTCCGACCGATTCAGCGAGGCGGTCGGCGAGGCGTACGCGCCTGCCGGGTCCGGGACCGGCACCGCGACCAGCAACGTCCGCCTGATCGACGTGGGGGCCGGAGGCTGGGCGCGCGTCGTCAACTGCGCCGGCCTGAGCCAGGTGAACAAGAGCGACAGCAGCCTGATCCGCGTGGTTCCCGGTGCGCGTCTGCGTCTGGTTCACGGCGTGTTCTGGGACGACGAGTTCGGTGTCTGCCGGGTCCATGACGGGACGTCCTGCGCGATCGACGGGGATGGGGACCTGGGGAACTGCGCCACGGTGTCCGGCTGCGACGCCGCGGTGGAAACGCAGGTGGCCGATCCGCTGTACAAGTGGTGGGACGATGTCAATGCGGGCAGCCCCCTGCGCGATCAGGGGGTCGATCCGGTCACCGAGGGCCTGGGAGCCCCGACGGACCTGGATGGGAAGCCTCGGCCCCAGGGCGCGGGGTTCGACATCGGCGCGTACGAATTCGCCCCCTGAACCGAGTCAGTCGGCCTTGCGCGGCCTTCGCGGCGGCAGCAGCAGGTTCAGCAGCACCTCGCCCATCCGTTGATAGCCCGCGCGAGTGAAGTGGATGTGATCCTTCTGTCCCACCGGGGGGCTGGAGGCGACCCACGCCGTCATCGACATCTCGCCTCCCATGAAGGCCACCGTATCGAAGAACGCGCATCCGATGTCGGCCGACACCCGGCGCTGGACCTGGACGATCTGGCCGGTTCGCGGCCGTGGACCCCAGGAACCGTCGGGCATCGGGGTCGGGCGGTCCGAGGGCCCGATCAGCAGGCAGGACGCCTCGGGCGCCACCTCGCGGATCCGGGCCATGACCTGGCGCAGCGTCCGTTCGTAGTCCTCGATCGGCACATCGTCATCGCCGGCCTCGTTCGTGCCGTATGCCAGGGCGATGAAGTCGGGCTTGCGGCGGGCCAGGTGCTCGCGGTACAGCGCATCGTGCCATTGCAGGTGATACACGGCCCGGGAACCGGGAATGCCGATGGTGTCCAGGACGACTCCGGGACGGTCGCGTTCCAGCACGACACCGAACAACCGAACCTCGCCGTCCCCGGCCGGACGAACCTCCAGGGTATGGGGGCCGTCGGTCACGTCGAATTCGTGGTAGGCGGGCCGCTTCGTTTCGGCCGCCGTCGGGATCGCACGCCACGGACCGTCGTCGATGCGCACCTTCAGGGTGCCGCCTTCGGGCTGTTCCAGGGTCCAGACCTCGAAGCGATCGACACGCCGCCCCACCGGGCCCCGTTTCGGCGTGGCGACACGGCCGAAGTCGTCGGGCGAGGCCGAGGCGATGCTGACCCCCGCCAGTCCGTACCAGCCGTCCGGATTCGCATCCGACTTGTCGATGCGGTCGGCGCGCCAGGTGTCCGAGGACTGGAGCACCAGATCGTCGTGCCGGTAGTAGCGCCACGGCCTGGCCGGCAGCACGAATCCGTGGCCGGCGTCCCCGTAGCGGCGCTGGAGTCCCCGGCGGATGACGCCGGTGAACGGGTCGGACGCGGTGTGGGACGCGCCGTAGAAGACCAGCCGTGCCTGGCCCTTCCCGGCCTTGGCCCGTGCCAGGGCCCGGTGCAACGAATCCAGGGCCCGACCGGACGGATCCTCCAGCGGGATCGCGCGCCCCATCCGTGCCGCGGCGGCGCGAGCATCGGCCGACGGTTCCGCCGGCTGTCCCCGCGCGGGCCAGGCGGCGGTCCAGACGGACGCCATCGCGACGATCGCGAGCATGAGGGGCGTGAGCGACCGCGCGAGGCGCGGTGCGAGGGGGAGGCTGGTTTTCATGGCGGCCATGGTCGCCCAAAGCCGACATCGGCGTCAACGGGGGTTTCGTCATGGGCGACGTCGCGGCCTGTGCTACCCTTGCGCCCAGGTTCCGGTCTGCAACCGGGGAGGCTGAAGTGACACGACGGATGTTGGGTGCGGTCCTGGGCGTTGCGTGCCTGGCGTTGTCCGGGTGCATGTCCTGGAAGAGCGGCTGGGAGGCCAAGGTCGAGAAGGCCGAGCCGGGGGCGGATGCCATCGCACGGGTCCAGGCCGCCGAGGCGCTGGCGCCCCAGGCCGACACCCTGGCCGGTCTGCGGGCGGACATTCGAGCCTGGCAGGCGGTGCTGGCCGCCGATGCGTCGAACGAGCGCGCCCTGCTGCGCCTGTCGTCGAACCACGCACTGATGGGGTTGGCGTACGCCGAGTCGGTGGGCCAGGCGGGCGAGCACTGGCGCAAGGCGTTGCAGTACGCCGAGCGGGCCATGGCGCTGGATCCGGCCTTCCGTCAGGCCGTGGGGAACGGTGCCCAGGTCTGGGACGCGGTCCAGGTGCTGGGGCCGGAACGGTCCGATGCCATCGTGCTTTGGCTGGACGCGGTGCGTCTGTACTTCCAGTTCGGTCAGAGCGGCGTGGTACGGATGACCAACGCGAAGTGGCCGGACCGGATGGCGCGCGTGCTGGACCGATTGGAGACCCTGGGAACGCGACCGGCTTCCGTCCTGGTCGGGCGGGGGTATCTGGCGATGGCGCGGTCCAACGGCAAGGACATCGAGGCGGCCGCCGCCCTGTTCGATCAGGCCGTCGCCCTGGCCTCGGACTGCGTCAAGCCGCGCTGGGCCCGGGCGAAGTTCCTGAACGTGCCCGCGGGCCTGCGCGATGCGGCCCTTGCGGACCTGGACTGGGTGCTGGCTCGGGGGGGCGCACGGCCGGAGGGCGCAGGGGCCTCGCCGATCGCCGACCTGGACTGGGCACTGGCGCCCGGCGGCGCGCCGTCGATGGGCAAGGATGCGGCGCGGGCGACGGCCCAGGCGGGATGGAACGCGTTCTTCCAGGCCGATGCTCGCCGCATGCGCGATGCCCTGCGCTAGACGAGGTGCGGGCAATTCCACTCTGCTACGCCCGCGACCTACAACGAACACGACGTGGTGAAATTGACGCTGTAGCGGTCCCCGGGGCCCGGTGCGCAGGCGCCCTCCGGCGGTATCGTCACGGTCCACGCGGCCAGGTCCACCGTGAAGCCGTCGGCGCATTGGGCGTCGTTGCGCCAGACCTGGACCGAACCCGCCTGGGGCAGCGTGCCCAGGGGCAGCACGACCGGTGATTTCCAGGGGGGGCGCGCGGTCGTCTGGAGCGCTTCGTCCAGGGACGGGACGCAGATCGGGAACAGCGTGCCGCCGACCTGACTCGCGACCCAGTCGTAGCGGTGCCCGGCCTCCGCCACCTCGCCGGCGTCCTCGCATCCGGCGGGGGGCGGGCCGGCGATGGCGAACACGCGCACCCCGGGCCGGCGGGCGGGTCCCAGCACTTCCTGGAAGAACGTGGCGTACTCCTGGGGCGTCGCGTCGGATTGATCGTCCTCGTCCGAGAAGAAGAGGATGTCCAGTCCCGCTCCGGGGCGCAGCAGGCCCCGGTTGACTCCCCCGCACGCCCCCTCGACGCACTGGTAGGGCTGGGGACAGGTGCCGCCGGTGGCGCACGAGACCTCGATGTCGTCGATGCGCGGCGAACTCAGGGCCAGACGGGCCGCCTGCAGCCCCTGTTCCTTCAAACTGGTGTCACAGGACGAGGCGACCACGGCCGCGATCGCGTCCTCCAGACGGTTCGCCGTCGCGGGCGTCATCAGTCGAACCGGGCCCATCAGCCTGCCGGTGTCCGCGCAGGATTCGTCGCCCGCGACGCCGATCACGCCCATCTGGAGGTCGCGTCCCGCGTCCGAGGTGGCCTGCAGGAATGCGGGGATTGCGCTGTTCAGCCGGGCAAGTCCATCCAGCATCGAACCCGAGCCATCGACCACGAACAGGACGTCCACGTCCCGGGACGGCATCTGGAACTGGCGCGTGATCGTTCCGCCGGGGGCTGCCGTGCCGGTCAGCCGGACCCGGTACTCGAGGCCCGCGGCATCGCCGGTGCTCACCAGCAGGTCACAGGCCAGGGCGCCCTCGGACGAGGGGTGCCAGGTCAGTTTCAGCACCAGCGCCTTGCCGGGTTCCAGCGTGGTGTCGGGGGCCGGCGCGCCGCCCAGCTCGATGTCCCCCGCGCTCGCGCAGGTCGGGTCGATCCGCACGGACCGCAGCAGGATGTTCGAGCCCGACAGGTTGTCGATGGCGGCCGGAACGACGCTGGACGAGCATCCGGCGCGGACGGTGCCGAAGTCGATCGAGGCGGGCGTGATCGAGAGCACGGGCAGCACCGTCCTGGCGAACACGTTGGCCGGGCAGGCGCCGTAGGGGTCGCAGTCGGCCGGAATGTGGCCGAGGATGGGCTCGGGCAGGCCGTACCCCTCGATCCGGTGCAGCAGGCCCAGGAAGCCCGGGGTCCTCGTGCCGACTTCCGGGGTGAAGCCTGGCGCGGGGTAACGCACCCCCAAGGGCACCTGTTCCCCGGGGGCGATCAGGAACGGCAAGGACGGCGAAGTGATCCAGGCGAAGGCGGCCGAGACTCCATCCTCGGGACGACACTGGGTCGAGGTGTCGCACTTGCGAAGGACCAGCATGTCGATCTGGCAGGCCAGCGTCCCGGTGTTTCGGACCAGCAGCGACATGTCCCGGGAGGCGCCAAGGGGCAGGTCGCCGAACGCCATCGGGAAGGCGTTGGGTTGCAGGCTCAGCGTGCATCCGGACCGGGCGATGCGACGAGCCGTCATCGGGATCAGGGCGTGGGGGTGGTCGTCGGAACTGGTGGCGACCCGCAGGGTGGCCGCGACATCGCCCGCGCCGGCCGATTCTTCCGGGGCGTAGCGCAGGATCAGCGTCGTCGAACGCCCCGGTGCCAGTTCGGCGGGGGTGGGTGGGTCGTCCAGGGGGCCGAAACCGGGCTTCGGGAGGATCCGGAAGTCCCCGTCCGAGCCGTCCTCCCAGGTCAGGGCCGTGATGGAGACCGGTGTCTCGCCGATGTTGACCAGCGCAATCGAACGGTCGATGCGTCCGCCGGCCATGACGATGCCGAAGTCGAGGGATTCCGGGCTGGCCTGGATCCGGCCGGGGCCTTCGAGGACGTCGGGCGGGAGGATCGAGTCCGGGGCGTCCGGATCCTGGCCGTCCGCCCCGGGAGCGTCGCCGACCGGGTCGGTCAGTCCGGGATCCCAGGGGGCCAGGTCCCGTCCGGGGTCTTGGTACGGCGTATCGATTGCCGGAGGGACGTCCATGCCGGACATGTCGGGCGGGGTCGCTTCGTCACAGCCGGCCCACAACAGCACCGGCAACACCGCCGAGCATATCCTCAGGCCACCGGAGAATGTGCGCATGGAGGGCCTCGTCGCTGACTTCGCTGGCCACCATTCTAGCGCGGTTGCCTCGCTCGCGTGCATCGATTTCGCGGTTCGGTCGGGATCCTGGTACGCTTCGGCCGCGCCACCGTGCGCGCAGCAGTGGGGAATGGGGATGGTCGTGCGCATCAGGGCCCTGGATCTGGCGGGCGGCGATGACGATCGCAGCGCCAGGTTGCTGGATCTGGCCGTTCAGGGGTGTCGCGAGGCCGAGGGTATCGTCGAGCGTCGCGAGATTCGCACTCGGGCCGGGCGTCGCGTTCGTTCCGGCGAGTTCGACGATTCGGCGGTCGAGGCGCTGGCTCGCGCCCTTGCGGGGGGCGGGGGCCTGCTGCTGGCGGTTCCCGGGGATCAGGACGCGCTGGGCGACCTGCTGGACGAGGCGCTGATCGCTCTGGCCGAGGCGTCTCGGGGCGGGGACGGCCCGCTTGCCCGCACCGTCGTGGGCCTGGTGGGCGTTGGGGGCGAGGGAACCGGAGACCTGGCGTTGATCGATCGGGCCTGGGAGGCGCTGACCGAGGCCGGCGCACTGGTGTTGCCGGGGGCCGTCGTCGTCGATGCATCCGCGCGGTCGTTCGATGCCGATGGCCTGCCCCGGAACGCGCGTCACCGTGACGCGGCCCGCGAGGTCGGGGCCAGCGTGGCCCGCCTGGTGCGGCGCATGGGGCTGTAGCTCACGCGGCGGGCGTTGCCAGCAACTGTTCCACGATCGCCTTCAGTCGGCTTGGGTCCACGGGCTTCTCCAGCAGTTCGGCCGCGGGCCATTCCCGTCCCAGCACGTGCTCGAACGCCGGTCCCTTGTCCGCCAGGTGGTCCTGGAACGAGGACAGGATCACGATCGGCAGGTGCCGGGTCGCCGGGTCCTCCTTCAAGGCGTAGGCCAGGTCGAAGCCCGCC
>JARKOL010000328.1 GCA_029975745.1 Myxococcota bacterium | reverse complement strand
GGGCCGCCTCGTCGGCACCGACGACGCGCTGGAACGACGCCATCGCGGGCGGCTGATCCAGGCGCTCGGTCCGATCGAGGACCGACTCGAACTCCAGGGTGCCCTCCTCGGCCTCCGGAGGCGTCTGGACGTCCTCGGAGGCGCCGGGCAGCGGAGGCAGGTCCTCGGACACCACCTCGATCCCTTCGAGATCCGTGTCCTCGACATCGTCGAGCGCCACCTCGATCCCCTCGTCCTCCGCGGGAACGGGGCGGATATCGTCGATGATCGGGAGCAGTTCGGGCTCGGGTTCGGGGAGGGGGACGGGGACGGGGACGGGGACGGGCTCGGGGACGGGGACGGGTTCGGGTACGGGGACGGGTACGGGCTCGGGTTCGGGTTCGGGGACGGGTTCGGGGACGGGTACGGGTTCGGAAATCGGTGCGTATTCGGGCTGGATGTCGGCGGCGGGATCCGACGCCACCATGGGAGCCGCGACGGGTTCGGGGATCAGGGGCGCGACGACCGGCTGGCCATCGGCGCCCTGCACGATCCGGAGCGCCCGGAACGATCCCGTCTCGTGGATGCGCCGCACCCACAGTCCCTCGGTCTCGACACGTCCCAGCGCCTCGTCCAGCGCCTCGGCGAAGGCCTCGATCGTCGCGAACCGGACGAACGGGTCGGGATCGGTGGCCTGCACGAACACGTCGTCCAGCCGCGTGGTCAGCCGCGCGACCTGGGCCGACAGCGGGACGCCGGGCTTGACCGGGCTGATCGCCAGGATCTCCCCCAGGATCAACGCCATCGCGTAGATGTCCGTCTGCTTCAGTTCCAGACGGGGGTCGGTCAACTGTTCCGGTCCCCGATAGTAGTCCGCCACCGGGATTTCCTCGCCCTCCGAGAGGGTCCGGAACACCAGGTAGTGGGGATCCGACGCCGCCAGCCGGTCCGGCAGCACGAACAGGTTCTCGGGCTTCAGGTTGCCGTGAATCACCCCGGCCTGGTGAATCGGCGCGACGGCCTGGACCAGGCGCGTCGCCAGCGACCGGATCTTCGGCACGGGGAAGTGTTCGCCGCTCTCGTCGTGCAGGTCCAGGACGGCACGCAGCGACAACCCCTCCATCAACTGGCTGGTCACGAAGTGCAGGCCGCCGTCTTCCTGGACCTCGAAGATCCGGACCAGGTTCGGGTCCTGGAACGTTCGGGCGCGGTACAGCCGCAACTGGTTCAAGTCCCCCAGGGGCGACGTGAACAGGTCGGGATGGAACACCTTGACCGCCACGGGCAGGTCCAGGGCCAGGTCGAAGGCCTTGAACACCACGCCGACGGGTCCGGCCCCGCGGCCGAAGACGATGCGAAACCTGCCCCCGATCTTGTCGCCAATCGCAGGAAGTTGAACCGGCCAGTCCATGAAGCCCCCCTTCCGATTGTGATACCACGCGATCCGCAGGGCGCAGGTTAGCAGAGGGTCTGATCGGATTCAAGAATCGCGAACGCGGCGATGGCGGTGAACTTGGGACACGTGAAATCCCTTGAGGACAACCGGGTGCGATCGGGTCGTGGGCCGCGGACCGCGGACGGCGTCCCACCGGGGGATCGCGACCTTCGGGGCCGGGCGTCCGCCGCGATCCCAGTTGCGCCCCGGACCGTTTGGCGCTATCAGGGACGGCGGGAACCGACAGCGGCGCGTCCCGGCCGCGCCCGTTCCCGCGCGAAGGCCCCTCGCCACCGGGAGGAAGACCTTGAAACCGTTCCTGATGGAAGGCGCAACCGCCTTCTCCCCGTTCCGGCTGGATGCGTTGGCCCTGGCGCTGGCCGACCGGCTGCCGGCGTTGCGCGACCTCACGATTCGAGCCTCGTTCGTGTACCTGCTGGACCTGGAGGCGCCCCTGGACGCCGTGGCGGATGCGCGCGCGCGGGCACTGCTGGGCGCACTGCCGGAACCCGCAGCCGGGGACGGCTTCTATGTGACGCCGCGGGTGGGCACGATCTCGCCGTGGTCCTCGAAGGCGACGGACATATTCCACAATTGCGGGCTGTCGCCGGTTCGGCGCGTCGAGCGGGGCGTGCGCTTCCGGCTGTTCCGGGCCGACGGGACCCCGGTCGGTCCCGCGGAACTGGGAAGTGCGCTGGATGCGTTGCACGACCGGATGACCGAGGGCGTCTACACCGACCTGAACGGCTTCTTCGCCCACCGGCCGCCGGCGCCGGGACGGACGTTCGACGTGTTGGGGCAGGGCATCGACGCCCTGGACGAGGCCAATCGTTCGATGGGGTTGGCGCTGTCGGACGACGAGATCGCCTACCTTCTGGACGCCTACACTCGGGCCGGTCGCAACCCGACCGACACCGAACTGGTGATGTTCGGCCAGGTCAACTCCGAGCACTGTCGCCACAAGATCTTCAACGCCGACTGGCGGATCGACGGGCAGGCCCAGGAACGCTCGCTGTTCCAGATGATCAAGCACACGCACGCGTGTCACCCGCGCGGGACGCTGGTGGCCTACAAGGACAACTCCGGCGTCGTCGAAGGGGTCCGGGCCCAGGCGTTCGACGTGGATCCCTCGGCGCACGCGTACGTATTCCGCCCCGACGTGATCGATCTGATCATGAAGGTCGAGACGCACAACCATCCGACGGCGATCTCGCCGTTCCCGGGGGCGGCGACCGGCGTGGGCGGCGAGATCCGCGACGAGGCGGCCACGGGCACCGGGTCCAAGACCAAGGCGGGCCTGTGCGGCTTCATGGTTTCGAACCTGCGGGTGCCGGGCCACGTCCAGCCCTGGGAGCGCGACCTGGCCGAACACCCGCGCCGGCTGGCGACGCCGCTGGCGATCATGCTGGAGGGCCCGATCGGCGGCGCGGCCTTCGGGAACGAGTTCGGGCGTCCCCAGTTGTGCGGCTTCTTCCGGACGTACGAGGAGTTGGTCGCGGGTCGGTATCGCGGCTACCACAAGCCGATCATGCTGGCCGGCGGCATGGGCAGCATTCGGCGCGCGCAGGTCCACAAGAAGGCCCTGGTTCCCGGGGCGCTGATCGTGCAACTGGGCGGGCCCGCGATGCGGATCGGGCTGGGCGGCGGTGCGGCGTCGTCGATGGCCACCGGCACCAACGACGAGGCACTGGACTTCGACTCGGTGCAGCGCGGGAACGCCGAGGTCGAACGGCGCTGCCAGGAGGTCATCGACGCCTGCGTGGCGATGGGGGCCGACAACCCGATTCTGAGCATTCACGACGTGGGCGCGGGGGGGCTGTCGAACGCCTGCCCCGAACTGGTCGAGGCGACCGGTGCGGTCTTCGAACTGCGCGACGTGCCGAACGAAGAGCCGTCCATGAGCCCGATGGAGGTCTGGTGCTGCGAGGCCCAGGAGCGCTACGTCCTGGCGATCGCGCCGGCAGACCGCGAGCGTTTCGAGGCGCTGTGTCGCCGCGAGCGCTGTCCGGTCGCGTTCATCGGAACCGCGACGGGAGACGGCCGGCTGGTCGTGGGGGACCGTCACTTCGGCGATCGGCCGATCGACATGGACATCGGGGTGCTGCTGGGCAAGCCGCCGAAGATGTTGCGTGACGTGTCCCGGGACCCCACCCGTCCGCCGCCGCTGGACCTGGGAGACGTGTCGCTGGCCGAGGCACTGGCCCGGGTGCTGAACCTGCCGGCCGTGTCGGACAAGACGTTCCTGGTCACGATCACGGATCGCTCGGTCACCGGCCTGGTCCATCGCGACCAGATGGTGGGGCCGTTCCAGATCCCGGTCGCGGATTGTGCGGTCACGGCGACCGGCTACCAGGCGACGACCGGCGAGGCGATGGCGACGGGCGAGCGCACGCCGATCGCGGTGATCGACGGGCCGGCCTCGGGGCGGATGGCGGTCGGCGAGGCGCTGACGAACCTGTGCGGGACCGACGTGGGCGACATCGGGCGCGTCAAGTTGTCCGCGAACTGGATGTGCGCGTGCGGCGAGGACGGCGAGGACGCGCGGCTGTTCGACACGGTCGCGGCGGTCGGGCTGGACCTGTGCCCGGCCCTGGGCGTGTCGATTCCGGTGGGCAAGGACTCGTTGTCGATGCGGACG
>JARKOL010000387.1 GCA_029975745.1 Myxococcota bacterium | reverse complement strand
AATGACGGGGCAGGCGGCGCGGCCGAGGAGGCCTTCCTGACCCGAAGCTTCGATGGCACGGTCGTGATCCAGGTCGTGCGCCTGGGGGACGGCAGCGGAACGTCGCACGCGTTCCAGGTGGTCGTCGAGGTCGTGGATGATCCCGGCGACCCGGGCGGGGGCGAGGACGTGGGTGGCGAGGATGCGGGGACCGATTCGGGCTTCGCGGACGAGGCCAGCCCCGACGTCATCGAGACCCTGGACGTGGTGACCCAGGACCCGGGCGTGGGGGACGATCCGGGGGCCCCGATCGATCCGGGAACCGCGGTCGATTCGGGTACGGTCACGGATCCCGGGGTGGCGACGGACCCGGGCACGACGCCGGACACGGGTATCGATACGCTGCCGCAGGACGGGTTCGTCGGGGACTCGGCTCCCATCAAGACGACGGGCGGGGGATGCTCCGCGAACGGGTCGGACGCCGCGTCTCGAACGGGCATCCTTGCGCTGCTGGCGCTGCTGGGGGTGTTCGGTCTGGCTGTTCGGCGTCGTCGCGCGTTCTAGCCACGGGGGGTGTTTCTTGGACCCGGGACTGACCTGCGGCGGTTGCGGACACCCGGTGGACCGCCTGGAGCCGGTGTGTCCTGCGTGCGAGACGCCCCGTCCCGGCGCGGGCTGGACGCCGGACCCTCGCCTGGGGGATCGGTTGCCGGACGGCCGGGTCCTGCGACGCCGCCTGGGGTTCGGCCTGACCGGAAGCGTCTATCTGGCGGATCGGGAGGGAGGCCACGAACCGATTGCGGTCAAGGTTCTACGCCCCGATCTGTCCGGGGATCCCGAGTTGGCCCGTCGTTTTCGACTGGAGGCGGTCCTGACCCGGTCCCTGAACATCCCCCAGGTCGTGCCGGCGTACGAGTGGGGGGAACTGCCCGACGGCGCACCGTTCTTCACGATGGAATTCGTCGATGGGCCGGGACTGGACCGGGTGCTGGCCGAGCAGGGGACGCTGCCGGTCGAGACCGTGCTGGTCCTGGCGCGCCAGGTGCTGTCGGCCCTGGATGTGGCGCACGGCCTGGGGGTGATCCATCGGGATCTGAAGCCGGCCAACCTGCTGATGGCGCGCGATGCCCAGGGGCGGCTGCTGGTCCGGATCCTGGACTTCGGATTCGCGCGATTGCTGGCGGACGCGTCGGCGGACGGCCCGCCGCGGCGCCTGACCCGGGCGCGCACCGTCCTGGGGACGCCCACGTACATGTCCCCGGAACAGGCGCGGGGCTCGCTGGTCGTGGACAGCCGGTCCGATCTGTACAGCCTGGGGGTGATTCTGTACCGCGCGCTGGCAGGGGTCGCCCCGTTCACCGGAAGCCAGCAGGACGTCCTGCGGCACCACATCGAAACCCCGCCCCATCCCGTCACGGTGCATCGTCCGGACGTGCCGGCGGAACTGGGGCGGATCCTGTCGCAGATGCTGGAAAAGGACCCCGATCATCGTCCGGCGTCGGCGGGCGCGGTGCTGGCCGTCCTGAACGCGGCGTTTCCAGGAAGCACCGGAAGCTTCGACCCGGACCAACTGCGGGCCGCCGCGGCACCGCGGGCTGAGCTGGTTCGGCAGGTGGAACGCCATGTCCTGCGGACCCGGTCCCTTCCCGCGATGGCGGATGCCCCCCAGGCCGATCAGACGTCGGTGGCTGCGACGCGGGCGGCTGCGACCCCGGTGGGCGCCCGTTCGGGTCGGCGTCGCGCCTGGCTGGCCCTGGCGGTCGGCCTCGGCCTGCTGGGGCTGGGCGTGGCGTCCTGGCTGGTGCTGCGTGCCTAGCGCCGGCGGGCGGGCGTCGCGGCATCCGGATCGGGGGGCGGCGGTGCGATGAAGCCGTGGTAGCGGCCCATCCAGTAGGCCGCGACGATGTCGGCGCCGTCGATCTCGGTGTTGGCGCCCCAGCCCCCTTCGGCCTCGAACTGGCTGGTGTTGTGGCGGATGTTGGGGCGTTCGTCAGCGGGCAGGATGCGGCCGTCGCTTCGCGCCCAGCGCTGCTGTCCCGAAACCCGGTAGTACTCGGGCGGGCGGGCCAGATCGCGGCGATGCACGTTGTGCAACGTCCAGCGGATGCCGTCGGTCGGGGCCAGCCGCAGCCATCGCATCGTGTGGGCGAAGTCGGGGGCGTCGCCGCCCAGCACCCCGTTGATCACGTCCCATAACGCCGCCTGCTGCAACCGCATCTTGCCGTAGGTCCGACGCCAGCCCTCCCGGAACATCGCGTCCAGGGTCGGGTCCGTCTCGTAGCGCAGCAGCACGAAGAAGGCCTGGGTCGCCAGTTCGTCCCCATCGCCGCTGCCGCGTCGGGCGGGAGCCTCGGATTCCGTCACGACGTTGTCGTGGTAGTGGTGCTCGTCGATCAGCCGCCGCTTGGCATTCGCGAACCGGGCCTCGCCGGTCAGCGCCAGGGCCAGGTTGAGGGCCGCCAGCATCTGGACGCTGCGCCGTCCGCCATCCGCCATCATTCCGACCAGGCCGTTGACGTAGTCCGGGTCGAACTGCCCGTATTTCGTGGGGACGCCGTCGGGCTTCAGCAGCTGGAAGCCATGGTCGATCAGCCCGCCCACGATGCCGCCGACGTGCTCGCGAATGGCCTGGCGCTGGGTGTCGTCGGCGCACAACTCGTAGGCATGCGCCATCATGAACATGTGGGACGTGACCTCGTCGTTCGACGTGTCCGACTTGACCCACCATTCGCCGTCCGGGGACGTGAACCACTCGCCGTCGTCGGGGGCGTCGCAATCGTCCAGGTTGCACGTCGCCTTGCGAATCACCGAGCGGGCGACGAACCAGTCGGCGCCACTGAGGGTGCGGAACGACAGCATCCGTTCCAGCGAGCGGTCGAAGTGCGCCTTGGCCTCGGGGTCGCCCGTGACCCG
>JARKOL010000377.1 GCA_029975745.1 Myxococcota bacterium | reverse complement strand
GATGCTGCTGGCGAACCCCGGCGGGCTGCCCTCGTCCGTCCAGCGCACCATGGTGGCGATGGTCCACGCCGCCATTGACGTGATCGCGTTCGACATCGTCGTGGGGTCGGACGCGGTCCGCCAATCGATGCTGACGGCCCTGCGCAACCTCGGCGTGTCGGACGCAGCCCTGGCGGAGCGGGTTCGCTTCCTTTCCTACCCGTCCGACTCGATCTGGATGGCCGACTTCGGCCCGATTCCGCTGGTTCGGGATGGGACGGTGGCGTTCGCGGACTTTCGCTACTACGAGGATCGGGTCACCGACGACGCGTTTCCGACCCGTCTGGGCAACCACTGGAAGACGACCACGTACCGGGCGCCGCTGGACCTGGAGGGCGGCAACTTCGCCACCGACGGCGAGGGCACGTGCTACGTGTCCCAGGGACTCTACTGGCGCAACGCCGACAAGACGGCGGATCGGATCGACGCGCTGATGCGCGAGTACCTGGGCTGCCGGCAGATGGTCGTCCTGGTGCCGCTGGAGGACGGAACGACCCATATCGACATGTTCTTCAAGCCGGCTTCGAAGCGCGTCATCATCCTGGGGCGCGCCACCGTGAACGAGGCGACCGAGCGCACCATCGCGACCCTGGAACGGAACCGGGAGATCCTCGAGGCGGTGGTGCTGGAGGACGGTTCGCGGTTGACGGTCCTGCGGATTCCCATGCCGTACCAGAAGGACGGCGTCTGGCGGACCTACACGAACGCGACGTTCGCCAACGGGGTGAACCTGGTGCCGACGTACGCCGCGCACGCGCAGCACCAGGCCGAGGCGATGGCGGTGTGGGCCCAGGCCATGCCGGACTGGACCCACGTCCCGATCGAATCGGGCGAGGTCATCACGTGGGGCGGGGCGATGCACTGCCTGACGCGAACGTTGCCCGCGCTGCCCCTGGCGAAATGGGTTCCGGACGGCACCTGCGAGGACGGCCGCTGCACCGGCGTCCAGGGGGGCTTCGAAGGGGATTGCGAAGGCGATATCGACTGCACGGGGTCGGGTCTCGTGTGCGGCCTGAACGAATGCGAGGCCGGGGTTGGCTGCGGCGACATCTCGTACACCGGGTGCTGCGACGATGTCGGGGTCCGGTACTGCGAGGAC
This sequence comes from Myxococcota bacterium, assembly GCA_029975745.1. GTDB lineage: Bacteria > Myxococcota_A > UBA9042 > DTJE01 > DTJE01 > DUVQ01. The sequence goes on along the minus strand of JARKOL010000377.1, from coordinate 1,494 downwards.
GATCGGCTTCAGATCCTGCCCTGCGAGGACGGTTGCGGCTGGTCCGGCGACGGCTACTACGATTGCGGCGGGTCCGGGGCCGATCCCGCCGGGGTCCATCCCCTGGCCTGCCCGGTCGTCTGCCGTCCCGATTGCGCGGGCAGGCACTGCGGGGACGACGGGTGCGGCGGATCGTGCGGCGCCTGTTTCGACGGCACCGTGTGCGCGGGGAACGGGCGTTGCGTCGCGGGGCCGATCGAGCCCGTGCCCGACGTCCTGGAGCCTCCCGAGGACCCTGGCTCCGGCGGGGCTCAGGATGGCTGGGCGGACGCCTCCCCGGATGCGGCGTGCGTTCCGGGGTGCGCCGGGGGACGCTGCGGCGACGACGGGTGTGGCGGCATGTGCCCGGGATGTCCCGATGGCCAGTTCTGCTCCGAATCGGGGTACTGCGTCCGGGAACTGCCGCGCTCGGACACCGCGGCCCCGGACCTGGGGGAACCGCTGCCGCCGACCGAGCCGGGACGTCCGGGTGCCGGGGGCGGGGGCTGCGTGGCGGGATTGCGGCCTGGCGGCGACCGTCCGGCGATCCCCTGGTACCTGCCGTGGCTTATGACTCCCATTCTGTTTTTTGTGGTCTATAATACCCGCCGGGTTCGCGAACCACGTTCCTGCCGTCGCCGACGGCCGGGGGAGGACGAAGAATGAAGGTCCAGTGTCCGCAGTGCAGCACCTCCTATCGACTGCCCAAAGGAAAGGCGCCGACCGGCGGGTTCAAGGTCCGCTGCAAGAATTGCGGCCATGTGATCGATGTCGCTGCCGGAGAGTCGGACGCCGCCGAGGGCGAAGCCCGCTGGTTCGTGGCCGTCGGCAACGACAAGCAGGGCCCCCTGACGCTGGATGAGGTGACCCGCCGCCTGGACGCGGGCGAGCTTGCTTCCGACACCCTGGTCTGGCGCAAGGGGTTCAAGACGTGGACCCGCATCGCCGAGGTGGACGAATTCCAGGATCGGTTCGAGGTCGCCGCGGGCATCGGTGACGAGCCGACGCAGTTGATGCCGTTGGCCGGGGTGGGGGCCGAGCGCCCGACCGAGGGTGTGGGCGGTTCGTCCGATCCGGAGGGGGGCGAGCCTCACGGGGCGGATGGCGAGACTTCGGAGGGCGGGACGCCGGAACCGATGGTCTGGCAGCGTCGCGAGACCTCCGTTCTGTTCTCGCTGGACGACTACAAGGTTCGCAAGCGCACCCAGCAGCAGCCCGCAATCGCGCAGCCCGAGACGGTGATTCCCGTTGCGTCCACCCCGGCGCCCGGCGCTGCCGAGCCGGCGCGTCCCGCGGCGCAGAAGGCGGGCATGATCTCGCTGGATGCGTCCGAGATCCGCCATGTGGCCGAGGCCCTGGCGCGACGGAAGCAGCAGCGCCGGATCGCGCTGATGGTCTTTGTGGGCGTGGCCGTCGTGGCGGTCGTCGCGGCCGGTGCCTACGTGTTCGTGACTCGAGCCCCGTCGCCCGCCGAGG
>JARKOL010000365.1 GCA_029975745.1 Myxococcota bacterium | reverse complement strand
GGTTCCTCGTCGGGGCCGGTGACGAAAGTGACGGTCGTGACGGGCGTCGAGTGCCTCGACTGTGCGATCCGCATCAAGACCCGCGAGATCACGCTGCCCGCCGGCGCGACGCTCGGCGACGAGCAGACCCAGGAGTGCCAGTTGTGCGATTCCTCGTCGGGCGACAGTTCGAGCGGCACGTCGGGAGGCACGGGTTCGTCGAGTTGATCATGACGGCAAGATGGCTGAGCTTCGGGCGTGCGGTAGGCCGATGGATCGCGGCCGGGCGGCCCGTGCGCGCCGACGCCCGCGTTGCGGAGATCTTCGATACGCTCTGCCGGCCTTGCCCGCAATTCGACACGGCGTCGCAGACGTGCCAGCTGTGCGGGTGTCGGGTCCGCCGCGACGGCCCCGCTCCCGTTAACAAGCTGCGGATGGCCACCGAGCGGTGCCCCGACAATCCGCCGAAGTGGATCGAGGAGGCTGCAAAGCGATGAAGGTGTTCCTGGTCGGCTATCCCGGAGAGATGGGCGGGGCCAACACCGAGGCGTGGCACACGATCAAACTGTGGCGTCGCTTCGGGGTGGATGTGCATCTGATCCCCACCTGGGGCGCCGACGACCGTTGGCGGACGCGGCTGGACGCCCTGGGCTGCACGACCCACGCGATCCGTTCCGAGGAACTCGAAAGCGTGCCGGGGCTGGCCGGGACGCCCGTGGTCGGCTTCTGCAACGCCGAATTCATGGTCCATGCCCACCGGTTCCGAAAGCTGGGATGCCCCATCGTCTGGGTCAACTGCATGACGTTCCTCTTCGACTACGAGAAGCGGTTCTTCGCCGAGCACGGCCCGGCCGACGCGATGGTCTTCCAGTCGCAATTCCAGCGTTCGCAGCTCGAACCGCAGTTGGTCCCCTACAACTACGCCCCGGCCACGGGGCACCTGATCCACGGCGCATTCGACCTCGACGAGTGGGAGTTCCACCCGCGCCCGCACGCGAAGGGCGAAGTGTTCGTCGTCGGCCGCGTCGCCCGGCCCGACCAGGACAAATGGTCCAGCAATACCTGGCCGATCTACGGGCGCATCCAGTACGCCAACAAACGGGCGCTCATGTTGGGCATGGACGAGCGGACACACCAGAAGCTCGGCCCGCCGCCCGCCTGGGCCGACTGCCTCAAGCCGACGGCCATGCCGGTGAGAGACTACTTCCGGCAGTTGCACTGCCTGTTGCCGGTCAACGGCGGGGCGCGGGAGAACTGGCCACGCGCTGGCCTGGAGGCGATGGCCGCAGGCGTGCCGGTCGTCGCCCAAAACCTGTGGGGCTGGCGTGAAATGATCAGCCACGGCGAGACTGGGTTCCTGGGCGACTGTGACGAGGAACTCGCCCACTACACGGCCATGCTGGCCTATGACGAGGACCTGCGGATCGCGATAGCCCAGCGCGCCCACCGGCGATTGGTCGAGGAACTGGCCCATCCCGAGACGATCTGGGCCGGCTGGCGACGGCTGTTCGACTCCCTGAGTATGGTCAGGAGCAAGGCCGCATGAAGATCGCCATCCTTAAGTACAACACCCACAACATCGGCGACGACATCCAGTCGCTGGCCCTGGAGCGGCTGTTGCCGCGGGTTGACCTGCGACTGGACCGCGACGATATGTCGCCGGCGCGCGAGTGGGGCGACGACGTGCGGCTGATCGTCAACGGCTGGTTCGCGCCGGGGATGCACCGCGTGTGGCCGCCGCCCGGTCGGGCGCGCTGTCTGTACGCCGGCGTCCATGCAACCGAGCTCGAGATGATCCCCGCCGGCGCGGCCTTGCCCGTCGGTTGCCGTGATCCGTGGACGCTGGGCCTCTGCGAACGCCGCGGCGTGGAAGGGTGGATATCGTGGTGTGCTACGCTGTCGCTGGTGCGGCCGGATGTTCCGTTCGACGGCAGTATCCTCCTGGTCGATGTCCCCGAGCAGGATATCGAGCGGTTGCCACCCGAGATCGCCGCTTACGGGGAGCGCGTCACGCACATCGTTCCACCCGGGATCGACCGGAAGGCCGAGGCCCGCCGCCTGCTGGACCGCTACGCGATGGCCCAGTGGGTCATCACGACACGGCTACATGCCATCTTGCCCTGCGCTGCGATGGGCACGCCGGGCGTGTTCATCCGGCCGCCGAGGTCCGAGCACCGCTACGTCGGCTACACACACCTGGCGTGGCAGATCGCCAACACGCCGTGGTTCGCGCCGGGGATGCACCGCGTGTGGCCGCCGCCCGGTCGGGCGCGCTGTCTGTACGCCGGCGTCCATGCAACCGAGCTC
>JARKOL010000355.1 GCA_029975745.1 Myxococcota bacterium | reverse complement strand
CCGACCTTGCCCGGGGTGACCGACATCGCCAGGCCCGACGCGAAGACCCCGGCGGACAGGCCCGGGGGGATCGGATGCCCCGCGACCCGCAGGTAATAGTGCCAGCGGATCGCGCGGATTCCGTAGTTCGCCAGGGAAAGCAGGAAGATCGGGGCCAGAAGGCGTCCGTCGAACTGCTGGAACGTCCCGGCCAGCCGGTCCAGATCGGCCCACAGGCCAAAGACCAGGAACGTCAGCAGGCCCAACCCCAGGCCGATTGCCATTCGGGGAATCCAGCGGGTGCCGCCTTCCGGTGGGGCGGTCACGTCGGGTCCCTGCTCGAATCCGCGGGTCATGGGGCGTCCGTCCCCCTGGCCTCGAAGTCCCGGAGGGCGGCTGCGATCGCGTCCAGCATGCGCTTCGCGTCGGCGGCGGTCGCCCCGTGCGGGCCCTTCCAGCCCGTGGCGTTCGCGAGGGCCTCGCCGTGTTCCAGCGCCTGGCGGGCCATCGGCGCACCGGCCTCGGTGATGACCAGGGTGTCCGCCTGGGCGCCGGCCGCCAGCAGTCGGGTGATCCGGATCAGATCGACGAACAACACGTCCAGGTCCGGGGCGTCGGCGGCTTCGGCCGCATCGCCGCGCAGGCGTTCCAGAATGCTGGAGGCCAGCCGGGGCGCGGCATCGGATTGATCCATGATGAGGGCGGCATGGGCGGCACGCAGCAGGACCAGGCGATTGTCCGGGGCCAGTCGGGACAGATCCTCGTAGATCTGCATGGCTTCGCCGGCGGCGCCGTTCGTCTGGATGAACTGGTCCAGCAGGTCGAATCCGGCATGGCCTGCCAGATCCAACGGCACCAGGTCCACCCGCGACTCGCCCTCCGCAAGCACCGGGATGACATCGGCGTGATCCCGGCCGCACGCGGTGCCCAGGGCCAGGCCCAGAGCCAGCAGCAGGGTCGCCAGTCGATTCGTCCGCATCATGGAAGCACTCCTTCCGGCCCTGGGCCGGGGACCAGAAACCATTCCGGACCGGCGATGCGCGTCGCCCGCGGGCTCAGTCCGGGCAGCAGATCCCGGACCAGTTGGGCGACGGGCCGTCCCGCCTGGGGATCGAGGGCATCGTCGCAGACCTCGGCCAGGGGCGCCAGCACGAACGCGCGATCCAGTCGGCGGGGATGGGGAATGCGCAGGTCGGCCTGGTCGCGCTGCATCCCGTCGCAGTAAAGGATGTCCACGTCCAGGGGCCGGGCGTCCCCGCCGCTGCCGGTGCGCCCCATCGCGGCCTCGACGGACTTGATGCGTCCCATCACGACGCTGGGGTCCAGTCGCGTCCGGACGCGGACCGCCGCGTTCAGGAACTCGCCCCCCGCGGCGTGTACCGGCGCGCTGGCCCACAGACCCGACACGGCCTCGACGCGGATCTGGCCGTCGTTGGCCAGTCGCAGCAGCCCGGCGCGGAGGTTCGCGGCCCGGTCGCCCAGGTTCGCACCTACGCCCAGCAGCATCACCGACGCGTCGTGCTCGGCGGGGGCGTCAATTGACAGGTCCAGGTCCATCGATTAGCATCACGCGTCCGAATCGGACCGCCCGAGCCTAGCCGGAGCGGGCGCGCCTGTCAAACCGCGGAGGTTCGCGTGCAATCCGAAAGTGCTCGTCACAAGGTCAAGGACATCGGCATGGCCCCCGAGGGCCTGCTGAAGATCGAATGGGCCGAATCCCACATGCCGGTCATGGCCGCGCTGAAGGAGCGGTTCGCGAAGGAGCAGCCGCTGAAGGGCCACAAGATCGCCGGCTGCCTGCACGTCACGAAGGAGACGGCCATCCTGATCCGCACGCTGATCGCGGCGGGTGCCGATCTGTCGTGGAGCGGCTGCAATCCGCTGTCCACCCAGGACGACGTCGCGGCGGCGCTGGCGGCCGAGGGCGTGTCGATCTTCGCGTGGCGCGGCCTGTCGGTCGATGAGTTCTACTGGTGCATCGAGAAGACGATCGACTTCGGGCCGAACCTGTCGCTGGACGACGGCGCCGACTTGATCTTCACGCTGCACAACAAGCATCCGGAGTACTGCACGAAGATGCTGGGCGGCACCGAGGAGACGACCACGGGCGTCCACCGGCTGCGGGCGATGGCGAAGGCCGGCGCGCTGCGCTACCCGATCATCGCGGTCAACGACGCCGAGACGAAGTGGGACTTCGACAACGTGTACGGCACCGGCCAGTCGTCCATCGACGGCATCATTCGCAGCACCAGCGTGCTGCTGGCGGGCAAGACGTTCGTCATCGCGGGCTACGGCCACTGCGGCCGCGGGCTGGCGATGCGCGCGTCGGGCATGGGCTGCAACGTGATCGTGACGGAGGTCGATCCGATTCCGGCCCTGAAGGCGCGGCTGGACGGCTTCCGCGTGATGCCGATGGACCAGGCGGCGGCGGAAGGCGACATTTTCATCACCGCGACCGGGATGAAGGACGTGATCGTCGGGCGCCACTTCCAGTCGATGAAGGACGGCGCCATCGTCTGCAACACCGGCCACTACGACTGCGAGATCAAGATCGACGAACTGGAAGCCATCAAGGCTGACAAGCGCGAGATCCGGCCGAACACCGAGGAGTACCGGATGGACGACGGCCGGCGCCTCTTCCTGCTGGCGCAGGGGCGTCTGGTCAACCTGGCGGGCGCGGAAGGGCACCCGTCGGAAGTCATGGACATGTCGTTCGCCAACCAGTTCCTGTCGATGGTGCGGCTGGCGCGCGAGGGGCGCACCATGACCCACACGGTGTACGACATCCCCGAGGCCCAGGATCAGGAAATCGCGGCGCTGAAGCTGGCGACGATGGGGTCGGCGCTGGACGTGCTGACCGAGGACCAGATCCGGTATCGCGACGACTACGCGGCCGGGACCTGACGGCGACGCACGCACTTCGCGGGAGGGCCCCGGGGCGACCTTCGGACCGGAACGCGGACACACACTGCCAAGCAACGGAGCGGACTTCATGGCCAACAACATCGTTTCCCGCGAGAAGGACTACAGCCAGTGGTACCTGGACGTGATCTCGGCGGCGGAGCTGGCGGACTACGCGCCGGTTCGCGGCTGCATGGTGATCCGACCGGTCGGCTACGCGATCTGGGAGGCGATGCAGCGGGAACTGGACCGGCGCTTCAAGGAGCTGGGCCACGTCAATGCGTACTTTCCGCTGTTCATTCCGGAATCGTTCATGAAGCGCGAGGCCGAGCACGTCGAGGGCTTCGCGCCGGAATGCGCGGTCGTGACCCATGGCGGCGGCGAGAAGCTGGAAGAGGCGCTGATGGTCCGGCCGACGTCCGAGACGGTCATCGGCCACATGTACGCCCAGTGGGTCCACTCGTGGCGGGACCTGCCGATCCTGATCAACCAGTGGGCGAACGTCGTTCGATGGGAGCGGCGCACGCGCCTGTTCCTGCGGACGATGGAGTTCCTGTGGCAGGAAGGCCACACCGCGCACGAGTCCAGCGAGGAGGCCGTCGAGGAGACGCTGCGGATGCTGGAAGTGTACCGGACGTTCGCCCAGGATTTCCTGGCGATTCCGGTTCTGGCTGGGCCCAAGACCGATTCCGAGAAGTTCGCGGGCGCCGTGCGGACCTACTGCATCGAGGGCATGATGCAGGACGGCAAGGCCCTGCAGATGGGCACGTCGCACTTCCTGGGCCAGAACTTCGCCAAGGCGTTCGAGATCCGGTTCGAGGGGCGCGACCAGGTCCTGCAGCACGCGTGGACGACGTCCTGGGGCGTCTCGACGCGGCTGATCGGCGCGCTGATCATGAGCCACAGCGACGACGACGGACTGGTGTTGCCGCCCAAGGTGTCGCCCTACGTGGCCGCGGTCGTGCCGATCTTCAAGACCGAGGACGAGAAGGCCAAGGTTCTTGCATTCATCCGCCAGGCGATGGCCGGTCTGCTGGGCGAGGACGAGGTCGCGGCTGCCGAGCGGCGTTTCGGCAACGACCAGGTGCAGCAGTTGTTCTACCACCCGCAGACGGCCCAGCAGGTCGTGGTGGACAAGCGGGACACCATGCGGCCCGGCGACAAGCACTGGTTCTGGACCCAGCGGGGCGTGCCGCTGCGCATCGAGGTGGGACCCCGGGACGTCGATTCGGGCAATGTCGTCGTCAAGTCGCGCCTGGACGGGTCCAAGGAGATCGTCCCGTTGGCGGCGCTGACGCGCGCCTACGTCGATGCGAAGCTGGCGGGCATCCAGCAGGCGCTGTTCGATCGGGCATTGGCCAGGCGGGACGAGGGAATCCGGACCATCACGACCTACAAGGACTTCCTGAACCACTTCGCCGAGGGGCGCGGATTCGCGCGTTGCAGGTTCAACCCCAGTCGCGTCGTCGAGGCCCAGATCAAGGCCGAGACCAAGGCGACGGTGCGCCTGATCACCCGGGACGGCGACGCCGAGCCCGGTACCTGCATCTTCTCCGGCGAGCCCTCGACTACCGAGGTCATCTTCGGGGTTTCGTACTAGCCGCCCGCCGCCGCAGGCGGCGCCGTGCCCGTACCCGTACCCGTACCCGTGCCCGTCCCGTCCCCGTGCATGCCCCCGTCCCGCCATGCCTCGCCGGCTTCGGGAGTTCTACTCCACGTCGCCGCTGCGGCAGGGCGGGGTCATGCGCGCGGTCGTGGCCGGATTGCAGTTCGCCGGGGCGCCGTCGGGCAGCGCAATCTGGTAGCCCCCGGGCGTCGCCGCCACCGGAAAGTCCGTGCTGATGTACTGGGCGCCCAGGCGGATTGCGGCCTCGATCTGCTGCAAGCCCTTCTCGGGCGGGTCTCCGGCGTCGCCCGCCGACGTGCGAACCAGGTAGCCCGCGGCCACGGCGTCAACGATCTTGGCTTCGTCCCGCACCGGGTTGCCGTACTCCAGGATCGCGCCCCAGGGCTGGCCCATGCCGCCGCGGGCCCACATGGCGCGGCCCTCAAGGTTCGGATGCTCGGCCAGGTAGTTCGTGCGGTGCGTGCCCTCGTCCAGCAGCACGAACATGGCCATGCCGCGCACCTCGCCCAGCGTGGGCCAGCCGTCGGCCTCCAGCCGCTCGCGCAGGGTCGCGTACTCGCCTCGCACGTCATCCGGCGTCAACAGCCGGTCCTCGGGCCATGCCGCCCGGATCGCCGCATCGATGTCGTCGTAGCGATCGTCCAGCTTCTCGTCGTCGATGTCGTCCTTGGGCTCGATCAGCACCATCAGCGGCACATGCCAGGGATGCGCGTCGGACCAGTGCTTCATCAGGGCCAGGCACTCGGCGAACGACAGGCAGGTCGTCCCCGCGTCGATCGCCGGAATGTGATAGACCTCGAAGTCGCCATTCGGCCCCGCGTGGATGTCCAGTTCGACCTGTCGCACGGCCTGTTGCTGCAACTGGACGTCCAGCGGCGCCATCGTGTACCCCCACTGCGGCACGGTCGGCGGTAGCGGGTCCGGTGCGATGTGATAGGAGTTGTGGGTGCCTCGCACCTGGATCTGGTCCAGACGGAGCTGGTCATCCCGGGCGTGCCAGGGGGTCGCGTTCAGGGTCGCGACCGCGTCGAACACGTCCCCGATGTCGCAGAAATCGACCGTCACGAAGTTGGGCTGGCGTCCGCTGTCGGCCCGGCAGGCGATGGCCCGGTCAATCAGGAAGGGGTTGTAGTTGACCTGCTCGGCCAGGCGCGGGAACGCCAGCGGGTCCGTCAGGAAGTGGTTCAGGACGAACAGGTCGTTGTCCGTGTCCCCCCGATTGGGGGCGCAATTCAGGTCGGACGGGGTCTTGGCGGACCAGTGCGTTTCCCAGGCATAGGTCCACACCGGCAGGAACCACGGCGCATTGCCGCCCTTCAGGGCGTCCGACAGCACGACCAGGCGGCGGTCCTCTTCGATCATGCGACCCAGGGTCGGCCACGGGGCCCCGGGGGTCTGGGCATGCAACAGCGGCTCCAGGCCCGCTTCCTGGAAGGCCGCGATCACGTCGGCGCCGGGGACGTAGTTTTCCAGGATCAGTGTCACGACCTCCCGGGGGTTGGCGTGCAGCCAGTCCCGCAGCTCCTCCAGCGCCTCGGACAGTCTGCGGTTTCCGAACAGGCACTCGCCGTGACAAAGCCAGGGGGACTCGGGCTCGGTCTCGTCGTTGTCCCACAGGTGCAGGTCCAGCATCAGCGCGCGTACCCCGGCATCCAGTTGGTGTACCACGCTCCAGGTCTGGTTCGCACCGACCCAGCCATCCTCGGCATTGGACATCGCGTTGTGGGTCGTGGCGAACACCGCGAAATCATAGGGGCGAGCGCACAAGTCGGGCGATCCGTTGCAGGCCGGAACCGGGTCGGGCACGTCGGGCTGGGCGTCGTGCCCCGCGTCCGGGTCCTCACCGGCGTCCGGGTCGATGTCGGGGGTGTCGGGCTGGGTGTCCTGGGGGGACTCCGCATCGTCGATGGCGTCCATGTCCCGGGGGACGTCCTGGCCGGGGTCGGTGTCGGGCCCGTCGTCGGGGACCGGTCCCAGGTCGGCCGACACGGCGTCCGGCAGGTCCGACGGCGGGTTCGAGCCACCGCTGCCGCAGGCCGCCAGCAGGGGGACCAGCGACAGCAGCGCGACCAGAAGTGGCAGCGTCAGCGCCGGGGACGACGGACGGACTCCTCGGGACCAGGATGCCAGGGGGCGACGTCGGGTGCATGTGGGGTGTCTCAAGTGGAGCGCCTCCGCGTGACCGGGGAAGTCTGCCTGATCCGCCGGGAAAAATGAATGCGCGGGGCTGGGGCGGGGGTTCGGGCAAGCGCGGGGCGGCTACTTGCACTCGCCGGACTTTCGGGGGGGCATCACCTTCGCCGCGACCTGGGTTTCGTCGCCCGCCAGCGTGAACCCGAAGGCCTTCAGGGCCGCGCCCACATAGACGCCCAGGTTGACCCCGACCTCCAGGCAGGTGCCCGTGATGACGGGGAACGGTCCCGCCGCCTCGTAGTGGACCGTGGTGTTCGCGACCACCTCGTTCTTCACCGTCACGTACGCCTCGGCGCCCGTGCCCGGCAGTCCCAGGCCCACCTCGGTCCGCGGGAACTGCATCAGGATGCCCAGGCCGGACGTCAACGTCGCGACGCTTTGGCCCGACTGGTACGACAGATCGATCGAATCCACCTGCGCCGTGGGCCGGACGCCCGTCAAGGCGGACGGATCCCGTTGCAACCCCACGGCACCCTTGAACTTCAGGTGGGCCTTCGCGAGGGCCGACGTGTTCGCCTTCAGCGTCGAGTCCACCTCCACGATGCCGCCGATGCTGACCCATGCCGGCAGCGGCCCCAGCGGGAACGGCATGACCATCTTCGCGGGCACCTTGAACGCGCCGCTCTTCAGCCCCAGTTCGACGCCCCCGAACTCCAGGGTCAGATCCGCCTCGATCGCCTCGGTCCCCATCCGGAAGGATTCCAGCACGCCCGCGACCAGCGTCGCGCTGCCGCTGGAACGGAAGCCGCGCAGCGTGCCGGTACCCAGGATGGACAACTTGGAGTTGCCGCTGGTGTACTTCACCGTGAAGCGCAGCGCCACGTCCTGGCCCGCCGGCGTCAGCTTCAGTTCGACCGCGTACCCGCCGATCGTCCCCGCCCACGACAGGCTGCCGGCCGGCAAGGGCGTGCCGTCGCGGAAGGCAGGCCGTTCGGGGACCAGCCACAGCGGGGCACCGTCGCCGACCTGGAACGCCAGAAACCGCTCGGGCCGCGTGAAATCGAAGCCGACGTCCCACGAGATCGTCCCGTCCTGGATGGCATCCGGCAGGGTCGCCGGACTTCCCTGGACCACGACCTGGTCGCCGCTGGCCGTCACCGAGTCCACGCGCAGCAGGGCGACATGCTCCAGCACGGTGATGTCGCCCGGGGCCAAGGCGGCAATCGCCGCGACGTCCCCGGCGAAGGTGTACCTGCCGGCCGCCGGGTCCACGTCCACCAGCACCCCGGACGCATTGGGCACGAAGCGGGTTGCCGGCTTCCAGTCGGCCTGGAACGTGATCTCGTCGGGTCGTTCGGCCAGGTAGGGGCCGCGGCCGTCGCCCTCGTCACCGCAGGCCAGCAGAAGGAGCGGCAGCACCACCGCCAGCCGGAAGGCCGGGAGGATCAAGGACGGGTTGCGGCAACACGGTGCGTTCATGGGGGCTCCTCGTCAACCTCGGGAATCACTGGATGCGCCAGACCAGGGGATCGTCCGGCGGCATTCCGAAGGGGCCCAGGCCGATGGCCACGCGCCCCAGGTACGGCACCTGGAACCACAGTTTGCCCGCGAAAGCGTAGGGGATGTCGATGCTTCCCGAGCCGCTGGTCAGGATGCCGACCAGCACGTCGCTGGTCACCATGGCATAGATCAACTCCAGCATCGGCCGAATTCCGATGCTGAACGTGAACGTCAGGTCCACCGTTTCGGACGGGGGAATGGTCCATGCCTCCCACATGCCTCCGACCGGCTGGCCATTGACGGCCTCCATGATCAGGATCAGGGCGCCCTTGAGGGCCGCCGCCAGCAGCGTGGCCAGATCCTGGACGTCGTCATAGCGATCGACGCACGCCTGGCCCAAGGGGATCGGGCAGTTGGCATCGCCCGGTTCGCACAATGTCGTGCAGATGCCCGCAAGGTGCGAATTCGGCAGGTTCCGGTCCGGCCACAGATGCAGCGCCACCAGAAGTTCCGTGGTGGGTACGGGCACGCGATTCGGGTTCTGGATCCGGAACGTCACCGCGAACTGGAACTGCAACTGGGCCTCTGAAGGCCGCTGGTAGTAGGGGATCAGGCCGCAGGCGCCGTCGCCCAACGCCTCCAGACAGGCCCAGGATCCCAGTTGCCGGACGCCGGGGTACCGGACCAGACGGGCCTCGGCCTTGGGCAGATCGACCTGGGGCGCCGAAAAGGACACGCCGTCCGCACCCTCCAGCAGGTTGGTCAGCACCTCGCATCCCGGGAGCATGGCGCCCAGCGCGCAGGTCGCCGCGATCGTCGCCCATCGCCGCCGTGTCCGGTGATTCATGGGGAATTCCGTCGAAAGCCTTCGTCACAATACATCCTGAGGCGTCGCCTGGCAAAGCCTGCGAGTTGTCGCTCCATTGCCCGCGGGCGGTGCTACACTTGCGGCGTCGTGTCATCCCGGGGATGTGGCGCCGCGTTCCGGCGCAGGCTGGTTGCCGGTCCCCGGGGCGACGGGAAAGCCAAGGAGGATGCGCGTGCGAAGCCAATGGATTCGGCCGGTCGGTGTCGCCTTCCTGGTCGTGCTGCTGGGATCGGGTTGCAGTCGCTATATCCTGGTCGAATCGACCGTGACCCGACCGGTTCCTCGCCTGGCGCCTGACGTCACCGAGGCCCAGGGCAGCGTCGATGCCCGCAAGCGGATTCGTACCCTCGGCCTGGTGGGGCCCGAGTCGTGTTCCGTCCTGTCCAGGCAGGCCGCGCCGGCCGCGGACAAGTCCGGGGCCGTCGATGCGGTGGATTGCCGTGCCGAGGTCGCCGAACTGGAACGCTTCCTGGCGGCACGGGGCTACGCGGTGCTGTCCTGGGACAACCTGCGGCGGATGGTCCAGACGAACGGGATGACCGTGCTGCAGGCCGCGCGGAGCCTGGGGGCGGACATGGTTCTGCAGATCGACGCCCTGAAGCGATTTCGCGAGGCATTCGGGTCGGACGCATCCTGGAGGCGCAACTATCATTCGGCGACCGTCGATGGGGGCATCGTGCGGCCGGCCTCGGGGTACGCGGGGGACGTCGTAGGGCGCTGGAAGTCCCTGGCGTCCCCGAACGAGGCGCTTCTGATGCAGCGGACTCGCGTCGGCATCGTCATCGCGCTCAGCGCCGTGCGCGTCGATACCGGCGAGGCGGTGTGGTTCTACCGGACGCGCCTGGCCGCTCCGGATGCCGGCGAGGCGTCGTGTCGCACGCTGGTCGCCGGCAAGGGCGATCGCTGGCGCCGCATCGATTCGAAGAAGGGAACGGGGGCCGCCCAGTCCGCGGATCCCGGTCGCGACGACGAGATGTACCACCAGTTGGTCCGCGCCGTTGCCGAGGATGTCGTTCAGCGCTTCACGACGTGGTGATTGATGCTGCGGGGGGCGGGGATGAATCGTCGCGAAAGGGGGCTCGTCCTCGTGGGGGCGTTGCTCTGCGGGCTGTCTTCGGGGGGGGCGCAGGCGGCCGAGGCCTCGCCCGATATCGGAGCCTGGCGCGGATTCGCGCTGGCGCGTTTCGACGAACAGCCCGCCTATGTCACGCCGGTTGCGGGGCCGATCGGAACCCGCTTCCTGATGGCGCTGCTGGACCCGATGCTGGTGCGCGAGGCGGCCTGTGTCGATGCGGCGGGCAACCAGAAGCCGCCGGTCGATCGGGGCGGCGGGGCGGTCGAGGCGTGGGATTGCAGCCGGGTGCCCGGGGCCGAACTCTGGCTTCGCGTCGAAAAGAGGCCGGAACTGACGGCCTGGGTTCCGGCCAGCCGCGTGTTCCACTGGGAATCGCGGCATGCCCTCCGGCCGACCGGTGACGCAACCATCGACAAGGTGCCTGCGTATTGTGACGTCAAGGATGTCGAGCAGGCGTCCCGCGGCCACAGCCAGCCATGCATGACCTTCAGCCGACGGATCCTGTTCACCCGTCCCGACATGGCCGCGTTTCCCGTCCTGGAGGCCCGCGACTTCGGCGACGGGATCAAGTTCGACCGGCGGCGATACCTGCGCATCGTGGTGCCGGTGTGGGCTTCGGCGCCGACCGTCGCCGCGTGCGACGCCAGCGTTCGCACGAACTCCAGCGGGACCTTCGGGTTGTTCTGTCCCGTTCCGGGCGGAGCCTCGTCCCTTTCGCCAACGCCGGTGGACCTGGCCCCGGGGACGGGCGGTTCGCGATCCCCGTTGGCGGCGCGCGATGTCTGGGTGCCCGTCACGGGCGCGATGGAGGGGGTCGCGGTCCTGTTCACGCGGGAGGCTCGCTTCCTGGCGCGGCTGCTGGAGCGGTTCTCGGAGGTTGCGGGTCGCGGTCCGGGGTGCCGGGATCTGGACGTCGATTCCTGGCGGACCGCCTTTGGAAGTGTCGCCGCCCGCGGTGCCGCGATGCCGACGTCCGGGGACGACAAGCTGCTGGATCCTCCCATGGGGCGTGTGCTTCGGGAGGTATGGCGCCTGTCCTCGGATGCCTCCTCGTTCCTGATGGGACATTCCTCGGCACACTACACCCAGGGCGACGCGGAAGCCTGCAAGCGCCTGGCGGATCGGGTGGTGCGCGCCGCCCGGTTGATCACCCGGCTGGCCGACATGAACCCTCGCCGGGATCTCGTCGTGGTTCCCTTCAGTCTGATTCCCTGAGGCCGGCGGCCAGGTCTTCCCCCCCATGGCCCGAATTTCGTCATGGTTCCAATGTGCTATTTCCGGTCCAATCCCTGGAAAATTCCTTGACGCCCCTCGCTCCGGATGCTAAACCCTCCGCCATCCAGGACTTGCTGAAGTCAGCCGGAGGCAGCGATGCGGACCGTGCGGATCCTGTTCATTTGCGTACTGGCATTGACCTGTCACACCGCCTCGTCGGCGCGGGCACAGGCCGACGGCGAGGGCCAGGCGGTGGATTCCGGGGCGCTGCGGTTCGCGATTGCCCTGGTGCAGGACCTGAAGGCCTATACCGAGCCCCGCGTCTTCCAGCAGTCCGCGACCTTCACCATGCCGATCCTGCATCCGATGCGCATCATGCAGGCGGCATGCGTCGATCGAGATGGCAACCAGGTGCTTCCGACCAAGGTCGATGTCGGGGGGATTCCGGAGGATCGCTGCCCCAATCCGGCCAAGTTCTCGCTGTGGTACCAGTTGGAGCGCTCGGCGGGCAAGCTGGGCTGGGCGATGGCGGACCACGTGGCGGTCTGGAACTCGCGGCATGCCTTGCGCCCGTCCACGGACGGTTCCCAGGATACGGTGCCCGGGTACTGCGACTCGAGGCAGGCCGAAAACGCCAGCAAGGGCCGCAGCGAGCCGTGCATGATGTTCAACCGCAAGGTTCTGGCGGCCCAGGGCGAGCGGGCGCCGTTCCCGGTCCTGGACGTCCAGGAGTTCGGGGACGGGGTCGAGTTCGATCGCCGCCAGTACTTCAAGGTGCTGGTGCCGACGCTGTACAGCAACATCGCGCCCATGGCCACCCGGGCCCCGGGGCCCGAGGCCGCCGCCAAGACCGCGATGGTGGCCGAGTTCTTCATTCTGGTCGATGCGACCAGTTCGATGGAGGCCGAGATCGAGGGCACCAAGAACGCCCTGAAGCGGATCATCCAGGATCTGGAAACGAAGCTGCGTCTGAATGCCCGGTTCGTCGTGATCGGGTACCGCGACACGGACGGCGCGTCCATCGACTTCCCGCCGATGGAGGGAACCACCGATTCGCGCGGCCGGCTGGGATTCGTGTCCGGTCGCGAGGCGGTGCAGTTCCTGGAGCAGCTCGAGTCGGGCGGCGGGGGCGATCCCCGCGAGGCCATCTGGGATGCGCTGTACCTGCTGCGCGACCTGCCCGTCACCCCGGGCGCCAGCCGCGTGCTGGTCCTGGTCGGCGATGCCCCCTCGATTCCCGTCACGCGCGGCCTGACGTTCGGCGGGGTCACCGTGCCCAAGGGCATTCCCAGTCGTACGGTCCTGTCCACGCTGGGGGACACGCTGGGCGAATCGGCCTCGCTGATCGCGATGTTCGTCAAGAGCCGCATGATGAAGCAGACGGTCGATCAGATCCTGGAAGGCAGTCGCTTCTATAACAGCTATCGCGACTTCATCGAAAACGTCACGGCCGCCACGGTCGAGAAGCGCATCGCCACCCACCTGGCGGCGGTCACGACCAAGTCCGCGGTCGACGTCGTCGCCTTGGACAACTGCATCCAGAAGCTGGGCCAGATCGACGAAGGCGGGTCCTTCGGCTTCTTCTGCGGGTCGTCCCGGGACATCCCGAACCGGCTTCGGGACCTGGTCCAGCAACAGGGACGCGAGGGCCAGGACACGATCGTCATTCGCGAGTTGTGGATTCCGGCCAGCCCGGCGCTGCAGAACGTGGCGCTGCTGACGGTGTCCGAGGGCAAGCAGATGGGCCAGACGCTGAACAACCTGGCCCAGAAGATCGGCGAGGACGGTACCGGGTGCAAGAAACTGGGCCAGACGATCTGGGTCGAGGCGATTCGCGCCCTGGTGCCCGTCGAGGAGACGCACGGGGCGGAGGGCGGCACCGTCGGCATTCCCATCGTCGGCAAGCGGCTGCACGACTACTGGCGACTGGCCGTCAGCAAGGGCGATTCGCTGATCAACTACTCGCCCGAGCAGATTGCCAAGCTGGAGGACGATCGGTGCTTCGCGGTGCGCAACCGTCTGCATCGTTCCGGCCAGGCCATCGACCGGACGTTGGCCTTGCAGAAGAAGAACCAGTACATCTGGCTCTCGTTCGTGAACATCCCGTGACGCGAGGGGCGTGGGCTCTTCGACAGGCGGTCCGACACCGCGGGAGGCTCGGGTGGACGAAGGACAGCACCTGGCAAGCTGGTCGTTCCTGCGCAAGGAGGTGACCCTCAACGGGGGGCACGTCCGCCGCATCCTGGACCTGGGGCCCGGATCGATTCCGCGCGGCAGGCTGGTGTGCATCCTGGGGCCCAGCGGCTGCGGCAAGACCAGTCTGTTGGCCATTCTGGGCCTGGTCGATCACGAGTTCGAAAGCGACCTGACGCTGGAACTGGGCGAGGCCAGGCAGACGGTCGGCCACTGGCGCCCGCGGCGTCGGATGCGGGAATCCGAGCGGTTGCGTCGCCGCATCGGCTTCGTCTTCCAGGAGATGCGCCTGCGCGCCGGGGCTTCGGCGTGCGAGAACGTGATCGACCCGATGCTGTACCTGGGCATCGGCAGCCGCAAGGAGCGGGTGGTCCACGCCCGCAACATGCTGACCCTGTTCGGACTGCCGCCGGACGACCTGAATCGTCCCATCTCGTCGTTTTCGGGCGGCATGCAGCAGCGGACCGGGCTGGCCCGGGCGCTGGCCATCGGGCCGGACCTGATCATCGCCGACGAACCGACCGCGCACGTCGATGACCGGATGGCGGACGCGATCTATACGGACCTGAAGCGCCGCTCCGCCGAGCGCGGGATCACGGTCGTGGTCGCCACGCACAACGAGGACATGGCCCTGCGGCACGCGGACCACATCATCCGGTTCGAGCCGTTGTACGAGGACGAGGATGTCGCTCGCGGCGCACGGGAGCAGGGCGAGTGGCCCTACCAGATCCGGGTCGAGCGCGAGGCCCGGGGCATCGAGGGGGGCGAGGCCGCGAAGTCCGGGCTGGAACGTGCCTCGGCATCCACCAGCTTCGCGGACATGGGGCGGGTCGCGTTGGCGGAATTCCTGCCGCTGGTTCGGGTGACGGGGCGGGCGTTGCGCACGGTCGGTTGGGGCTGGGCGGTTGCCGGATTGCGGGCACTGAGGGGATTGCCGCCGCCACGGCGCGATCGGATCGCGCCCCACCGCTACCTGCCGCTTCTGGTGTCGATCGTGACGGTCGGCCTGCTGGCCGCGATGGGATTTTCGCTGTACGGCATGAAGGCCGCGATCCTGTCCTACCAGCAGGAGAAACTGGACGCACTGGACGGCCTGCGTCGCGTTCGCGTCGAGGATCCCGGGGACATCGAGGGCAACGCGATTCGCATCGACGCCGAGGACGTTCGGCGGTTCGCCCAGGAACGCGGGGTGCCGATCGTCGAAAGCAGCCCGGTGTACGACCTGGGGGGCGAGGCGCTGATTCCGGCCGAGCTGGAATTCCTGCGCAACAATGCCCAGTGGGCGCCGGTCCAGGCGGCCGGCCTGGCGGACCCGACCTCGGTCGATGACCGGGATCGCGGGGCCCGCCGCACCTTCTTCACGCTGGTCGGGGTCACGCCGGGCGAGCCCCAGGCGAACGACATGGGACTGCCGCCGGAAGACCATCGGTTGTCCTCGGCGGACGGCGAGTTGCCCGACCTGTGGATCCCCCGCAACGAGTGGGAGTGGCTGTACGGCAATTTCGACGCGCTGCCCGAGCCGGGCGACGTGGTCGGACTGCTGTTCAGTCCGGCGACCCAGTTGACGCGCGGACCCGATGCCGCCGTGGATGCGCTGCCTCCGGCGACGTGCGTTCGATTCCGGGTCGGCGGCTACCTGAGCCCACGGCGCGCACCCACGGGGTTCGTGTCCGAGATCCAGAAGAAGTTCTACAAGGGCGTGATCCACACGGCGGCGATGCAGCGGATCCTGGCCTGGCAGGCCGACCCCCTGAATGCCGGCAAGGCGCTTCCGGAGGCCTGGCGTTGCGACGGGACGCCGGCCGGTTTCGACGCCTGGCAGTACCTGCGTCCCGACGAATCGCGCGACCCGATGGCCAGCGAGTTCGACTTCTTCGCGGCCACGCCCGGCGAGGCGCTGCGGCTGGAGCGGGTCCTGGAGGACTACGCCATCGAGCGGGGCATCGTGTTCGGCGGCGTGACGTCCGAGCGCGGCTTCATCGAGCAGGTGTCCCGCCTGATCCGCCTGGCCGAGTTCGTCGGCTTCGTGCTGCACGTCCTGCCCATCGCGGTGGGGGGCGTGATCCTGTGGCTGGTGGTTCACGAGATCCTGTTCCGGCGTCGCGAGGACCTGCTGCTGTTCCGGGTGATGGGCGCGCCGTCGCTGCACCTGCACGTCCAGTCGCTGGTGCTGTCGATGATGGTGGTGCTGCCCGGCGTGCTGATCGGGTTCCTGCTGGGCAGGGCGGGGCCGCGCTTGATGGTGGGATTCATGGCTGCCGAAACGATGCCGACCGAGCTGGTGGGGCACCTGTCGGCGGTCAACATCGGGCTGGTCGGCCTGCTGGAAACCGCCGCGGCCGCCGGCCTGTGCGCGTTGCTGGCATCCGTGACCGTCGTGAAATCGATCCTGGCTTCGAACCCGGCTTCCGCTTTCAGGGGGATGCAATGACGAACATGGACGAACGGATTCGGGATCGTCGGCTGCGTTCGGCGAACTGGGCGCTGGCCCCGGCAGCGGCCTGCCTGGCCGTCCTGATGGCGCTGCCTGCGATTTCCGTCGCGCAGGACTCGGGTTCGTCGGGCCTGCGGCTGCCCTACGACTTCAAGCCTCCAGCCCAGGATTGCGTGCGCGAGGGCCGCTGCAATGTCGAACTGCGGACGGTGGGAGGCGGGCTGACCTGGTACATGCAGTGCGGCCAGGCGCCGGATGCCGACGCGGCGCAGCGACTGTCCACCTTGCGTCAGCGCCAGTGGGACGTCCTGGTGATCCTGATCGCGCCGTCGAAGAAGGCGTGGTACCCGAAGATCCTGACCTACCTGGACGAGCAGCGCATGAGCCTGCTGGTGGACGAGAAGCGGATCCGGGTCTTGCGGGTCGATGGCAAGCGCGGCCCGGACAACCAGAAGAAGCTGGAGGAGTTCTGCGCCCAGCCGATCTCGGCGGACGGTCTGGCCGTGGTGCCGAATACCGGGTTCGTGTTCGTCGGCGACAAGGCCGAGGCGCCGACGAAGAATCCGTGTCGCGACGATCGGTGGAACGACGGCGTGCCGCTGATGAGCAACCTGGACGACATCCACGACCTGATCGGCGAGAAGGCCAGTTCGCTGGTGCTGACCCAGCGGCAGCTTCGGGACATGGAAAGCCACCAGCGCCGCTTCTGCGAGGAAAGCGGGGACGCGTCGGCGTTCGTCGAGGTGGTCGTGCCCGATCCGGCGACGGCGGGCGGAGCGCGTGGTCTGGGTGAGAGGGATCTGGGCGTGGCGGACGCGAGTGTGCGGAATCAATTGGAGCGCCTTGGGATCCGGTTTGACGCGCGGAATCTGAAGCGGCTGAAGCAGGGCGACCTGAAGGGCAAGGCGAAGAGGGCCGCGGATGGGGTCTGGACGATCTCGCTGGCGTCGCTGCGGGAACTGGTGGGGATCGCCGAGGATCGTGCGACTCGCTACAACCCGGCCGACGAACGCAAGGCGCTGTTCGCGCGTATCCTGGTCGTGCATCGCAACCTGGAGGGGCTGAATCGCGAGTTCGCCGGTGGGGGTTCCGCCGGTCAGGAGTTGACGGCCCGGGGGATCCAGGATCGGATGGTGGCGTTGCGCGAGAAGCACGGTCGCCTGTGCGGCAGCAGTACGGCGCCACTGGATTGCGACACCATCAGTCGGATGTTGGTCGAGGTGAAGCTGGGGCTGGACGATCTGGATCGGGTGCAGGGGCAGCCCAGGCCGCCATTCCAGACCCGGACGCTTCCCCGAACTGGCCAGGGAGGGATGTCCGCCCAGGACGCCCAGGACTGGGTCGAAAGGACCTTGCGTAACGTCGAGGATCTGCGCGCGCAGGCGAGCGGATGCAAGGATTCGGAGTGCGTCGAGTCGGTCGATGCAGGCGTGACCCGGGTCGAGCAGGCAGTCAAGCAGCGCGAGCAATTGATTCGCGAGGCCGCGAGGCTGGCCGCGGGCGACTCCGAGAGCGGGCGTCTGTTGCGACTGAATTCGATGCTGGCGCGTGCCGACCGAGCGTTGGCCGACCTGGGTGGACCGTCCGAGAAGTGGTCCACCATGAAGATCGCCGGCGTGGCGACACTGGTCGGAGGCGGCCTGCTGGCCCTGGGCGGCATCGTGCCACTGGTGCTGGCGAACAATGATAGCAATACACTTGCAAATGAACGGGCATTGGTGGGGGCCAGCTTTGATCGTACGGTCTG
Source organism: Myxococcota bacterium (assembly GCA_029975745.1). GTDB lineage: Bacteria > Myxococcota_A > UBA9042 > DTJE01 > DTJE01 > DUVQ01. The sequence goes on along the minus strand of JARKOL010000355.1, from coordinate 1,646 downwards.
TCCCTTCAAGACTCATGGTAATGGCGTAACCTATGTTGAGTGTGGAACGGTTGGAAGACTGGCAGAGTTGGTGAAACAGCAGCGAATTCGCTCCTACGTTGGCTATGGGATGCTTGGCCTCGGGGCTGCTGCGACCATTGCGGGAATCACCTTAATGGTTGTCGATCACAACAGAAATGCGCCTGCGCCTGTGGGTGCTGCGCTGAGTCCCGTTCGTCAGGGGCTTGTATTCGAGATCTCTGGGGCCTTCTAGAGAGGTGTGGTCATGTTGACAGTCAAGTCCAAGCTGGCGTTGCCTTGGATAATGGTGGTTACTGGGACCTTTGGTGGGCTACTGTTTGGATGTATCGAGGGGCTGGAGCAATGTAGGACGGACAGAGATTGCCCCACGGGAAGCAGGTGCATCTTCTTTGTGAATAGCAGCAACGAATGGGATACGAGCCACTGCCTGCCGATTGCGGATGTGATTCCGGATGTGAACGACGTTGGTGACGAAGGCGAGCCAGTTTGTCCCGCGGTGAAGGACTGCAGGGGACGCTTTTGTGGTCCGGATCCCGTGTGCGGGGTATCCTGCGGGACGTGCCAGGGAGCGGACACATGCAACGCTGCGGGAGTATGTGTGCCGCCAGGTCCCGACTGCCCTGCGGACAAAGCCTGTGGTCAGCGTGTTTGCGGGCCGGATCCTGTGTGCCAGGAGTCCTGCGGGACGTGCCAGGGAGCGGACACCTGCAACGCTGCGGGAGTATGTGTGCCGTCAGGTCCCAACTGCCCGGCGGACAAGGACTGCACGGACCGCGACTGTGGTCCGGATCCTGTCTGCCAAGAATCCTGCGGGGAATGCAACGGTACGGATATGTGTGACAACACGGATGGGCAATGCGAGCCTACCCCGATGGTGAAGGTGGCTGCGGACGCGCAAGAAATAGAGTTCTGGCAAGGGTGTAATGAAGATCTGGACAAGCAGTGTAATGACAATGAACGTCCATATCACAAAGTCGTGGTGCCCGAATTTCAGATTGACAAGTACGAGGTGACGGTCGATCTGTACTTGAGATGTGTGGATAAGAGTGGCTGTACAGCCCCCTTGGAGAATGAGGGTTGCAATCAGAAGTTTGCTGACAGGAAGTCCCACCCAGTCAACTGCATCAACTGGGTCCAAGCCCGCAGTTTCTGTGAATGGGCTGGTAAGCGGTTGTGCAGTGAGTCGGAGTGGGAGAAGGCGTCGCGTGGGACGGATGGTCGAAAGTATCCATGGGGGAACGAGACAGCGACGTGCGGCTACGCGGTGATGAGCGAACGCGGAGCTGGATGCGGGGTGAGCTCGACGCGGCCGGTGGGTTCGAAGTCTGAGGGAGCGAGTCCCTACGGGGCACTGGACATGAGCGGGAACGTGTGGGAGTGGGTTGATGACGACTGGCACGACGACTACACGGACGCACCGACTAACGGCAGTGCCTGGGTGAACGATCCGCGTGAATCCCATCGGGTCGCACGTGGTGGCAGTTTCACCAACAACGCTCAGTTTTTGCGTTCGTCATATCGGATGAAATCTCTTCCGAGCTCCCAAGAGACGAATCTGGGCGTGCGCTGTTGTCGGACGCCTGAGCCACCGGAAGGCGAGTAGTAGGAAACCATGAAGGCGATTT
>JARKOL010000293.1 GCA_029975745.1 Myxococcota bacterium | reverse complement strand
CCATTGCGCCCCGAAACAGCCGAAGTCCTCGCTGGCACTCGTCGGCTTGGTCTCCTGCACTCTGCCCGGGAAGTGCTGCGTGAACGCACGCATTACGCGCTCGGCGGCATCCGGGTCGTTGCGCACCGCGGAATAGCGGTCGAGAGGCTTGATTTCCGGTGGTCTGGGCGCTCCTGACGCCGCGGCCTCGGCATTGACGATCCGCTCCATGGCGGCCAGAACCCGGCGGCGGACGCCCTCGTCATAGGTGCGCACATTGACCTTCAGAATCGCCTCGCCGGGGATGACATTCTCCTTCGTTCCCGCCTGGAGCGAGCCGACCGTCACCACGGCAGGTTCGGCGACGGCCAGTTCCCGGGAGACGATCGTCTGAAGCCGCAGGACCGTCGACGCCGCCATCACCACCGGATCGATACTCGCCTCCGGCATGGATCCGTGTGCGCCGCGCCCGAACATGCGAATCTCGAAGCTGTCGCCGGCCGAGGTGATCACACCCGAACGGCAGGCCAACTCGCCGGCGGGCAGGCTCATGACGTGTTGCCCGAGGATGACGTCCGGTTTGGGGAAGCGTTCAAAGAAGCCGTCGGCGATCATGGCCTGGGCGCCTTCGCCGGTTTCCTCGGCCGGCTGAAAGACCGAGATCAGGGTGCCATGCCAGAGATGGCGGGTTTGGGCCAGCACGGCGGTCGCGCCGATGAGAGACGCGACGTGCATGTCGTGCCCGCAGGCGTGCATGACGGGGACCGTCTTTCCGGCGCGGTCGGTGGAGGTGACGCGGCTGGCATAGGGCAGACCGGTGGCTTCTTCCACGGGCAGGGCGTCCATATCGGCGCGCAGCATCACGGTGGGTCCCGGTCCGTTTCGCAATACGCCGACGACGCCGGTCTTTCCGACGCGCTCGGTTACCTCGCAGCCGGAAGACCGAAGGTGGTCCGCGGCGATGGCGGCGGTGCGGATTTCCTGCATGGAGAGTTCAGGGTGCTCGTGCAGATCGATGTAGACCGCTTCGAGGCTGGGCATCAGGCGGTCCAGGTGGGGGGCCAGATTGTCCGTGTTCATGAGAGGTCCAGGCTCCATCTTACGCCTGGACCAGGGAATTGACATGGGTGGGTTTGGGGAAGTGCCGGGGGGCGTGGCCCCGCCTCGGGGGGGACGGGGCACGGCTGGACTTGTGGCCCCGGGACTGGCGTCCCGGGGGAAAACGGCAGACTTGTGGCCTCGGGACGGGCGTCCCGGGGGAAAACGGCAGGCCCGTTACCCCGGACAGGCGTCCGGGGGAGACGGGGAAGGCGAGGGAGTGCAGGTGGATGTCCTTTGTAAGACACTGATAAATCAGGCATCTAA
>JARKOL010000284.1 GCA_029975745.1 Myxococcota bacterium | reverse complement strand
TCTCGTAGTCGTACAACTGGAACTTCAGGGAAGAACTACCGGAATTCAGGGAAAGAATGATCATCGTGAAGGCCTCCGCCTGTTTCGGGTTGACGCTACTTCGCCCCGGCCGCCTGGACGGCCGTGATCGTGACCACGTTGACAATGTCCTCGACGCTGCAACCGCGCGACAGGTCGTTGACCGGCTTGCGCAGCCCCTGCAGGAACGGCCCGATCGCCGCGGCCTTGGCCAGCCGCTCGACCAGCTTGTAGCCCGCGTTGCCCGCCTGCAGGTCCGGGAAGATCAGCACGTTCGCCTTGCCGGCGACCGGGCTGCCCGGGGCCTTCTTGGCGCCGACCTTCGGCACGATGGCCGCATCGACCTGGAACTCGCCGTCGATCATCAGCTCCGGCGCCGCCGCCTTCGCGATGGCCGTCGCCTGGCGGACCTTGTCGACCAGCTCGTGTTCCGCGCTGCCCTTCGTCGAGAACGACAGCATCGCGACCTTCGGCTCCATGTTGCAAAGGATGCGCGCGTTCTCGGCCGACGATAGCGCGATGGCCGCCATCTCCTCGGCGTTCGGATTCGGGTTGACCGCGCAGTCCGCGAAGATGAACAGGCCGTTGTCGCCGAACTCGCAGTCCGGAACGACCATGATGAACGCGCTGGACACGATCTTGATGCCGGGAGCCGTCTTGATGATCTGCAGCGCCGGGCGAATCGTGTCGGCGGTCGAGTGCTCGGCGCCCGACACCAGGCCGTCCGCGTCGCCCATCTGGACCATCATCGTGCCGAAGTAGACCGGGTCGGCCACGGTCGCCGCCGCCTGGTCGCGCGTCACGCCCTTGGCGCGGCGCATTTCGTGGAAGGCATCGACGTAGCCCTCGTAACGCTCGGACTTGACCGGGTCGATGATCTCGACCCCCTTCAGGTCCGCCTTCTGCTCGGCCGCGACCGCGCGAATCGCGGTCTCGTCGCCGACCAGGATCACGTGGGCCAGGTTGGCCTCGGTGATCAACCCGGCTGCCTTGACCGTGCGGGGCTCGGTCCCCTCGGGCAGCACGATGCGCTTGTGGGCCTTCCGGGCCGTCGTCCGGAACGCGTTCATCAGTTCGTGGACCTGCATGGCCTTTCCCCTGTTGTGGGAGCATTCCCTACCGCACCGACGCGCGACCCGGGACGGGCGGGCCGGGGCGGACCGCGCCGGAGTCTATCAGAACCTTGGGGTTGGGTCGCCAGGATTTTGACGCGGCGCATCCGGTCGCCACCCGGGAACGAACCCGCGCGCGGGCCGTGTTTTCCATTGACAGGATTGGGATCGCCGTGTCAAATCCCCGGTTGACACTTCGGAGGGGTAGCCATCCCATGAAGCGGATCTCCCTGTTGCTGGCGGCGGCATCCGTTCTGGCCGCGTGTTACGAGGCCCGGATCACCAATCCGGACGTCTGGTTCCTGGATGTCCAGGAGGACACGGGCCCCGCGCTGGACCCCGGAACGCCGCCGGACCCCGGCACCCCCGGCGAGGTGTCCGAGGACACCGTCGAGACCGACACACTGCCCGAGACGGGCCGCCTGACCGGCGCGCCGTGCGAGATCGGCGAGCAGTGCTTCACCGAAGTCTGCCTGACGACCGAATTCGTGCAGATGCTGAATCCAAACATCGAGATTCCCGGCGGCATGTGCTCGATGCTGGGCTGCTTCGACGATGCGGAATGCGGGCCTGGCGGCGTGTGTCTGGATGTCACGTCCATCGCCACCGACGTGCCCAACCTGTGCGGCAAGACCTGCACGGAGAACGCGCACTGCCGGGCGGACTACTCGTGCCTGGACACCGAGATCAAGAACCCGGCGAACCAGAACATCTTGGTCTGCCTGCCCGACAAGCTGATCACCCTGCTCTATTGCGAGAACCAGCAGTGCGATCCTTGGGAGCAGCAGCACCCGGAAGCCTGTCCCGGGGATTGCCCGTAGCCATCAGGAGCACGCGATGAAGACGACCTTCTCGAAGTCCCTCGCCGCGGCCATGGTCGCGGGTCTGTTCCTGGTTCCTGCGATGGCGTCCGCCCAGCTCAGCAGCGTGCTGACTCGCGGCACCGGCGACTCGCCCGAAGCCGTCGAAGCCACCGCCAAGGTCGCGGACGAGGCCGCGGACTCGGTTTCGAAGCCCGCCAAGAAGCTTAGTCCCTGGAAGCGTTACACCAACTGGCTGGACAACATCGTTGCCGACGTTATCGACCTGGACTTGTACGGCACGTCGGCCCAGTTGCCGCGCGGCTTCGCCTCGGTCAAGTGGGACCACACGCGCCTGAAGGCCAACCGGCGCTACAACGACAAGCACCAGATCACGCCCTTGCTGGCGCCGATCGCCCTTCCCGGCAATGTGAAGCTGGACCTGGGCCTTGGCGGCGAGGGCGGCGGCCACGTCTTCCAGGCGTCGTACGGCATCACCGACAGATTCAACTGGTACTTCGAACTGCCCTACCAGTACATGCACCTGGCCATCCGGCCGAAGCTCCTGGATGGCGAGACGGGCAAGCCGGTGACGAATCCGAACGATCCGACCGATACGGATTTCGCGCGCCGGGAGGGCATCAGGGCCCTGTACAAGTTCCTGCCGCTGCTGGGCCGGCCGGTCCCGAACATGAAGTACGACGCCGAGTGGGTGATGTCGGACATCAACACCGGCTTCTCGTGGAATCCCTGGCGGACCAAGCACCTGTCCACGCACCTGACGTGCCGCGTTTTCTTCCCGACGGGACGCGTCGCCAACCCGAACAGTTCGCTGACCCTGGGCACGGGCCCCGAACTGGACACCGGCATCGGCGGCTGGGCGGCCGGCTTCACCAACGGCTGGGACCTGCGCATCTACAAGTACTCGTACTGGATCGACATCCAGGCCAGCAGCGAGTTCTCGATGGCGTACGGATTCAAGCAGAAGCGCAAGTACCCCACCAACTTCGAGACGGTGCCGAACCAGGCGATGCTGCGGGCGTTCAACGACCCGGCCGTGTTCCTGCAGTTTCCCGACCTGCGCCACCTGAAGGGGTTGAAGGGCGGTTACGACTACACTCCCGGCTTCTCGATGTCGTGGATGGGCCAGTTGAAGGTGCAGATCGCGATCCTGGGCCTGGGCTTCGGTTACGGCGTCAACCACTCCCAGGAACCCGAAATGGACGGAGACTACTACTTCATTCAGATGGCAAAGGGCCTGCAGTTGACGGGTCAGCAGACGATCCAGGCAATCCAGTTGGGCGCGGAGATCTCGCTGCTGCCGTTCTACATTCCGGTGGACTTCAGTTTCAACTGGCGAAAGGTCGTCGATGGCTACAACGCGATCATCTTCGATGACTACTGGAACCTGATCGTCAAGACGTACATCCCGATCTTCCGCTAGGCACTGCTCCCGCCCCCACCCCGAATGCCCACCCCACCCGAACCCGTACCCGTACCCGAGCCCGTACCCGTACCCGCCCGCCCCCACCCGTACCCGTACCCGTACCCGCCCACCCCCGCCTCCCGAAATCCCCTGAAGCCCCCGCTTGATTTCGCCCGGTGGAATCCGCCACGATCCCCCGTGGGCATGAGGAGGCTATCGATGAGGATGCGCACCTACGCCGTCCTGTCACGCACGCTGCTGATTCTGCTGGTCCTGGGCGCATGCGCCGACCTGGCGGTTGCGAATGGAATGGCGTGGGTGCATCGCAGTGGCGCCACCGGCACCGGCGAGGTCGGCCAGGCCGTCCCCACCGACCAGCGTGCCGCCCTGGTGCGCGACGGCACGTCATGGTCGCTGATTCTGGAACCCCGCTACGAACGCCCCGACGCGGGCGCCGCCTGGCTGGTGCCGTTCGCGCACTGCCCGACCGTTTCGGCCGCCGACCCGGCACTGCTGGCGGAGCTGGGGCTGGCCACCGCGCCCCTGTTCCTGGAACTGTGCGTCAAGGAGTGCAATTGCGGCGACGACGGCGGCAGCGGCTGTCTGGGACCGTTCGCCGGAAAGGCGGGAGACGCCGGCGCCGACGACGCCTCGGCCGCGAAGGGAGCCGGGGACCCGGTCACGGTCGATGTCTGGCAGTCCGGCAGCATCGGCGCCCTGGACTTCGTCGTGATCTCGGCCGCCAATCCGGCCGACATCCCTGCCTGGCTGGACCAGGAAGGCTATGACAGCCCGCGGGCGCTGGCGGCCTTCGTGGTCGATCATGCCTCGGCCTACGGCTGCTACTTCGCCGCGAAGATCGCGGCGCGGGGCGGGGGTCAGGACGCCTTTCCGTCGGTCCGTTTCGACCTGGACCCGCGCGACCCGCCGACCTACCCGCTGCAACTGACGCGGCTGGGTGTGGCGGACGACGCCACGCTGGGCCTGACACTGTTCGTCGTGAACCCCTCGGACAGGTTCGACGACGGTTCTTCCACGGTCGTGGTGCCGGCCAACTTCAGCGCCAGGGCTACCTCCTGCACCGGGCGAACCTCCGCCGAATTTCGGGCGTGCATGGACGCGGAACTGCAGGCCGCCCCCCAGACCCTCGCGGTGGCGTTTCATGACGCACTGGGGTCGCGAAAGGCCGCGTTCCTGGACCAACGCATCTGCGACTTCCAGCATCAGTTCAACGAGTACTGGATGAACCCCGGATGGTGCATGAACTCGGCCGGATTGTTCCCCGGCATCCCCGACGACTGGACACCCGAGGTCCGGGCCTGGATGACCGGCCACGTGCGGGTCACACGCTACGAGGGGCGCCTGCCCTCCGCGATGCTGGCCCGAGACCTGATCTTCCACGTGGGGCCCGGCACGCCCGCGTCGCACTGCCACTACGATTCGGACTGCTACGCGAACGGCGTCTGGGCGTGGGACGGCAGCATCTGCACCGCGGGAGGCACCTGCCAATCGCTCTGCTACGACGACATCGACTGCCCTGCGGGCTGGTCGTGCCTGGAACGAGCCCACCCGGGGGGCTACTACCAGACCTCCTGCGCCCCCGCGGCGTCCGCGACCCCCACCCTGTCGGCCATTCTTCAGGATCCCCTGCCTCGCGTCCACGGCCTGCACGTCACGTACGAAACGAAGTGCGACCTGAAGTGCGACGACATCTGCGACGGCCGCCTGGCCTCGGGAGTCGTCGCGCTGGGGCCGGCTCGGCCGCCTCGCCAGGTGGCCGCGAAGATCTCCGTCGTGGTCGTTCTGCTGGCCTCGCAACTGGCGCTGGCGGCCGCCCGGCGCCGGCGATCCTGACCCCCGGGAACTTCCGGCCATGGATTGCCGCGCTTCGGCTACAATGGCGGCGATGAATGCGTCCCCTCCCGAGTGGATCCGCGACGACACGGCCCTGGAACAACTGATTCTGGCGCTGTCCCACCAGGACATCGTGGCGCTGGACACCGAGTCGGACAGCCTGCACCACTACTATGAAAAGACCTGCCTGATCCAGGTGGGCCTGTCGGACGGCAGGACGTTCCTGATCGACCCGCTGGCGGTGCGCGACCTGTCCTCTCTGGGGCCCATCCTGGCAAATCCGGCCGTTTGCAAGGTGTTCCACGCCGCCGACTACGACATCGCGGTGCTGGGACGCGACTTCGGGTTCCGTCTGGCCGGACTGTTCGACACGATGCTGGCCTGCCGCTTCCTGGGCTGGACCGACTTCGGGCTGGCCGCGGCCCTGGGGCGCGAGTTCGGCATGACGATCGACAAGGGACCGCAGCGGGCCGACTGGTCCCAGCGGCCGCTTCCGCCCAGCCTCGAGGCCTACGCCGCGCAGGATGTGGCCATGCTGATCCCGTTGCAACGCCGCCTGCGCGACGCCCTGGTCCAGGCCGGGCGCCTGGAGTGGGTGATCGAGGAATGCGACGCCCTGACGACCCAGACGCACCACCACCCGACAACCCCCGCCCTGCCCGACCCGACCAAGGCCCCCGGGGCGCGCGACCTGGACCCGCGCCAGGCAGCCGTGCTGGCCGCCCTGTTCCAGATGCGAGAGGACATCGCCCAGCACCTGGACCGCCCGCGCTTCAAGGTGGTGCCCGACGCCACCCTGGTTCGCATCGCCGCCGTGATGCCCCGCGACCCGGATGCGCTGGCGCGGATTCCCGGCGTCCCCAGGCCGATGCTGCACCACGCTCGAACCTGGATGGATGCGATTCACCGCGCAATGACAGGGCCTCTGTCCCCACCCCCCGCCCGTCACGACGCCCCACGGATGCGCACCAGCGCCGCCGTCGGTGCGCGCCTGGGCCGATTGCGCGCGTGGCGCGTCGATGCCGCCGCCCGGCTGGGGCTGGACCCCGGCCTGCTGCTGCCCCAGCGCCTGCTGGTCCCGGTGGCCGTGGAAGGCCCCCGCAGCCTGCAGGAACTGGCCGCGATCGACGGCATTCGCCGCTGGCGGATCCAGGCCATCGGCTCGGCGCTCCTGGACGCGATGCACGATGCGGGCGACTGAATCCACCCTCCGCATGCCGACATGCGTCAGGAATCGGCGAAAAACCCCCTCGCCAAAACGCCCTGTGTCCCTATAATTCCCGCAGGCATTTCGGCCCTGACAACAGGAGTCCTCTCATGACGCGATATCGGATGCTCTGCCTGGCCGTCATGGCGGCATGGCTGGTGACGGGTTGCTCCGGCTCGGATTCGTCCACGAAGGACGCGGTCGTCAACGACGTCACGACGACCGACCCGGGCGCGGACCTGACCCAGCCCGACGTCCCCCAGACCGAGGACATCCCGGTCCAGCCGGACGAGGGCACGCCGCAGGACTCCCTGGTCGAGGACATCGCCGACGAGGACGCCTCCCCATCCGACGTGCCGTCCCAGGATGTGACCCCGGATCCCGGCGCCGACCCGGGTCTGCCCTGCGTCGGCGAGTTCTGCGCCGCCGGTCCCGACTCGGCACCCAACCCGCGCCTGATGGGCCCCTTCCCGGTCGGCATCAAGACGGTCACCTACACCGACCCGAACAATCCCAACCCGGACGGCTCGCCGCGCGTCCTGAAGACCGAGATCTGGTATCCCACCACCGAGGAATTCCGCGACGGCGAACGATACGCCTACGACCCGATGTCCGACGGCACCGATGCCCTGCGCGAGAAGTACTCGGACATCGACATCGGCATCTTCCCGTGCGACGGTGTCTGGAATCCCCCGGTCCTGCGCGGCAATGGCCGCTTCCCGCTGGTCGTCTTCAGCCACGGCGCCTACGGCATCCGCTTCCAGAGCGTGTTCTACACGCTGCACCTGGCCTCCCACGGGTACGTCGTGATCGCACCGGACCACCAGTTGAACACGCTGTACGAAATCATGGTGGACGGATGGAACGGCGCCGACCTGATCCCGTCCGCGATGCAGCGCCCGTTCGACGTGCTGTTCCTGATCGAGAAGTTCGCCCAGCGGAACGCCGACCCCGAGGACGAGTTCTACGACCTGCTGGACATGCAGAATGTCGGCGTGACGGGGCACTCGTTCGGCGGCCTGACATCGTTCCTGGTCGTCAAGGATCCGCGCGTCAAGGCGATCGTCCCGATGGCCCCCGAGGGCTCGATGATCAACGCCGTGGCGACCATCCTGGATTTCCCGTTCATCGAGGACATCCACGTCCCGACCATGATGATGGGCGGCGTGTTGGACAAGACGCTGAACTACCAGGGGTCCATGGCGGACGTGTTCCCGACGCTGAATCCGCCCAAGTGGTTCCTGACGCTGAATCGCGGCGGCCACTACACCTTCACCGACATGTGCCGGATGAAGCTGGAGGAATTGGCTGATCGCTGGGGGGACGCCGAGGACGCGATGAACGACGGCTGCAACCCCGAAACCAACTGGAACTACCTGGATTCCCACGAGGCGACGCTGCACTACGCGGTGGCGTTCTTCAACCTGTTCCTGCGCAACAGCCCCGACTCGGCCGCCTACCTGACCGCCGAGGCGGGCGCGGACTTCGGCGACGAGATCTCGTTCCAGGCCGTTCCCGAATAGTCGAAGGACGTCCTCAGAGCGATTCGACTCCCCACGCTCCCTCAAGCCCTGTCTTGAGCCGTCCTTCCGAATCCAGCAGCCCGGAGCAGGGCCAGATGTTGATGGTGCTGTAGGTCCACCAATCCGTGATCCCCCAGTCCATCAACCATCGCGGCAGGGGATCGTAGTCCTCGAAAAAGGACCATATCGCGAAGACGGCATTGCGACCACGCGCCCAGGCCAGCACATGTTCCATCCAGAATCGCTGGGTATCGGGGCGGCCATCGGGCCGCACCCACCAGTTGCCGCCGTCGATGGGCAGGTAGGCCAGCGTCGGGCAGGACCGCGCGGACCACTCGCCAATGGCGACCGGTTTCGTCCAGCCGATCCGATCGATCGCGACCAGTGGATCAACGAACGGTCCGTACGGCGCGTGCATCCAGCAGCCATCGACCTCGGGGCGTTCGGCTGGAGACACCTGGAGAACCAAGGGGTCCACGTCGGGCGGCGTCATCGTCAGGCCGTCCGCGTAGAAGGACAGTGCAAGGACGTCCAGCCGGTCGCCTTCGTCGAGATCGCGCAACACATTGATGTCCAAAGGAAAGCAGGCATCTGGAACCGGAGACGCATCGTCGTCCCGAAGCGGCGCGCCGCACGCGGAAAATGCCAGGTCAAAGCAGCCCTTCTCGTCCCAGCCCACAAGCTCCGGCACCGTCAGGGTGGCGAACAGGCGCACATCGGACCCGGCCCCAGCGCGAACCCGGTCGTACAGCGCCCGATAGAACGCGACCATTCCCGGCCAACGCTCCGGGCACGCCCTCCGAAACAGGTTGACCTCGACCACCAGCGCCAGATGATCTGGGGTCAGGCGCGCGTGCAGATACAGGACGAAGCGTGCGTAGGCATCCAGCAGATCGAACGACACGTCGGACTGGCCCCCAAACGCAGCGGCCTGCACGGTGACCCGGGTGCCGGGTTCGAAGGTCGGGCAGGCTCCTCCCAGGTTGATCG
>JARKOL010000283.1 GCA_029975745.1 Myxococcota bacterium | reverse complement strand
GGCGCGCTGGGCGGCGCGGCCGGAGGAGGCTACAGTCCGCCCTCGCCAACCTACCCGGCGTTCCAGGGCGGCAAGGGCGGTTCGGGCGGTCGCGGCGGCCACGGCGGTGGTGGTGGTGGCGGTTGCGGCGGGCCGGCGTTTGGCATCTTCGCGACCGGCGCCACGGGCGTGGACCTGAGCGACTGGCGGCTGGGCAACCAGTTCACCGACCCGGGCGAGGGCGGCGAAGGCGGTCCCGGCGGCTTCAGCCTGGGCAACCCGGGTGGCGACGGCGTGGACGGGATCGCGGCGCACGCGAACTTCTGACCCTTCCGATTCTTCCGAACATCCCGTCTGGCAAGGTTCTTGTGGACGGGGTCAGCCCGCCTTCGAGGAACCCAGGTCCCGGAACGCCTCGCGAACCAGGCGGGCGATGGGCAGGCGCTGGGGGCAGGCGGCCTCGGCCGCGGCGAGGTCCGCGTGGTCGCGTGGGAGGTCGCGGCCGGTCCAGGGAATCTGGGCGAAGGCGCGACATGCCTGCTCGTGGCGGGCATACGCACGGTCGTACATCAGGCATCGCATGATGTCGGCGATGGGCACGTTGGCCACCGCCTCGCAACGCTCCTGGCATCCGGCGCAGAAGGTGTCGGCCGTTTCGGCGGCGAACGTTCGCAGCAGGTCGCGGTCGCCGGCGTCCAGGCTGCGTCGGTCCAGAGCCGCGGCGACGTATTCACCCAGCAGCGCGAAGTTCGGCATCGACGCGCAGATGCTGGCGATGCGCGCGTCCTCCCACAGGGCCTTCAGTTTGGCCTGGTCGGAGGTGAACCCCTTGCCCAGAAATCGACCTGCCATGTCCAGTTCCCTGGGGCTGTTGGTGGGGATCGGGCCGCCTCCGCGAAACTTCATCGCGGTGACGCCGATCCCGGCCTCCGCGCATGCGGCCAGGCCGTCCTGCATGGCGGGCTCGCCGTGGTTGCGGAAGTTCACGCTGACCATGACGCCGTCCACGCCGGCACGGGGCGCTCCCTGCAGGCACTTGGCCATGTTGCTGTGCGTGCTGTAGCCGAACAACCGGATGTGACCGGCAGCCTTGGCGCGCTCGACCCACCGGCGCACCGAGGGGGTCACCTTGTCCGGGGAGCCCACGCCGTGCAGCAGGTACAGGTCGATCACGTCGGTCTGCAGGCGGCGGCGGGACGTTTCCAGCAGTTTCGTCATGCCGTCGGGGTCGGTCGCGTCGGACTTGGTGACCAGGAAGACGCGGCCCCGGTCGTCAGGGAAGCGTTTGAAATAGGCACCGAATCCGATCTCGCTGTTCCCGTTCTCGTAGCAGTCGGCGGTGTCCCAGTAGGTGACGCCCCACGAAATCGCCTGGCGCAGCAGCAGGTGGGCCGAGCCCGTGTCGAACATGCCGCCAAGCGCCAGGACGGGCACCTGGACCCCGGAACGCCCGAAGGGGCGACGGGGGATGGGTTCGGGGCGCGCGGGCATCGGCCGGGCCTGGGCCTCGGGGGTGGGCTCGGCGCGAGGTTCGCTGGGCACCTCGGATTCGGGCGTCGGGGCCGCGCTTGCCCGGCGGCCGCCCATCAGCGCGCCGGCGCCCAGCAGGCCCAGGCTGGAGACGAAGCGGCGTCTGGACAGGCCGGAAGCCGGCGAGTCGCTGGGGGCGGGCGTCTTCTTCATGGCGTGCTCCTTGGCGGGCCGATGACCCGGGTCAGCGTGTGGGCGGGGTGCCGGGACTCGCTCTCGGCGGTGACTCGGATCGCGGGGACGCCTCGAACGGGGCAGTCGTGCTCGCAGATGCCGCAGCCCGTGCAGTGATCGGGATCGACGTACGGGGCCTGTAGGACGGCCTCGACCAGAATGGACCCCCCAGGGGAGGCGGCGTCGCCCCAGTCGCCGGGTTCCAGGTACAGGGTGTTCGACATGTTGCCGGTGATTCGTCGAGGCGCCAGGTCGTCCCGTCCGGGCACTCGGCAACGGTAGTCCCCCGAGCCGTAGCGTCCCGCAACCATGGGCGGGTCCGTGACTCGGACGGCGTCGCCATCGACGACAATGACCTCGCGCAGGCCATCCCGTACCGGAACCAGGCGCGGGCGCCAATAGATCGCCTTGGGGCTGACCGGGCACACCTCCTGGCACACGATGCAGGGCCTGTCCATCGCGAAGGGCAGGCATCGCCCCGGGTCGATGAACGCCGTTCCCATGCGGAGCGGGCCGGCAGTCTGGTGGGAGCCCCGTCCCAGCTTTTCGTCCAGGGTGAAGGGCCGGATCGCCCCGGTGGGGCAGACATCGCCGCATGCGATGCAGTTCAACTGGCAGCCGCTGGAGCCGATGCGGTTGTTCAGGATCGGGGTCCACAGGGTTTCGAGCCCTCCCTGAACGCCGGCCGGCTGAAGGACGCCCGTCGGGCAGACGCGCATGCACAGCCCGCACTTGACGCACCGATCCAGGAAGTCGTCCTCGGGCAGGGAACCGGGGGGGCGCACCAGGGCCGCGTGCCAGTCGGGACCGCTGCGCCCGGCCAGGCGCACCATGGGAACGGCCAGGAATCCCGATGCCAGGGACAGGACGACACCTCGGCGCGACACGTCGGGCAGCGCCCGCTCGCCCGCCTCGGACACCCGGGTGCGGTAGGCCAGGATTCCGGGCTCGCATGGGCCGGTGCAGTTCATGCAAAGAACGCACTCGGGGCTGCGGATGCGGCCCGACGGCTCGCAGGCGCCTTCGCAATCCCGCTCGCACAGCTTGCAGGCGGTACAGGCCGAGGCCGGCGACTGGCCGATGCGCCACAGCGCGTTGCGGGACAGCAGGCCGAGCAGGGCGCCAAGCGGGCACAGGAAGCGGCAATAGAACCGGGGAACAACCAGGTTGGCCAGGAGGGCGGCCACCACCACCGCGCCGATCAGCCAGGCCCCCTGGGTGAAGCGGGGCGCCGAATACAGGAAGTGCGTGGAGCGATCCCCCAGTGGCAGGGCGATCAGGGCCACCGAACGGGTCAGCAACGCGATGGGATCCAGCAGGCCGACCTGGACGCTGGAGGTCACGATGCCGTTGTAGGGCAGCAGCCGCCCCAGGGCAAGGAACGTCGCCAGCAGCAACGCGGTCGCCATCGCGGCCCGGCCCCGGTGACGCAACGCCTGGGCCAGGGCAAAAAAGGTGGCGGCGGCCAGGCCCGTGGCGACCATCGGGAACAACCATCGAGGCGCGTCCGCGGCGGACCGCGAGGCCAGCACGAAGGCATCGCCGGCCGACGCGGCCAGCAGGAAGGCCAGGATGTGGTACTTCAGCGCCTGGGCCGGGTGCGGCTGGTTGGCTCGCACCGCCTGCCCCGGCCGGACGCTGCGGCCCAGCCACCCCAGGGCCTGGTGGAGCGTGCCGAATGGGCAGACCCAGCCGCAGAAGAAGCGTCCGAACACCACGGTCAACGCCATGGTCACCAGTGCCCAGGCCAGTCCGGCGTACAGGACGCCGGTCGCAAGGGTGGTGGCCAGGGCGATCAGCGGATCGAACTGCAGGAATGCCTCGACCGGCCAGCCCCGCAACTGCCACGGGGCGTCGCCCCACGCGGTCACGATGACCAGCCAGGTGAACAGGGCCAGGAAGAACCCCTGGCTGATTCGGCGAATGGTGACGGTGCGCAAACGCCCTCCTAGTCCACGGCCACGCGGATCGGATTCAGCGACGCCCAGTCGGTCGTGCCGGCGCCCGCCGCCGCCGCCTTGGCCAGCCAGGGAATGTCCTCTGGACGCCGGTCCAGCAGGGTGGCCCCAAAGGCATCCACCGCGACCGGATCCGTTCCCGCGATCAGGGTCAGGGTGTCCTTCAGGTCCCCCTGCGAGCCGCCCGTCGGGCCGTTCGTCATCATGGAACGCGTGCCGTCCAGGATGGACAGCGTGGGGCGAACCAGCATCGCCAGCTCGGCGATGATGTCGTGGATCTGCTGGTGGAACAGGTTGCGGCGGCCACCCAGCAGCCCGTACCAGTTCTTCAGGGTCAGCGTGGCACCGCTGCGAACGTGGTCCTTGACCGGGCACAACCCGATGACCTTCGTCACCCCATCGAACGGCTGGGCCAGGATTGGCCAGTCCCGGATCAACTGGGCGCCGCCCAGGGTCGCGTTCCGGAAGCGGTCCTCGCGGGGCAGGACGACGCGCCCCCCGGCCTCCCGCGTCGCCTGGGCGATCCCGGTCAGTTCGAAGGTGCTGTCCGGATCGTTGACGGGGTAGTCGGTCACGACCACCGACGCGGCGCCGGCCGCGACGCAGCGTCGGACCAGCGCGCGGACGACGTCGGGATGGCTGGTCGCCCCAAGTTCGGCGGGCGTGGCGAAGCCGATGTTGGGCTTGACCACGACGCGATCGCCGGGACGGATGAAACGCTCGATGCCCCCCAGCGCGGCCAGGGCGCGGTGCAGGGTCTCGACGCGATCCCGGCCCGTGACGATGGCCAGGCGCGGCGGCGCGTCGGGGATGGACCAGTCCGGAAATACGTGACCCGGCGGCGCCATGGGACCAGGGCTGGGCAGGTTGCGACCGTGCAATGCCCAGCCAAGACCCCCGACGGCGGCGATCGAGGCGCCGGCTCGCGCCGCGCGCTGCAACCACTCCCTGCGGCCGATTCGCGGGTCGTTCACAAGTCCTCCGCAGGTTCGGGTGCGCCGGCTGCGCCCTGGGGCCGCGCGGCGACCAGGGCCTGGTACAGTCGAAGCGCGACGACGTCCGCCGCACCGGGATCGGGGGCCTCGTGGACGCCGGCCAGGACCGGCCCGACCGCGAAGACCGTTTCGTACAGCCCCAGCACAGCCAGGGCACGGGAACCCGGAATGTCGGCGGGAGGGGTCCGGGCCTGGGCGCCGTATCGCAGCAGCATGTCGGCCCAGCCGTTCGCCAGCGCCAGCGCCTGGGCGTCGTCGGTTCGCCGGGAAAGGAACGCCGTCACCTCGACGCCGTCCACGTCGTATCGCATCGTGAACACGTGATCCAGGTCGGGTGAACCGAAGGCATTCACCCCCAACAGCACCAGGGTGTCGGCGCGGGCGCCCTCCAGGGGAAAGAGCGAAGCCTCGGCCACCTGCCCACCGTTCGCGGGATGGTCCCTCAGGAATGCCTGGACGAAGTCCTGGGCCAGCGTCATGGCCGCCGGCGACGGACTCGATGCGATGACCTCGAGGTAGTGGCGGTCGTGCGCCACGAACAGGGCCTGGGAGGTGCGGTAGGCATGGGGGCCCGCTTCCGGCAGGCCGACCGCGTCCCGCCGCCGCTGCGTCCCGAACACCGCGAACGCGTGGGGGAAGGTGCCCATGTCATAGGCGCAGGCCTCGACCCAGTCCCCCGGGGCATCGTGCGGCGTGAAACGGCGGCAACGCAGCGACACGAAGCCGTTGGCCAGGTACAGTTCGGCGCGTCCGTTGATCTTGTCGGCCAGGGTCCGCGCGTCGAATGTCTCGGGTGCCGACAGGGCCGTCGCGCCATCGGGAACGGGCAGGGGGACCGCATCGGGACGCGACGGGACCGTACCGCCTGCCGCCGGGGTTGCGCGGTACTTGTCGGGCGGGAAGTCGGCCTGCAACCACAAGACCGCGCCTGCGATGCCGAACAGCACCAGAAGGAGCAGCGCGGCCACGGACCGCTCGGCCGGGGATGTGGGTCGCGCCAGGCGTGCCAAGACGTCCTCCCCGATGTCGCCGGGCTATTCTAGCCGAAATCGGACATCGGGTGTCCCACTGCGAGCCGCGGCAGGGGCGGCTGGAAGGGACGCATCGGTCGCGGATGACCCCAGGAGGCGGATTGCGCCTTCACGGAAGCAACCCGTTGCGTCTACAATGCGCCGAACTCGCGGATCGGAGGGCCGAATGGCCGAGTCGCAGTCGGAATGGACGCGTTGCCCGGACCACTTCCGCTGGCAGGCGGACGCGCAGGGCAGGGTATCGGTGATGGCGTCGGCGTCCCCGGGGCCCTCGGTGCTCGGACTGGGGTGGACGCTGGTGCTTGCCAATGGCCGTGCGCTGCAGGCGGACGGGGCGAGGGCCCGGCTGACCGCGGGCGAGGAGGGCAGCCTGATCGTGTCCGTGCCCGTGGGCGTCGAGGGCCTGGAAGTCGAGGCGGTGTGGACGTTCGATTCCGATGCCGCGACGTGCCGGGCCACGATTCGCAACGAGGGTTCGGCGGCCTTCGGCCTGAAGGAACTGACCCTGGAAACGCTTCCCGGGCGGAACGGCCTGGAACTGCCGGGAGAGCGGGGGCGCTGGTACGTCTACAAGATGGGCTTCAACGTCTCGGCCCGCTCGGGCGCCGTGCCGCTCCAGACCTCCGAGGACGTGTTCTTCCTGCGCTGGCCCCCCTACCGGTGGCTGCCCGGGTCGCTGCGTCGGATGATCTTCAACGAGGGGACGCGGTTTTCGCGGCGGCCCGGCAATTTCCAAAGCGAGTGGTTCTCGATGCTGACCTCGCCCGACGGCGCGATTTCGCTGCTGCTGGGGTTCACCGGGGTGGCTCGGACGTTCGGGCATGTGTACGTGGACGGCGGGTCGGGTCGCATGGCGGCCACCGCGGCGCTGGACGGCGTGCCGCTGGGACCGGGCGGGACGCGCGCCATCGATCCCATCCGCATCGCGGTGGGCCCCGGAACCGAGGACATCCTGCAGGGCTACGCGAAGGCACTGGCGGCCGAGCATCCTCCCCGCATCAACCCCGCGCGAATCTGGTGTTCGTGGTACTCGGGCTTCTATGACCGGGTCAGCGAGACCGCGCTGCTGGCCAACCTGGACATGCTTCGGGACATCGATGCCCCGATCGACTGCTTCCAGCTGGACGACGGGTACCAGTCCGCCATCGGGGACTGGCTGGTCACGAACGATCGGTTCCCCGGGGGGCTGGAACCGCTGGCCAAGCGGATCGCCGCCGCCGGCTATCGTCCCGGCATCTGGACCGCGCCCTTTTCGGTGTCGCCCCGCAGCCGCCTGTACCACGAGCACCCAGACTGGGTCGTTCGGGACGGCGGGGGGCGGCCCGTCAAGGCGGGATTCGTCATGGGGCGGTTCGGCCCCCGGTTCTACTACGGCCTGGACACCAGCCGCGAGGACGTCCTGGCCCATGTCGAGCAGTTGTACGCGACGCTGCGAGCGATGGGGTGGGGGCTGTTCAAGATCGACTTCCTGACGTCGGCATGCGTGGCGGGACATCGCCAGGATCCGTCGCTGACCCGGGCCCAGGCGTACCGGCGCGGTCTGGACGCGGTGCGGCGCGGCATCGGCGAGGACGCCTTGCTGCTGTCGGGAATCGGGCCCATCCTGGCGAACGTGGGCCAGATGGACATCCAGCGGCTGGGGCCGGACACGTGCTTCGGATCCCCCTCCTGGCAGACCATGCTGCAACGGACCGACCGGGACCGGATGAGCCCCGGGCTGGTCAACAACACATCGGGATCCCTGGCGCGGTCCTTCACGAACGACGTGCTGTGGAGCGGCGACGGCGACGCGATCCTGCAGCAGGACGTGCCGGTCAACGAGGCGCGCTTCCTGGCGTCGGTCGCGCTGCTGCTGGGCAGTACCGCGACGGTCGGTCACGACTTTCGCCGGGGGCCGTTCGATTTCGGCGGCGTCGAGGATCTGGCCGGCATTCGGGGGCCCGGTCGGGTGCTGGATCGGGCCGGGCGGAACTTTTCCCGGCACTTCGTGATCGATGCGTCGTGGCGCGGACGGGACGTGCGCTTCTATGCCATCCTCAATCCGTCGAACCGGCTGGCCCGCGTGCAGCCGCGCGTCGATGCCTTGCCGGGGGGCGTCGCCTGCGATGCCTTGGACTACTGGGAGCAGCGCCCCCTGCGGCTGGACCCCGAGGTCGAACTGGAACTGCCGGCGCGTTCCGTGCTGCTGGCGGTAATCGGCTAGGCTCCGCGGGTTCAGCCGACGATCGATGCCTTGCGGACCGCGATGGTCTGCTGGGGGAACGCCTCGCTGATCATGTTCTGGGACGTGGGGATGGCCGCCATCTTGTCGATGGTGTCCATGCCCTCGACCACCTTGCCGAAGACCGCGTAGCCGTAGCCGTCGGGCGAACTGTCCCGGTGGTCCAGGAACGCGTTGTCCACCAGATTGACGAAGAACTGGGCGGTGGCCGAGTGCAGGTCGCTGGTCCGGGCCATGGCCACGGTGCCGCGAACGTTCTTCAGGCCGTTGGCGGCCTCGTTCTGGATGGGGGCGCGGGTGGGCTTCTGGCGCTTGGCGACGTCGAAGCCGCCGCCCTGGGCCATGAATCCCGGGATCACGCGGTGGAAGAGCGTGCCGGTGTAGAAGCCCGTCTTCACGTATTCGACGAAGTTGGCGGTGCTCAGGGGCGCCTTCTCGGCGTCCAGTTCCAACTTGAAGTTCCCCAGCGTGGTTTCGAACAGAACGGTCGGATTCTGCGGAGCCATGGTTTCCTCCATCGGGTTGCGACGGCCCGAAACGGCCGTGCGGCATTCATATCATCCCCGATGGGGAAAGGGGAAGCCCCGGGGCGCTTTGACGAGCCGCGGTGGCGGGGGTACGCTTCGATCGATCCGGTGATGCTGCGTCGGGGCCGACACTGCGAGGCATGGAAGGATGAGGATCTGGATTGCCGCCGGCCTTGTCGTCGTGGGTCTGGCGTCGTGTTCCGAGCGGCCCTTGCTGGACCGATCGGTCGGCGCATGCTGGACCTGGGAGGGCTTCGACGACGACTGCGACGGGCGCGCGACGTCACAGTGCCGGCTGGCCACCTTCGACGCGGACGGACGCCCAAGGACCATCCAGATCGACGAGAACTGCGATGGTCGCCAGGACAACGATTCCCGCCGATTCGAGGACGGGTACGGGGATCCTTGCCAGGACTGGACCTATGGCGCGGACGGCCGCTCCGAGGTCCAGCGCTCAGACCGCCGCTGCGACGGAGCGTGGGACACCTGCATCCACCGAACCTTCGACGAGCGGGGGCGGCTGCTGACCGAGCGGTACGACGCGGGGTGCGACGGGCGGCACCAGGACTGCTGGACGGTCGAATGGGGGCCCGTGGGCGATGAACCGGTTCGAGGCGTCGCCGACACCGGGTGTGATGGGACCCCGGACCTTTGCGTCGAGCGTCGATTCGACGAGGCGGGGCGGCTGCTTTGGGAGGGATGGGACGACGGCTGCGACGGCGTCTTCGACCGGAACTGCCACCAGTTCGCGTACCGCGAGGATGGCCAGATTGCCCTCGAACGTTGGGACCTGGACTGTGACGGCACCTGGGACCGCAATTGCAGCCAGTACACCTACGACGACGACGGCCGATGGATCCTGAAGCACTACGATTTCATGTGCGATGGGGGCCAGCCCGAGTGTACCCTCCGTGTGCTGGACGATGCGGGGCGCGAGCTTTCCTGGTGGCTGGACCAGGGGTGTGACGGGACGCCGAATCGGGAATGTCGCGAGTTCACCTACGACTCGGAGGGCAGGATCGCAACGCGCACCGAGTCGCCATTCTGCGATTCGACCCGGGAATGCGGGACCCATACCTGGTCCGAGGACGGCCTCAGGTGGGGCTTCCGGCGGGACTTCGGTTGCGACGGGATCGACGAGTTCTGCACCGAGGGCACCGTGGATGCCGACGGGAACGGGCTGTCCTACGTCCGTGACGACCCGTGTGACGGGACGCCCGACTGGTGTACCTGGACCGAGTGGGTCGCCGGACTGCCCGTGCTGGAGGCGTTCGGGGCCGCATGCGAACAGGCGCAGGCCAGTTGCATCGTTCGCGATTGGGACGGGTTCGGGAACCCGTTGTCCGATCGATATTTCGAGCGGTGTGACGGCGGGCCGGCGACCCAGTGTCGTATTCGCCAGACGAACTGCGGTCCCGGGATCAGCGGGTAGCCGGGGCAGGCAGGTCGCGGTCGTAGGTACATGTCCTGCCGCCGGGCGGGGTCCAGGAACCATCCCCATCGGCATCCACGAAGATCGGGTTCGTCGCGAAGCGCGGGATGGTCTGGGCCACGTCCCGCAAGCCACGAGGCATTGCCTTGGACCCGAAGCCCATCACGACGATGTAGGCGTCCGCGTCCACGGCCAACGAAAGGGTGTCGTCGTACTTGATCGTGCCGTCCGGATCGGTGGCGGGAATCGAGGCCACCTGGTCGCAGTTCACGTACACCTTGAATCCGGCGACATGGACCGCGGGCATGGCCTGGATTCGAACGTGCAGATCGATCGTGCCGTCGGTGTCGGTGATCGTGTCGCCCAGGGTGGCCGTGCCGTTGACGGTGACCGTCGCGAAGGCTCCGGCGCTGATCAGTGCCCGGCCGGACGTCAGCGCCAGGTACAGGTCCTCCGGGTCGAATTCCGAGGGGGCGTTCGCCTGGGACGGGAAGTAGGTGCGCGGCGTCCCTGGGCGCTCCAGTCCGTGGACGTCGGAGGCGCCCACCGCGGTGATCCGGTGTCCGTGGTTCAGGAAGCTGGCCCAGTCGTCGAACAGGCCGGTGCGCGAGGCGTTCGACGGGACGACGAAGACCTCCTGGACGCCGTTCATCAACTCGATGATGTCGAAGTCCCAGGTCCACAGCGTGGCGTTGGCGGGCAGGCCGATTCGCGTCGGGTCGGTCAGTCCGGGGGCGCCCAGGAGCCGGTTCCACTGGATCATCGTCAGGTAGCCGCCTCCCCGGGGGTGGTTCAGGCCGACCACCCGGGCGCCGCGCTCGCGGGAGCGATCGTGGATCTGGGCGATGTCCAGGCCGTACCAGGGGACGTTGCCGCCGCGCGCGCCCAGATCCGGGCGGGCGGGGGCGCCAAGCATCGTCGTGTGTTCGGGAATCGGCGCGGTGACTTCCTGGCCGATCACCGTGGACAGCCAGGCTCCCAGGCCGGCCTGCTCGACGTCCGGGGCCCAGTCGCTGACGGCCTCGTGGTCGGTCGCCACCAGGACGTCCAGCCCCTCGGCGGCGGCCGTGGCGACGCGTTCGGCATTCGTGACCGAGGCATCGGGGCTGGCGTACCCGTGGGCATGGGTATCGACCGACATCCAGCCGGTCGTGTCCACGACCCGTTGCAGCGTGACGTTCAGGTTGCCGGTGCCGTCGTCGGGGACCGTGGCGGTCGTCTCGACCGCGGCGTACTCGAAGCCCCGGGTCACTGCGGCCAGATAGTTGCCGGGCGCCACCGGGAAGCACTGGGGACGGCCCAGGGTGTACAGGCGGGCGGACATCGCGGTCCCTCGGTACAGAAGCACCTTGGCCGGCAGACCGGCTTCGTCGTCGTCACGGACGTCCACGCACAGGGTGCCGCCCCGGCCCAGTTGCAGGTCGAAGGGGCCCTGAAGCGTCGCGGGGATCGGCGTCGGGTCCGGCGTCGGGTGTCCGTCGGCGTAGGGAACCAGCCGGTATTCCGGGGTGGCGGGGCCAAAGTCAGGCAGCGCCCCACCGAAGGCGCCGTCGGGCCCGGACACGAAGCGATCCAGGATGCGCCAGGAACCATTGGTGTTTCGGGCCTCCAGGTCCACCCGAGCGCCGGCGACCGCCCCCGAGGGAGACTGGACGGTTCCCGCAACGGGAACGTTCCGATACGACTTGCCGGGAATCGGTTCCGGGTTGACGTCGGCCAGGTGGCGTACCGCGCTGTGGGCATCGGTCGGGCCGACGGCCAGGAAGTAGCGGGTGCGCGCGGTGTCCCCGACCAGGCCGGCGGGCGCCAGTGCCAGGGGGCCGCCGATCACCTGACTCAGGTCCAGCAGGGCCGTGATGCCGCTGATGTCCGTGACGCCCAGGTTGGTCCCCTCCATGGCGAACGCCCAGGCGCCGTCCCCCAGCGAGGACACAACCCAGGGCACGCCGGTTTCCAGGGTGACGCCGCCCACGTTCATCACGGCGTCCGCGTACCACGTCGTCCGACAGGTGGCTCCGAACAGGGCCTGACAGCCCGCCAGGACCTCCTTCGGGGAGGCATCCAGGTTGGTCAATGCCATGTCGATCTGCAACACGTTCGAATCGGGGGCCAGGGTGTAGTCCACGACGATGCGCAGGCCCAGCGGGCCGGAAAGCTCCCGGCGCGCGCCCGAGAAGAACGCCGACGCCACCAGCTCCAGTTCGACCAGCCAGAAGCGATCGTCGGTCCCCGTCGCGCGCACGATCGCCGGGCCGCCGTCCGAGCCATCGGCCAGGACCTCGACGGTGTCGGCGCTGAACGCCCGCAGGACCGACTGGTAGAACGGCGACGTGACCAGCGAGCCCATCATCAGCCCCAGTTCGGCGAATCGATCGACGCCGTCCTGGCGGCAGTCCCGCACCGCGACGGCATCGACCGGGACGCCGCCATACAGGTAGTATGCGTTGCGATGGTCCGCCCCCTGGATCACGAACGCCGCCCGCGGGTTCGCCAGCAGGAAGTCGCCCGGCCGCCCGATGGCGTCCGGACCCTCGATGGCGAAGGCGGGATCCCGGATCTCGCGTGCCAGCGCCTTGCCGGCCACGGGGCATCCCTCGACGAACAGGGACCCGGGATCCGGAGGGATCACATCGGTCCCGGGATCGACGCCTGGATCGAGGGGGCCGGGGTCGGTCGCGGCGTCCTCGTGGGCGTCCTGGTCCTCGATGTCGCCGCCGACGTCCAGGGCGGCATCGTGGCGCACGTCATCCGGCTCGTGGGCGTCCACATCCGTCGGGACATCGGGATGAACCGGCACATCCGGGGTCGTGGTCGAATCCGCCGGGCCATCCGAGGCATCGCAACCCGGAAGCAGCAGTGCAAATGCCAGCAGCGCCATCCGCAACGACAACACGCGTCGAGTCATCGGGCACCTCGAGAATCGGACGGAAACGGTACCAGATGGAGTGCCGGATGGGTAGCGGCGGGATGCGTTGGCGCGCCACGGTGGTATCATCCCCGTCGCTTTGGAGGGGCGGACATGCGGGAATCGGATCTGAAGGCGCTGTGGCGGGACCACTACGCGTGCGTTCCGGGACGGCTCGCGGGCATGGCGGGGCTGGGCCGTGTCGTCACCGGATTCAACACGAACATCGACGCCGTCCGCAAGGTGTCGGGGGCGCTGCTGGCCGAACTCGTGGCCGAGCAGGGGCTGACGCTGGCGGATCTGCGCGCCGACGGACCCCGGGCGGTGCAGCGGCCGGTGGACCTGGTGCGCGGGCTGTTCCGGTGCTTTGCGGGCGGGATTGCCGAGGAGTGGTTGATCACCGATCCCGCGACCTATGGATGGGCGTGCGAGCGGCTGGCCCCGGACCGGCTGCAGATGGGGGGCCAGGCGGGCATCGTGGCGAACGCGCTGGCGGTGTGCGGCGTCCGGGACGTGCTGGTCCACTGCGCCTCGCTGCCGGACCGACAGGCGCACCTGTTCCTGGATCAGGACAACCTGCGTTCGACCGATGCGTCGGGGCGCCTGACCCGGGTTCGCGACATCGCTCGGGACGACCCGGCGATGATCCACTGGATTCTGGAGTTCGACGGGGGCGACACCGTGTCGCTACCCGAGGGCGAGGTGACCTGTCCGAAGTCCAATCGCTTCATCGCGACCTACGATCCCATGAATCTGTGCCTGCACATCGATGCCGGCTTCGGCGCGGCCGTTCGGGCACTGGACTGCGACCTGATCGTGCTGTCCGGCTATCACCTGCTGACGCGACAACTGCCCGACGGGACCCTGGGGGTGGACCGCGTGGACGGCTCCGAGCGCGAGGTGATCTCGTGGCGGGCCGCCAGCCCGGCGTGCCGCATCCACCTGGAGATCGCATCGACGCAGGACCGCGACATTCGCCGGCACGTCCTGGACGGCATCGCCCGCCAGGTGGACAGCATCGGCCTGAACGAACGCGAGACGATCGACCTGGTGGAACTGCTGCCGGACGACGGCCTGGCCGCGCTGTGCGACCGCGAGCCGCGGGCGGACCACCTGTTCCGAGCGGTCAAGCGGGTCTTCGACCACACCGGGGTGCCTCGGATCCAGTTGCACATGTACGGGCTGTACCTGACGCTGCTGCGAAAGGGGGCGCGTCCCGGGCCGTTCGAGAACCGCGAGGGCATGGCGGTGGCGGCGGTCGTGGCCGCGGGCAAGGCCGGCACCGGCACGCTGGACCGCAGGCAGAACCTGTCCTGGGCGGTGGGCCATGACGTGTCCGGCCGGGGACTGGCCGAACTGCAACGCCTGGCGACCGAACTGGGCGATGAGGACCCCGCCGGTCTGGTGGCGACGGGCATCTGGCGCGGGCCGGACTTCGACGTCATCGCGGTGCCGACGATCCTGGTCGAACGGCCGGTGACTCTGGTCGGGATGGGGGACACGATCTCGTCGGTGTCGCTGGCGGCCGCCTGCGTCTAGGCTCCGCCCATCAGTTCCAGCGGAACACGCGCACCGCGACCACCCGGGTCAGGGCGGCGCCCACCGAAAGCACGGCGAAGGGCAGGGCGACCTGGGCCGACGTGGCGCCCTCGTTGATGACCGCACGCATCGCATCGTTCAGCAGCGTCAGCGGCAGCGGCTTGATCATCGGCTGCATCCAGTCCGGGAAGTGGGACGACGCGAAGAACACGCCGGAAAGCACCCACATCGGCAGCATGATCAGGTTCATCAGGCCCGACACGGTCTCGGTGCTCTGGGTCCGGCTGGCCGCCAGCATGGCCAGTCCCGCGAACGCCATGGCGCCCGCGACGGACAGCGCCGCGATCCACAGCCACGACCCCTGGACGACCACATCGAAGACCAGGACCGCGAAGGCCAGCAGGATCGCGACCTCGGTCGCCAGGAAGATCAGGCGGGCCAGGATGAAGGACAACAGGAAGTCGCCATGGCGCATCGGCGTGGCGGCCAGGCGCTTCAGAAGGCGTCGCTTGCGGGCCTCGACGATGGTGTAGCCGATTCCCCACATGCTGGAGCTCATGATGTTCATGCCGATCAGGCCGGGAATCAGGAAGTCGATGTAGCGCGACCCGGGTGCCGTCACGGGCCGGTCCCGGGTGGGCAGCGGGTCGATGCGTCCCGCGGCGCGCTGCAGGTGATCATCGACGCGTCTTCGGACCGCCTCGGATTCCGGGTGGGTGTCGTCGAAGCGGTACTCGAGCGCCGGGTCCGCTCCGACGGCCAGCACGATGCCCCCACCCAGGAACAGCGAATCGACGTCCCGCGGCGAAACGGTTCGTACCGACAGACCGGGATCCTGGGCCAGGACGGCGGCCCGCTCGGACGCGAAGGGCCCCTCGATCACGGCGATCGGGGTGGCGCGCCCGTCGCCGCCCCGGAAGGCCAGTCCCAGGGCCAGCGCCAGCAGCGTCGGGAAGCCGTAGGTCCAGAACAGCGCGGCCGGCTCGCGATAGAACTCGCGCAGGCGGGCCAGGATCAGGTGACCCAGCGGGCTCATGCGTCACCTCGCAGGGCGCGTCCGGTCAGGGCGATGAAGACGTCCTCCAGGGACGCCTGGTGGGTCGTCAGGTCCGCCAGGTCCGCGCCGCGGTCCCGCAGCGCATCGACCAGCGCGGGAACCGTCCGGTTCAGCGCGACGACCGTCAGCCGCCATCGCTGCTGGAATCGCGAGATGCCGCTGACGCCGGGCAGTGACCTGCAGAAGACCTCGTCCACGTCGGGCGACGCGCGGAACTCGACGACCTGCGTGCCCCCCAGTTGTCCGATCAGGTGGGTGGGGGTGCCCTGGGCGATGATCCGGCCGTGGTCGATGATGGCGACCCGGTCGCACAGCCGCTCGGCCTCTTCCATGTAGTGCGTCGTCAGGATGCAGGACCGCCCCTGGCCCCTGAAGTCGGAAACCACGTCCCACAGCCGGCGTCGGGACTGGGGGTCCAGGCCGGTCGTCGGTTCGTCCAGGAACAACAGTTCCGGATCGCCGACCAGGGCGCAGGCAATGGCCAGGCGCTGGCGCTGACCACCGGACAGCTTGACGACCCAGGCGTCGCGCTTGTCCTCCAGGCCCACCAGCGCGATGACCTGGTCGGGCGTGCGTCCGCGATCGAAGAAACTGCGGAACATCGTGACGGTTTCGTGAACCGTCAGACGGTCGGCAAGGTGCGTCTCCTGCAGGGCGATGCCGATTCGCTGGCGCAGTTTCCTGCCGTCGCGCCACGTGCGCCCCAGGATCGTCACGTCGCCCGCGTCGCAGGGCAGCAGGCCCTCCAGAATCTCAACTGTCGTCGTCTTGCCGGCGCCGTTCGGGCCCAGCAGTCCGAAGCACTCGCCGTTTGCGATGTCCAGGTCCAGGCCGTTGACGGCGACCAGGTCCCCGTAGCGTTTCACCAGGCCGCGAACGCGGACCGCGGCCGAGTCGTCATTTGGATGCGCCATCCCCAGGGGCTCCACGGGTCCCGTGGCAACATAGGCAGTCCAAGGGGGAAACGGAAGGGGGAATTCGCAATCCCGAAGGGTTCCCTGGTTGATTCCAGGCGCCAACCTTTCTAGACTCGGCACCCGGGGGACGGCCCCTCGATGGCGCGCGGGTGTGACCAGGCGCGCGGTTTCTTCGACAGGAGGCGCGATCATGCGTGTGTTCCCGATTGCTGCGGCGGTGCTGGCCCTGGCGGCCTGGACGGGCTGTTCGTCCTCGAACGGCGGGAACGGCGGTCCGGACCAGGACGTGCCGCCGGTGGACCTGGGCTACATCGATGACGCGCAGGAGCCCGAGGACCCCGGGGCCGGCGCCGATGGCGTCGAGGACCAGGGAACCGAGCCGGACGTTCCCCAGGCGACCTACGAGATCGTGTTCCTGTCCGACACGATGTTTCCCCAGCAGGTCCCGTCGGGCCAGCCGTTCACGATCCGGGCTCGCGTGCGCCTTGTCCAGGACCAGACCTTCGTGTCGGGGCGGCAGGTCGATTTCGCCATCTCGCGCATCGAGACGCTGGACGGCGAGGAAGTGTTCAAGGGGGATTCGTCGCTGACGCGGCCCTCGTCCATTTCGAACGCGGATGGTCTGGTCGAGACGGTCTTCCAGGGCGGCGCGACCGTGGAACTGCTGTACACGGTGACCGCGACGTCCCCGGACGCGCTCCCGGTCAGCATGCGTCTGGTCGTGCTGAAGATGGAGTGCGGTTGCCTGACGGTGTCGCTGGGATACCCCGGAGCTCCCGGAAGCGGGGCCAGCTACCAGTTGAGCGCGCTGACGTCGGACAAGAAGTGCGCGGACCTGAACGCCGCGACGCCGCTGACCGGCGTGGTGGCCGAGGCCCTGGGGCTGGATCTGACCCAGCCCGTGCAGTTCCAGTGCCCGCCGCCGAACACGACGGTCACGCTGGTGGTGAAGGGCGTCGAGAACTGCCCCTTCGCGTTCGGATGCGTCGAGGGCATCGTGATCACCGGCGACAAGGCCACCGAAACGACGCCCTGTCCGAATACCGCCACGGTAGGCCTGGTCGCGACGCCCATGACGCTGGAAGGCGCCTTCACCGGCAGCCACCGGCTGGACGTGTCGGCGGCCTTCGAGGATTGTTCCGCCGTCGATCCGGCAACCCAGTGCGGGTCGCCCGCGACCCTGGGATTCGGGCGACTGGTGTGCTGCTACCTGCGTGCCGTCGAGCAGGCGTTCGCGGCGGACGCGGCGACCGTTGTGGCCGCGATCCAGGCCCAGGCGGACTCGTGGGAAGGCACGCTTCTGACCGGGGATGAGGGGGCCAAGCTGGATGCCGCCCTGGCGTCGCTGATCCCCGACAAGCTGGCCAGCGACTCGCCGGCCTGGGTGGCCAAGTACGCCCAGGTCGCGGCGCGGGTGACGACGGCGCTGCGCCAGATCAACCTGAACTCCACCATCACGTTCGGTGCCGAGGAAGACGGGAAGATCCCGGGGACGATCGTCTGGGATGCCTACAACCCGCTGTACTGGAAGGCGGGCTGCGACCCGAGCGACCCGAACTTCTTTGCCTGTGGCAAGCTGGTGCTGCCGATGGCATCGTTCGGCGAACTGGCCTATGCCCCGACCATCCAGGATTCGACCTTCCAGGCGTCGCGGGTCGCCGGCAACCGCGTGGTCATCGAGGACCATGACGTGGCGCTGAACCTGGGCCGCCTGGCGGCGTACTTCGCGTCGGACGTCGCGTCCCGCGTCTATTCGGGCGGGTACATCGCGGACAACGTCGTCAAGGGCGGCGATGCCCGTTCGGTCGAGCAGGCCATCGCCATGCGGCTGCCGTGCGCGACCGTCGCGACCGACCTGATGAGCCAGATCTCGTCCTGGTTCACCGGAACGCAGGCGGACCTGGAAACCCTGTGCGAGGAGGGGCTGCTGCGGCTGCTGCAGCAGGCGACGGACCTGCGTACGCCCCTGATCCGGCCGATGCGCGTGACCGTTTCGGGCAGCGGGGCCTACGCGGACACCAGCTGCGACCTGAAGGCCGACCGCATCACCCAGGTCGAGGGCGTGGATTCGTACGAGGGGACCTTCCATCCGCCCGCGGGCGCGACCTCGGAGGTCAGCGGGTCGCTGACCGCCATCCGGAAGTAGGCGGGTTCAAGCCCTTGCCGGCGGGGCGCTCCGTGGCCGGCGCAGCCTGCCTCACAGCATCGAAGCATCCTTGACCAGCACGTGGTCCTCGACCACCAGGAAATCCATGTCGGTGGTCAGGTAGCACTTCACCGCGTCGGCCGGCGAGTTGACGATCGGCTCGCCCCGGATGTTGAAGGACGTGTTCAGGACCAGCGGCGTACCCGTTTCGCCGCGGAAACTGTCGATCAGGTGGTAGTAGCGCGGGTTCTGGTCCCGGGTGACGGACTGGACGCGCGCGCCGCCATCGACGTGGGTGACCGCCCGCGCCTCGTGCAGCCGCTCGGGGCGCGTGGGGAAGACCCGCAACATGAAGGGCGAGAAGTCGGCGCCGGGGCCGAAGTACTCGACGGCGCGTTCGGCCAGAACCGACGGCGCGAAGGGACGGAAGCCCTCGCGGAACTTGACGCGGGCGTTCACGCGGTCCTTCATCGCGGCGGGGCGCGGGTCGGCCAGCGTCGAGCGGTTACCCAGGGCGCGCGGTCCGAACTCGGCCTTGCCCTGGTACACGCTGCCGATCAGGCCCCGCGACAGCAGTCGTCCCGCCAGACCGTAGGGGTCCTCGGGGGTCAGGTACCGGATGCCGCCCTTGTCCAGGGTGTCGCGGACCTGGTCGTTCGTGTGTTGCGGGCCCAGGTACTCCAGCAGCAGCTCGGGCGTGCCGCGGGGCAGTCCCTCGAGGACGTGGGTGACGTACAACGCCGCGCCCAGGCCCGCGCCGGCGTCGCTGGAGGCGGGCTGGAAGAAGCAGCGGTCGAAGATGCCGGCCTCGAGCAGCTTCCCGTTGGCCGAGCAGTTCAGGGTGACGCCCCCCGCCATGCACAGGGTGTCCATGCCGGTCAGGTCCCGCGCCATCCGGGCCAGATGCAGGATGGCCTCCTCGAAGACCGCCTGCATGCTGGCGGCCAGATCCTCGTGGCGTTTCGTGAGGGGACTTTCCGGCACGCGCGGCTCGCCCAGCAGATCGACCAGCTTCTGGCTGTACCGTCGAGGCCGCTCGACGAAGAAGTCGAAGTAGGACAGGTCCAGTTCAAAGCCGTCGGGCGTCAGCTTCAGCAGCTTCCGGAACTCGTCGGCGAAGACGGGCTGGCCGTACGACGCCAGTCCCATCACCTTGCCCTCGCCGGAGTTGGGGGAGAAACCCAGGTACTGGGTCAGCGCCGCGTAGTACGCCCCCAGCGAGTGGGGAAACTCGCGGGTCCACAGGCGCTGGAACGTCGTGCCCTCGGCCTTCCAGATGACCGTCGAGTCGCGTTCGCCATAGCCGTCCACGGTCAGGATGGCCGCGCGGTCGAAGGGGGACGTCAGCAGCGCTCCGGCCGCGTGCGCCAGGTGATGCGTCACATAGACGACGCGCAGGCGCCTGCCGCCGGGCATGTGGAAGACCTGCTCGGTCAGCTCGGGAGCGCCCATCGACGGCAGCAGGTGGTTCGGAACATCGTACAGGTACTCCATGTGGTGGCGCGGCACGGACGAGTTGCGCCACGAGGGCGACGCCGCGTGGATACCGGGATTCCAGAAGAACGCGACGGCATCCAGATCCGGGAGCGACGTCGCGCCGGCCTTCAATGCGGCGTTCATCGCGTGCTGGGGAAAGCCGGGGTAGTGCTTGACGCGCCGGTAGCGTTCCTCCTGGACCGCCATGACCGTGCGGCCATCGACCACCATCGAGGCCGCGGCGTCGTTGCTGAAGTTCAGACCCAGTACCTTCATGGGCATGCCCTCCGAGGGTGCGCAATCGTAGCATGGAAGCGGGCGGGGCGGTCGCCAGGTCCCGGTGACGCCCTACAGCCCCAGCGCCCGAAGCAGAACGTCCTGTTCGGCGCGCAGGAACTCGTTGCGGGCGATCTGGGCGGCCGACGGAAGCTGCGGTTCGGGGGGCGGGGCGTTGCGGATGACCTTGCGGGCGGCCTCGTAGTCGCCCGTGCGAGCCAGGGCCACCGCCAGCATCCCGTGCCCGACGGCAAGCGGGGGCGCCAGGCGGGTGACCTCGCGGAACAGGGGAACCGCCTGATCGGAACGGTCGCTGTCCGTCAGCAGTTGGCCCAGGCCCAGGTGCGCGGAGACGGACATCGGGAAGTCGCGCACGGTGGCCCGCAGGATCGTTTCGCTGTCGCGCCACTCGGTCGAACGCTGGAACGTGAGCGCGAAGAACGCGACTCCGGCGACGACGGCCAGCCCCCGGCCCAGAGTCGTCAGCATCCGGGAGCGGCGAAATGCGGCGGCTGCACCGACCAGCGCGACCCAGATGCCCGCGGACGGCACGTACAGGAAGCGCTCGCCCGCCGCATCGAAGAACGGCACGATGTGCGACACGGGAAGCAGCGCCATCGCGAAGAACGCCAGCCCCAGGGCGGCCAAGGGGGCCCGGCGCCACGCCAGCACGATCCCCGCCAGCATCGCGGCCATCAACAGCAGGCCCGCAAGGATGTCGGGCTCGAACCAGGTCCGCGGGATGCCCAGGATGCCCCAGTCATAGAAGGGGCAGAGGGGGTGGGGCAACACCAGCAGACGCACGTACAGGAAGAAGACCCGGGGAATCATGGCGACCCGCTCGAACGGGGTCATGCCGTCGAAGAAGTCATAGACGCCGGGGGCGGTCAGGGTCGCCCGCAGGCCCAGGTACGCCAGACCGATGACGGCCATCGGGACGAACACCCGAAGGATGCGCGCGCGGTCCAGGTCCCGGGCGGCCAGATCGCCCAGCAGCAGCAGCCCCGGCGTGACGAGGGTGACCTCCTTGGCCAGCAGCCCTCCGATGAATGCCAGACAGGCGGCCACGATGCGCACGGCGGAATCGCGGACGCCCGGCCTGCCCAGCAGGGCCAGAACCAGGAACGTCGCCAGTCCCGACAACAGCGTGGTGCGGTACGAAACCAGGCTGACCGCCTCGGTGTGGACCGGGTGGATGGCCCACAGCAGGGCGGCGACCGTCGCGGGAAGGTCCGCGGCAAGCGCGGGGCCGTATTGTGTGGACGGGACATCCCGGGGGGCGGTCAGCCGGCGAAGCCACACCAGCAAGGCCAGTGCCGCGGCCACATGGATGGCCAGGTTCGTGGCATGGAACACGAGCGGATTGGGGCCGCCGCCCAGCGCCCAGTCCAGGGCCATGCTGGCCTCGGCCATCGGGCGGAAGTAGGGGCGGTTCTGTGCCTGGCCCAGTTCGTATTCGACGCCGCCGGCCCAGGAGCGCGTGAAGATGCCGGGGACATTGCGCAGCGACCGGATGTCCAGGTTCTTCAGGACCAGGTACTCGTCGTCCCACGCGAAGTCGTTGCCGAAGGTGGGCAGATAGGATGCCGTGGCCGCGACGGCGACGAACAGGAACGGCGCCAGGCGACGAAATCGACTCACCGCAGCCTCGACCACAACAAGGCCAGTCGCCGTCGGGCATCCCGGACGTACTCGGGCCGCCAGGGGCGTCTGAGGTAGGCGAACGCGCCGATCATGCCGCCCACATGCACCGAGACGGCGATCCGGGCGCCAAAGACCCACATGATGAAGTCCAGCCCCAGGATCAGCCAGATCAGGTTGGAGGCCTGGAGCGGCGCCAGCCCGAACAGGCGCAGTTCGGCGCGCGGAAACATCAGGGCGAAGGCGGTCAGGATCCCGATCACCGCGCCGGAAGCGCCGATGGCCATGACCCCGGGGGTTCCCTGGACGACCTGCGCCC
Source organism: Myxococcota bacterium (assembly GCA_029975745.1). Lineage (GTDB taxonomy): Bacteria > Myxococcota_A > UBA9042 > DTJE01 > DTJE01 > DUVQ01. The sequence goes on along the minus strand of JARKOL010000283.1, from coordinate 3,182 downwards.
CGATGAACAGCACCGAACCGGCCAGGGAACAGATCGCGAACAGGACCAGGAACCGCCGCAGACCCAGGGCGCGCTCGACCCAGGGGCCCAGCGAGAACAGGGCCAGCACGTTGAACAGCAGATGAAACAGGTCCCGCCGGTCATGCAGAAGCGCCATCGTGGCCAGCGTCCACGGTCGCGTCAGAACGTGTTGGGGCACCAGGCCACCCAAACGATAGGCGAGGTCGGCCAGGTCGCGCTGGACCAGCGCCAGCAGCAACAGGAGCACGTGGATGCCGACCAGCGTGGCGAGGATGGCGGTGACGCCCCGCGTGCGATTGGCCCAGATTCGCTGGAACATGCCGGAGCGACGCATCGGAACGCCCCCTTCGCGAGCGGGTGACCCAGAGGGATTCGTGGCGGGCTACTTGCCCGCGCCGGAATCGTACATCTTGATCAGGCGGTCCGTCAGGTCGATGGCGTCGGCATTGTAGAGGGTCGCGCTGGCGTTCAGGATGATGGTGAATCCTTCGTCCTTGCCCAGCTTGGTCAGGACCTTCTCCAGACGCTCCAGGATGGGCGCGGTCAGCTCGGCCTCCTTGTCGGCCAGCTCCCGCTGGTTGCCCATGTAGAACTCCTGGAGCTCGACCATCTTCTTCTGGTAGTCCTGGATCTTCTGGCGCCGCAGGTCTTCCTTCATCATGGCGCCCTGCGTCTCGAGTTCGTCCTTCAGGCGCTTGACGTCCTCCTGCATCTTGTCGAAGTCCTTCTGCTTCTGCTTCAACAGGCGCTCCAGTCGGGCCTTGACGGCCACGCCGTCCTTGACCGTGACCACGGCGCGCTGGACATCGACGAGTCCGATCTTGACCGTCTGGCCGGCGGCCGGCGCAGCGATGGCGAGCACAAGCACGGACGCCAGCGAAACGAACAGGTTGCGAAGGGTCATGGGTACCTCCACGGGGCGAAAAACGCTGCGGCAGTTTCCGCGAATTGGCCGCCCAAGTCAAATGGCCTGGGCGGCGCCCTAAACGAACTGGCGCCGGGAATATTCCCCTTGGCCCCGGCTCGCCGACCGATTCGCGGCGTGGGCGGTGAACCATGGGGGGCCGCCGCCTTGACAGGCTGTGGGGTGCGGCCCACGATCATGGGGGTCGATTCGGGGGGCTCCAATGACGAAGCGCGCGCTGGCAACCGTCGTGGTTTCGTGGCTGATTCTTGCGGGATTCGCCGCGCCGCTGGCCGCCCAGACCGGGGGTGGGGAATCGCCCGCCGCGGTCCCGGTGTCGATCGAGGTCATCGATCCAGGCGACTCGGAGTCGGCGGGGCCTGGGCCCCAGGGGCTGGGCGATTTCCTGGGCCGCCTGCACCATGCGGTGGTTCACCTGCCGATCGGGTGGCTGGTCTTCGTGGTTCTGCTGGATGTCGCGGCCTTCGGGTTCCGGCGTCGGGCGGCCGAGGAACTGGGCCTGTGGGCGTTGGGGCTGACGCTGCTGTCGTTCGTTCCCGCCATCGTGACCGGGCTGTTTCGGGCGGAACACGTGTCGGGCAGCGCCGAAATCCAGCTTCTGATTGGTCAGCATCAGGCCATGATCTTCATCACGTTCGGGTTGGCCGTCCTGGCGTTCGGGGTTCGCTGGATGAATCGCGACCACCTTGAGGGCGTCGTGCGGGGGACGTACCTGACGCTGGTGTGCCTGGCGGCCGGGTTGATGGGCGTTGCGGGACACTGGGGCGGTCGCATCGTGTTCGGTCCGGACTTCCTGGGCTTCTGATCTCGAATCACATCAACGATTGGTGATGCCGAAGGGTACGTGGACCGCCGGGGCCAGTTCGCGGGCTGCGTCCAGGTGCGCCGGCTGGTCATCGAAGAACATGTGGGGCCGCAGGATGCCCAGGACGCGCGCCTTCTGGATGCCCCCAAGAAAGAACGTGTCATCCAGGCGGACACCCCAGGCGCGCAGGGTCGTGATGCAGCGTTCGATTGCCGGCGCATTCCGCGCGGTGACCAGGGCCAGGCGAAGGCGCGGCGCGGCGTCGGGCGAGCGGTCCCCCAGGGCGCGCAGCCGGGCCTGGACCTGCCCCAGCCGCCGGAAGAACTCGCCCAGGGGGCCCGGTTGCAAGGGGCGGTCGGCCTGTTCGGACTCGAATGCCCGGTAGGCGGCCAACCCCTGCTGCCGGTACACCGTTTCGGATTCGTCGTCCGCCAGGACGCCGTCGAAGTCGAAGGCCAGGCGCAGCTCGGGGTCGGCGGGATCATCGACCGTCGCGGACGGCAGCACGGTGCCCGCGGCGTGACCGGCCGCGATGGCCTCGGACACGTCGCGCGGGTCGGCGGACAGGAACAGGCACGCCCCGAACGCCGGCAGCCAGGGCCACGGGGCCTGGCCGTTGGTGAACGCCGCCCGGGTGATGGGCAGCCCGTGGTGCGCGATCGAGTGGAAGACGCGCAGGCCGGTTTCGGGGGAGTTCCGGGACAGAAGGACGACCTCGATCGGCGGATCGTTCGCGAAAGCGTCGTTCAGGGACAGCAGTCGTCGAACGAAGGGCAGCGCCACGCCGCCGCCCAGCGGATCGGCGCGATGCGCCCACTGCAGGGCGTGATAGGCGTCGGGCCCCTGCTCGCGGAACACCCGGTCGGCATCCGCCAGGTCGAAGAGCGCGGACGACGCCACGGCAACGACCAGTCGGCGGTCGATGGGGAACGCGCCGTTTTCGGGGGTCGGCGAAGGAGGAGGTGTCGTCGCCTGGGCCAAGGCCTACACCGCCTTGCCGCCCTTGCCGGCGCCGTACGCGAACGAGGCCTTGTGGAAGTCGCGGTTCGCCCGGGCGATGAAGTGGATGCTGATCCGCTTGGGGCACACCGCCTCGCACTCGCCGTAGTTCGAGCAGTACCCGAAGCCCTCGTCCTCGGCCTTGCGGATCATCGACAGCGCGCGGGACATGCGTTCCGGCTGGCCCTGGGGCAGCAGGCCCAGGTGCGACAGTTTCGCCGACACGAACAGCATCGCCGATCCGTTGGGGCACGACGCGACGCACGCGCCGCAGCCGATGCATTCCGCGGCGTCCATCGCCAGTTCGGCGTCGTCCTTGGGCACGGGCGTGGCCTCGGCCTTGGCCGCCGCGCCCGTCCGCACCGTGATGAACCCCCCGGCCTGGATGATCCGGTCCAGCGCGGCCCGCTCGACCATCAGGTCCTTCAGAAT
>JARKOL010000277.1 GCA_029975745.1 Myxococcota bacterium | reverse complement strand
GCAGCCCGCAAACCTACAGCCAGGGGCAGGGGGCAAGGGGGCAGGGGCGCCGTCGTGGCCGGCGCACTCCAGGGCCTGCGGCCGGGCGCAGGGGGCGGCTTTGACGCGCAGCGTCCGTGGAGTGCTGCGGCCACGCCGCAGCCCGCAAACCTACAGCCAGGGGCAGGGGGCAAGGGGGCAGGGGCGCCGTCGTGGCCGGCGCACTCCAGGGCCTGCGGCGGGGGGCAGGGGTCAGCGGCGGTCGTCGATCTACAGTGGGCCCCAGACCTGGCGCTCCAGACGTCCGTTCAGAACGGACGCCAGCTTGTTCACCTCGTGGCGATACTGCCAGGGCATCATAGGCAGCCTGGGACGTACGCGGGTGTCCAGAATCGCCAGCACCTCGCGTACCAGTGCCTCCTCGGTGAAGATCGACTCGCCCATGCGATCCCGTTCGATGGGCAGCAGGCGAACGCCGGTGCCCAGGCGCAGAGCCAGTTCCAGGAAATCCGGCAGCTGTTCGCGGTTCGAACGCTGGACGACGAAGCTCAGGATGACGGCTGGTCGTCCGGCCATGGACGGTGCGGCGTCCAGCAATCGGCGGACGTTGCCAACCACCCGGGTGAAACCGTTCTTCGTGCCACCCGAGACCCGCTCGTACGTCGCGTCGTCCGCGGCGTTCAGCGAAACGTAGAACAGCCGGATCGGCGTGCGGGCCAGGTCTCGCAGCACCGGCTTGCCCAGCAGCAGGCCGTTCGTGGTGATCGTCACCGAGCCGTCGGGATGATCGTCGGCGGTGAACAGGCGCAGCAACTCGCGCATGCGGCGGGACATCAGCGGCTCGCCGCCCGTCAGGGCCAGGACACGCGTGGTCGGAAGCAGCTCCCGCAGCTCGTCGAACAGCCGGTCGGGCATGTCGGCCAGCTCGGGCCCGTCGCCCATGAACCGGCGCACCTTGTGGATGTCGCACATCCGGCACTCGTTCGGACAGCGCAGCGTCGGGGAGAAACTGATGGTCTGGGGGCGTGAGGTCAGCACCTCGGCGCCCGCCATCATCTCGCGCAGATTCAGGATCACGTTGTCGAACATCACGCGCGTCGCGGGAATGCGCAGCGACGGCACGGCGGATTGCGGCCCGCCGTGGAACGCCGGGCAGTCGGGCTTGCAGGTGTCCTGTGGCCGGCTGCGGGCAATGGCGCGCCGGATGTTCTGCATGCCCCGGGAATTCCACGACTCGATCAGGCCGTGGTCGTGCCACGAAATGCAGTGCCGGGTCGAACGAGGCAGGGGCCAGCCCCCGGCGCAGGGCGTCACCACGCCTCGGATGTCGTGCGCCTCCAGCGCCTCCCAGGGGAAGCGGCAGATGGGCGGCTTCGCGCGCAGGGTTTCGATCAGGTCGGACAGCGTGACCTGGCGAAGGAACAGCTCGACCGACGTCGGCAGCGTGGCTGCGGGCGCCGGGCCGTCGGGTGTCGCGGGGGGCACCTCGTCAATCGCCTCGACCTGGGGCGGAACCGGACGAACCGGCTCGGACGCCGTGGTCACGAAGCGCGCATCGGCGTTGCAGACCGAGGCCACGGCGCACCGCGAGCAGACCTCGAGGGGGTGCGGGTGGTTCCGGTCCCGGCCCGCGAATGCGAAGGCGGGGTAAAGGTCCGGCGTTGCGTGCGGCACGTTCAGCACGCACGGCGGCGGCGCCCCGGGATGGCCCAGCATCAGGGGGACCGATCGGGTTCGCGCGGCCGCGACGGCCGCGTCCAACGGGGCGGCGGCCGTCGAGACGTCCCACGGCAGGGGGCCGCGCTCGGGGTCGAACTCGGACAGGAATCGCAGGACGATGCGATCGGGACGGGCGACACGGTTCAGGGCGCGCTGGACGGTCTGCCCCAGCTCGCCGGCCGAGGCCTCGACCACCGGGATCTCGAGGGTGATGTCCAGGGCGCGCTGGTTCGCGGCCTCGATCAACGCAGCGGCGCGTGCCAGCGTGCCTCTTCCGCCCGTCAGGCGCGACATCAGCTCGCGGGAGGCCGCCGGCAACAGCAGATGCAGCCCGGTCATGCCCGCGTCCTGCAGCCGATCCAGGACCGGGGCCATGTCGCCCAGTCCGGGATGCGCGTACACCAGCACCGTCGCGGCGCCGGCGTTTCGCAGGTCCCGGATCAACGGCGCGATTTCGGGCCGAAGGATGTCGCCAGAGACGACCGTTACGCGCCGCGCGACCGGGATGCGAAAGTCCGGCGACAGGACATCGGCCAACCGGGATCCCGACCTGCCCTGGCTGTGGGGGCAGAACCGGCACCCCAGCGAGCAGCCCTCGCCGATGCGGACCAGCTCTTCCTCGGTCGGGACGCCCTCGACGGCGGTGGCGGTGTCCAGGATAGGGTCCATTCGCGTTACGGCCTCGCGACTCTCGCGGGATTGTACCTGGAATCGGGGTGTGCCGCCGATCGGCCGCCGCGCGAAAGGCGTCTGGACAACGTTGGGGCCTGCGGCGTATGGTTCGTGACCGTGGGGGTCGCATCGGGCGGCCGGCCCGAAAGGAGGCTTCGCATGACGCACGGACGCATTGCTTTGTGGCTGCTGCCCCTGGTTGTCGCCGGCTGCTGCGGCTCGATGCAGGTGGATCGGTCGCGACTGAACCTGCCGACGACCGCGAAGGCGATGGATCAGGTCCACGACCGGATCGCGACCCAGGGAGGCGGCAGGCTGTACGCGGGTGCCGCGATGGTCGATATCACCCCGGAGGGCTCGATCCTGCTGGGCGGATTCGACATGGGACGAAAGAGCACCGGCGTGCGCGACCCGATTCACGTGCATGCCCTGTACCTGGACGACGGTCGCCAGCCGTTCGTGCTGGTGTCCCTGAACACGATCGGATACCTGCGGGACGACGTGTTGGCGGTTCGCGCGCTGGCCTCGGATCGGTATCAGGACCACATCCTGATCTCCTCGACCCACAACCACGTCACGCCCGATACGATGGGCTACTGGGGGCCGGCCGTCGGCGGCTTCCTGCCGATCTGTCCTGGAACCTGCCCGAACTACATGGAAACGCTGCGTCACCAGATTGCCCAGGCGATCGATCAGGCGGCGCTGGCGGCGCGTCCAGCGCGCGTTCGCGTTGCTTCCGGGCCCGTGGACCCGACCCTGTCCCTGAACATCCACCCGCAGATCCGTCGCCAGAAGGACGACGTGGTGCGCGTGATGACCTTCGAGGACGAGGGGGGGGCGCCGATCGCCCTGGTGGCGAACTGGGGCTGTCACGTCGAGGCCCTGTGGAACGACACCCAGATCTCGGCCGATTGGACCGGCCCGTTCTTCGATCGGGTTCGCAAGGAGTGGGGCGGCGTGCCGCTGTTCATCGAGGGCGCCTTGGGCGGGCTGGTCACCATCGACCCCGGGGACGAGAAGATGGCCCTGGAGCCCGAGATCATGGACGTGTTCCTGAAGCACGTGTCCATCGACGAGCGCATCGCGATCATGAATCGCGTGGGGAACGGGCTTGCCGACGCGGTGTTCGCGGCATTGAAGGGGGCGCCGGCGGCCCAGGGGCCGGATGGCGTCCAGATTCACCAGGCGCGCCAGGAATTCGAGTTGCTTCAGGACAACTGGATCTTCAACTACATGGGCAATCGCGGGTTGCTGAAGCGCAACGCCGAGTGGCGCAAGGGCAAGACGTACGTTCGGACCGAGGTCATCGCCATGCGGCTGAAGGCCGCCGGCCGCACGCTGCTGGACCTGGTCTCGGTGCCGGGCGAGCCCGCGCCGACCGTGGTTCAGGACATCGACGCCACATCCGACGCTCCGGTGAAGTTCACTGTGGCGCTTGGAAACGACGAGAACGGGTACATGGTCCGCGAGGCGGACTGGGACCTTCCGCAGTACGCCTACGAGCGCACGATGAGCCTGGGCAGGAAGACCGCCTCCGTGGTGCTCGATGCCATCCGTCAGGCCCGCGCGATGCTGCCCGTGGACTAGGCCGGATTCGGGTCGATTTCCGGGATCACCCCAGCAGCACCTGCCGTTCGCCCCGGCTGTCCGGCGGCCCGACGACGTTGCGGCGCTCCAGTTGTTCCATGATTCGCGCCGAGCGGTTGTAGCCGATCTTCAGCTTGCGCTGCAGGAACGAGATGCTGGCACGGCGGCTGGACACCACGATGTCCTGGGCCTCGTCCAGCAAGGGGTCGGCGTCGGCCTCGTCCGGGTCGTCGTCGTCCGCATCCAGGTTCTGCAGGATCTCCATCTGGTAGTCGGGGCTGCCCTGGGACTTCAGGTGCGCGACGACGCGGGCGACCTCCTCGTCCGACACGAAGGGCCCGTGGATGCGCGTGACCAGGGACGAACCGGGTCGCAGGAACAGCATGTCGCCGAAGCCCAGCAGCGCGTCGGCGCCCGACTGGTCCAGGATGATGCGCGAGTCGATCTTCGACGACACCCGGAACGCGATGCGCGACGGGAAGTTGGCCTTGATCAGCCCGGTGATGACCTCCTTCGAGGGGCGCTGGGTCGCCATCACCAGGTGGATGCCGGCGGCGCGCGCCTTCTGGGCCAGCCGCGCCACGGCCGTCTCGACGTCCTTGGAAGCCACCATCATCAGGTCCGCGAACTCGTCCAGGACGATCACGATGTAGGGCAGGCGCTTCAGATCCTCGTCCTCGGGATCCGGGGCCGTCCGCGTGACCGACGTCATGCCGGTCAGTTCCAGGTTCAACTGGGTGGGATGGGGCGCCGCGTCGTCGCCGTCCTGCCCGTGGCCCAGCAGGCGGTCGATGCGCTGGTTGAACGACTGGACGTTTCGCGTGCCGTGGCGCGCCAGCAGTTCGTAGCGGCGCTCCATTTCCTCGACCGCCCATCGCAGTGCGGCGGCGGCGTGCTTGGGATCGTAGACGACGGGCAGCAGCAGGTGCGGGATGCCCTCGTACACCTGCAACTCGACCACCTTCGGATCGACCAGGATCATCCGGACCTCGTCCGGTCCCGCATGCGCCAACAGGCTCAGGATGAATGCGTTGACCGCGACGCTCTTGCCGGACCCGGTGGCGCCGGCACTCAGCAGGTGCGGCATCTTCGACAGGTCCGTCACGACGGGGGTCCCGAAGATGTCCTTGCCCAGCGCCAGGGTCAGCTTGGTCCTGGCCTTGACGAACGGTTCCGAAGACAGGATTTCGCGCAGATAGACGGTCTCGCGCACGGCGTTCGGCACCTCGATGCCGACGACGCCCTTGCCCGGGATCGGGGCGACGATGCGGATGCTGACGGCCTCGAGCGCCATCGTCAGGTCATCCGCCAGGTTGGCGATCTGGCTGATCTTCACGCCCGGCGCGGGCAGGAATTCGTACATGGTGACGACGGGGCCCGGGTGGATCTCGACGACCCGGCCCTCGACCCTGTAGTCCAGCAGCTTGCGTTCCAGCGTCTCGGCGTTGCGACGCAACATCGCGCCGTCGATGGCGATGTTCTTCGACTCGACGAAGTCCAGCAGGGCCAACGGCGGCGGGTCGTAGCGATCGGACTTCGCGACGACCGTGGGCTCGTGGACCGGCGGTCGCTTCGGGGTGACGACGATCAGTGGCTGGGGCGGCGAGGGCTCGTCCGGCGAATGGGGCGCGACCACGGCCTGGGGGACCGGCTGCGACGGGGGTGAAGCCATGGTGGACGGCCCGGGGGAGCCAGGCTCGGGTACCGGCGTCGAGGGGGCCGTGGACCAGCGCGGTCCCTGGGTCGCATCGAACGCCGGCGCCGGATCGACTCGGGTGTCGTGGGCGTCGCCGGCGGGCGCCGGATTGGACTGCGGGCCCTCCCCCTCGTGGGCGTCGCCGTCCTGGGACTTCGTGGCGCGGACGAACTGGTCGCGCAGGAAGCGGCCCAGGCCTCGCGCGCCGTCGCGCAGCAGCGAGCCGACCCATGCGCCGGATACCACGAGCAGGCGACCGGTCAGGCGCAGAACGGCGCCCAGCGAACCCCCGATCAGGTAGGCGACGGCGACCACCAGGGTCATTGCGCAGACCAGGATGGCACCGCCCCTGGACAGCAGCGCCTCCATGCCGGGACCGGCATACAGTCCCAGTCGTCCCGCGGGGGGGTAGCCCAGAATCGTGAATTCCCGAAAGATGACGTCCAGCAGGACACTCAGCATCAGAAAGGCGGTGACGGTCCAGCCGACGGGGCCGCCGCCGAAGCGGACGGGGCGCTGGATGACGGCGCGAATGCCGATGTACAGCAGCAGGGCCGCCAGGACGAAGGCCCCGGCTCCTAGCGTCCAAAGGAACAGGTCGGCCATGTGGGCGCCCACCGGTCCCAGGAAGTTCCGGACGCCGTCCTCGGAGCCGAACTGAACGGCCAGGTCCGCGCGATGGGACGTCGCCAGGGCCAGCAGCAGAATCAGGCCGAACAACGTCAGAAGCGACCCATAGATCTCGATCTGGACGAAGCGCATCGTGGCCGACCGGCGCGTCGATTCGGTCGGGCGCGTCGTCTCGGTCTTGGAACTCTTGCGTGCCATCATGCTCCGGTACGTGAAGAGGCCGCGGGATGAACCGCACCGGCTAGGCTAACATCGGGATGATGCCGTCGCCAAGTTCGCGCGCAGGCCCCGGGACCTCCGTCCGCCGGTGTTCGCGCGGTCGCATCCGGCAGGCGCCATCGCGTTGAGCGGGGCGTCCTGCCCCTTGATCTGTCGGGGTGCCGGTGCTAACCTGCTCCCGGCCGCCTCGGACTGGCTGATGGAACTGACCTGTCTCAACTGCACGGGAAGCTTCACGGTGGGCGATGCCGATCCCGCCGGTCGAAGTTCCCTGGTGTGTCCCCTGTGTGGTCGCGAGCAGCGCTGGGTCGGCCAGGGGGATTTCCAGGAGCCGTCCGTCGCCCCGGCGTCCCGGGAAGAGGTGGCCGAGCCCGCGGTCGAGGTGCCACGAAGCGAGCCCTCGTCCGGGTCGGGCACGTTCCGGCGGCCGATGCAGGCGTTCAG
>JARKOL010000269.1 GCA_029975745.1 Myxococcota bacterium | reverse complement strand
GCCCCAGTCCCTGCCCCAGCCCCTGCCCCTGCCCCTGCCCCTGCTGCTGGCCCTACCCCTGCTCCTGCCCCTGCTGCTGGCCCCCGCGGTCGCCCAGGCCTGCACCAACTTCCTGGTCTCGCCGGGCGCCTCGACCGACGGCTCGACGTTCATCACCTACTCCGCGGACTCGCACTCGCTGTACGGCGACCTGCCCGTGCTGCCCGCCGGCGTCCACGCCCCGGGCGACACCATCGCCGTCCACGACTGGGATTCGGGCCGCTACCTGGGCCTCATTCCCCAGGCGCCAGTGACCTACGCCGTCGTCGGCCACATCAACGAACACCAGTTGGCCATCGGCGAAACGACCTTCGGCGGCCGCAAGAAGCTGGTCGATCCCAAGGGCGTGATCGACTACGGCAGCCTGATGTTCCTGACGCTGCAGCGCGCGAAGACCGCCCGCGAGGCCATCGACGTCATGATCGCCCTGGTGACCGAGCACGGCTATGCCAGTTCCGGCGAGTCGTTCAGCATCAGCGACCCGAAGGAGGCCTGGATCCTCGAAATGGTCGGTCGCGGCGAGTGGGGCAAGGGGGTCCTGTGGGTCGCCCGCCGCGTCCCCGACGGCTTCGTTTCGGCCCACGCCAACGCCGCACGAATCCGCCAGTTTCCGCGCAACGACAAGCACACACTGTTCGCGCCCGACGTCGTGCAGTTCGCCCGCGATCGCGGCTGGTTCACCGGCGACGACGCCGACTTCAGCTTCGCGGACACCTACGCGCCGGCGGACTTCGGTTCCCGTCGCTACTGCGATGCCCGGGTGTGGCAGTTCTTCCGCCGCGTCGCCCCGTCCCAGACCTGGACCACCGACTGGATCGACGGCAAGCCCGACGCCCAGCCCTTGCCCCTGTGGATCAAGCCCGACCGCAAGCTCGGCGTCCGCGACGTGATGGACCTGATGCGCGATCACTACCAGGACACGCCCTACGACCTGTCCCAGGGGGTCGGCGCCGGTCCCTTCGGCCTGCCCTACCGCTGGCGCCCCCTGGAATGGAAGGCTGGGGACAAGACGTACTTCAACGAACGCGCCACCTCGACCCAGCAGACCGGCTTCAGCCTGGTCGCCCAGTCCCGCGCGTGGCTGCCCGGCCCGATCGGCGGCATCCTGTGGTTCGGCGTCGATGACACCGCGCTGACCGTGTACGTCCCGATGTACGCCGGCATCCTGGAGTCCCCGCGCGCATTCGCCCCCGGGACGGCGGACTTCCGTACGTTCTCGTGGGACTCGGCGTTCTGGGTGTTCAACTGGGTCTCCAACTGGGCCTACACCCGCTACCGCGACATGATCGTGGATGTGCGCGCGGTCCAGCAGGCGCTGGAGGGTACCTACGTCGCCGATGTCGCCGAGGTCGATCGCGCGGCCCTGGATCTGTTCAAGCGCTCGCCCCGCCTGGCCCGCGAGTACCTGACCACGTTCGCGGCGGACCGCACGGCGGCGATGATGGATCGCTGGCGCCTGCTGGGCCAGGAACTCTTCGTCAAGTACATGGACGGCAACGTCCGCGACCCCCACGGCAAGGTCACGCACCCCCCCTACCCCGCGCAGTGGTACGACCGCATCAACGCCGAGCGTCCCGGCTTCTACCAAGTGCTGCCCATCCCGGGCGAACTGCCCGAAGGCGAGTAGAATTCCACCGCGAACCTCCAAGGGACTTCCGACCAAAGCGGCCCCCGCGCACATCGCCCCCCGGCACCACATTTCCAGATGACGCGTCCCGTCATTGGGACTAGGATTCGCCCGACCTCGACGGAGTCCCCCGATGGCCGCCCCGGAAACCGCCCCCGCGAAGGGCTTTCCCCGATCCTTCTGGACCGCCAACGTGACCGAGTTGTTCGAGCGCGGCGCCTACTACGCGATGGCCAGCTTCGTGGTCATCTACCTGGGCCAGCTGGGCCTGGGCGACTACTGGCCTTCGACGTTGAACGGTCTGCTGTGGACCCTGATCTACTTCCTGCCGATCCTGTCGGGCACGATCGCGGACCAGGTCGGCTTCCGGAAGTCGCTGCTGCTGGCGTTCGTCCTGCTGGCCGCCGGCTACCTGCTGATGGGCTGGCCCGTCTGGGGCGGCGGCGCGACGCTCAGCCCGATCGTGTCCAAGGAGGTCACCGCGGGACTGGGCGTGGTCGCGCCGATCCTGCTGGGCATCCTGCTGATCGGCGTGGGTGGCTCGTTCGTCAAGCCGTGCATCAGCGGCACCGTCCAGAAGACCGCGCTGGGCAAGGCCACCCTGGGCTTCGCCATCTTCTACATGGTCATCAACATCGGCTCGCTGTTCGGCCGCGGCGCCTCGTACATCGTCCGGACGCGCCTGGACAACCTGTCGCTGATCTTCGCGGTCGCGGCCGTCTGCTCGCTGCTGGCGCTGCTGGTCGTGCTGTTCGTCTATCGCGACCCCGAAACGGAAGTCGGCAACGGCACCGTCGGCAAGCCTCGAAAGTCGGCCGTCGAGATCCTGGTGGGCATGGTCCTGGTGCTGCGCAATGTGCGTTTTGCCCTGTTCCTGCTGGTGTCGTCCGGCTTCTTCTTCCTGTACGCCCAGGTCTACAACGTGCTTCCGATGTACCTGAAGCGCGTCGTGGAAACGAATCCCGCCGTCGATCTGTACACGATGGCCAATCCGTTCGTGATCGTGTTCTTCCAGTTGCTGATCACCCGGATGTTCGGCCGTATGCGCCCCATCCGATCCATGATCGTCGGCATCGTGATCATCGCCCTGTCGATGGTCGTCAACCTGATCCCCATCTTCATGGCCGACAACGTCCGCCAGGCCTTCCTGGGCTGGCTGCCGATCGGATCAGTCATGATCATCCTGACCGTCGCGATGATCGCGTTCGGCGAACTGTTCACGTCCGCCCGCACCTACGAGTACATCGGCGCCCTGGCACCCAAGGGCCAGGAGGGGCTGTTCCTGGGCTACGCGAACCTGCCGATGGCCATTGGCGCCCTGATCGGCGGGCCGGCCGGCGCCGCGATCTTCAACGAGATCATGGCGAAGGACGCGAAGATCCTGGAGAACGGCCTGCTGGAACTGGATCCGGTCAACAACGCGCTGGGCTGGATCGTCCTGATGGGCATCGGCCTGGCCTCGGCCGTCAGCATGGTCCTGTACAACCGCTGGATCGAGCGCCGCCCCGCCTAGAAGATCGCCCCATCGCA
>JARKOL010000258.1 GCA_029975745.1 Myxococcota bacterium | reverse complement strand
GGATCACCGCGTTCAGCAGGGCCGTCACCCGGGGCAGCAGCCCCCCGGACTTGCGAACGGGGCGTGACCGGAACAGATAGACCCAGACCAGCAATCCCGAAAACGCGACCGCCGTCGCCTTGACCAGCAGGGTGCGCAGATCGGCATCGGACGCGGTGCCCCCCACGACGGCCGGCGCCACCTTGATCGCGGACTGCAGCGCCAGCCAACACAGGGTTCCGAAGTAGCCCAGCGCCAGCAAGCGCGTTCCGATGTCGATCAGCCGGTCCCGGGTGTCGCGAGTCATTCGGAAACCTCCGGACGCTTCGGTCGCGCGTCCAGCCTCCGGCCTAGGGCGAGACGGGGCGACCCAGCCAGTCCACCTCGACGACGGGGCCAAGGTTCAGGCCCTGGAGCACCGGCAGCAGGCTGTCCCGGTCCCCGACCACCACGATGGACAAGGCATCCGAGGCCATGTGTCGGCGCGCGGAAGCGGTCACCATCTCGGTCGTGACCCCCAAGATCTGGGTGGGATACTGCTCGGGCGCGTTCTCGGGCAGGCCGTACAGATAGACGTCCACCAGTTCGCCGGCCACACGGTCCGCGGTGGCGAACCGGCGCGCGTATCCGTTGACGATCGAGTCGATCGCGTACCGCAGTTCGTCGCCCTGCAGCGGGCGTTCGCCGGCGACCTGTTCGATCTCCTTCAGCATTTCCTGGATCGCGGGGCCGGTCACCTCGGCCTGGACCGGCGCCATGGCCGCGAAGATGCCGGGCACCCGGCCGAACTCGAACCGGGTCCGGGCGCCGTACGTGTACCCCTTGTCCTCGCGCAGATTCAGGTTCAGGCGCGACACGAAGGAACCGCCCAGGGCGGTGTTCAGGACGTCCAACGCGGCATGATCGGGATGGGTGCGCTCGGCGCCCAGACGGGCCACGACGAGGTTCGACTGGACGGCGCCGGGCCGGTTGACCAGGTAGATCGTCCGACCCGCGGCCGGATGGGCCGGGGCGGGCATCGCAAGGTCGGGTACCGGGGCGGCGGACCACGTGCCCAGGGTCTTGTTCAGGGCCTTGCGCAGTTCGTCCTCGCCGACATCGCCCACGACCAGCAGCGTGCTGTGCGACGGGACGAACGTCCTGCGCCAGAAGCCAACGATATCGTCGCGGGTGATGGATTCGACGGCGTCGGGGGTCCCGAACACCGGGGCGCCGTAGGGGTGGTCCCCGAACACGACGCGCTGGGCCACCACCTGGGACACGGTACCGGGCTGGTCCTGGATCTGGGTCAACTGCACGCGGCGACGAACGCGCTGGCGTTCGAGCTCATCGGACGGGAAGTCCGGCCGCACGACGACGTCCGCCATCAAGGCGAAGGCGTCCCGCAGGGTCGAGGTCAGCGTGGACAGGCTGACGACCGCCGCATCCGTGGAGGTGCGGACGTCCAGGGACGCCCCCAGCTTCTCCAACGCCTCGGCCAGTTGCTGGGCGGACTTGCCGGCCGCGCCCTCCTCCATCAACGAGGTGGTCAGCGAGGCCAGGCCAGGCAGTCGGGCCGGGTCCGCGGCGCTGCCTCCCGGAACAATCAGGACGGCGCTGGCCAGCGGCAGTCGCCGGTCCTCGACGCGGATGACTCGCAGGCCGTTGTCCAGCCGGAACTCGTGACGCGCGGGAAGGGCGAAGGCGTTTTCGGGGCCGCGGACGGGCATCCGTGCGCGGTCCACCGTCGTCGCCGCCTCGGACTGCGAGGGCGCCAGCGGCGGCAGCGGTCGCACGCGGGCCGTCGCGGAGGGACGTGCCAGGTAGGTGCGCGCCGCCAGGTTCACCTGTTCGGGGGTCAGGTCCAAATATCGCTGCAAGTCCCACCGGAACTTGTCCGGGGTTCCCAGGTGGTGGTGGTAGGCGTTGATCCGGTCGGCGATCCCCCCGAAGCCCCCGATGTTCTGCATCCCGCGCACGTAGTCCGCCAGGACGGTCGTCTTGACGCGATCCAGTTCGTCACGGGTCACGCCCTTGCGCACGGCCTGTTGCACGATGGCCTGGGCGGCCTGCTCGACGTCCTCCAGCGCGTTCCCCGGGCGGGGCGTCAGCACCATCGCCATCACGCCCGAAAGCTGGGAAGACATGTGGTAGGTGGTTGCGTCCTGGGCGATCTGGCGCTTGTGGACCAGTTCCAGGTACAGCCGGGAGGTCTTGCCGCCGCCGACGATCTGGGCGAACGCATCCAGTGCGGCGTCGTCCGAGTGGTACAACGGCACGGTGTGCCACATCCGGTAGGTGCGCGGCAACTGGACGCGGTCCTGCAGCTCCAGCAGCACGTCCGCCGACAGCACGGGCACCCATTCGGCCACGCGGGACACGGGGGGCCCGGGCGGAATCGCCCCGAAGTAGCGGTCGATCAGGGCCAGCGCCGCGTCGGGCTCGAAGTCGCCCACCAGGGCGATGCTGGCGTTGTTGGGCGAGTAGAACGTCCGGAAGAAGTCGCTGACATCCTCCAGCGTGGCGGCGCCGATGTCGGCCATCGAGCCGATGGTCGGCCAGGAATACGGATGGTTCGGGGGATACAACACGGTCAGTAGGTGCTCCCAGACCGTGCCGTAGGGGCGGTTGTCGTAGTTCTGGCGACGCTCGTTCTGGACCACCGAACGCTGGTTGTCCAGGCGCTCCTGGGTGGTCGCCTCCAGCAGGAATCCCATGCGGTCCGCTTCCAGCCACAGGGCCCGTTCCAGGTAGCCGGCGGGGACCACCTCC
Organism: Myxococcota bacterium; assembly: GCA_029975745.1. Classification (GTDB taxonomy): domain Bacteria; phylum Myxococcota_A; class UBA9042; order DTJE01; family DTJE01; genus DUVQ01. Next base: position 13,080 of record JARKOL010000258.1, on the reverse strand, counting down.
CAGTAGCGCGTGCGGTCGGTGGAGGTCGCGCCGTTCACCTGGCCGCCGATGTCCTGGAGGGGCTTGAAGTAGTCGTCGTTGTAGTGCTTGGACCCCTGGAACATCAGGTGCTCGAACAGGTGGGCGAAACCCGTCCGGCCGGGCCGTTCGTTCTTCGAACCGACGTGGTAGTTCACGTCGATCGCCACCAGGGGCACCGTGCGGTCCTGCAGCAGGAACACCGTCAGGCCGTTCGCCAGGCGCTCGGTCCGGATGGGCTGGGCCTGGATCGGATTTTCCATCGCGGCTACCTCCAGATTCGGGATCATCGCGGCCAGCAACAGGCCGATCGTCCGCATCACGAATTGACGGGTCATCTCGCAGCCTCCCCAGGGAACACGGCCCTTGCATGCGGGGCCGCTAGGTCAGGAACACGAATAGCGCCACGATGGCCCCGACCGCGGCCAGGGCGACGCCACCCACGACCCAGCGGAACCGGACGCGCGCGCGACGGATCTCGTCGAGCATGGCGCCCAGGGCCGGGTCGTCGGGGGTCATGGCGAACATGCGCTCGATCAGGCGATTCTGGACATCGGGCGACTTCTGGCGATTCAGTTGCTCCAGAAGGCGTTCCCGGGTGAAGCGCCGCACCGGCAACGCCTGGGAATCGGACAATCGGGGCACCAGCCACTCCCCCAGATCCGCCAGTTCCTCGCAGCCCAACGGGTTCGAGCCCGTCAGCCACGAAAGGATGGGCTCGACGACCACCGGGTCGCCCTCCCCCAGATCCAGCAGCGACTGGAGCACCGTGCGTCGCGCCCCCGGACCGTCCAGTGCGACCAGCCCGTCGAGGTGCGCCGCGATGGCCTCGCGGGCCAGGACCCTGGCCCACTCCTGGAAGGGCGCGCTCAGGCGTCGTGCCAGCCGGGCGGCCAGGCCGATCTTGACCTCGTCCGGCGGGGTGTGGGCGAAATGCTCACGGAACCATTCCCACAGGACGCCCTGGGCGTCATGGTCGGGCATCAGATCCAGGATGACCTCGACCAGCAAAGGCCACTCGGGTCGGATGGCCGGATCGTCCAGGCCCGCGAACGCCACTTCGCGGCACAGGATGCCGGTTCGCCGGCCCGGTTCCCCGCGCATCCGTCGCCACAATCGCGCCCCCGCCTTGACCGCGGCGATCCGTTGGCCCGCCTCCGCCAGGGCCGGCAGGGCCTTGTCGCACAGCGTCGCCAGCACGTCGTCCGGGACCTCGGCAATCGACGCGTAGGCCTCCAGAAGCGCCAGCGCATCCCCGGGACGTCCCTTCGCCAGCACGCTGGACAGGCGCTCCTGGGCGACGGCTCGCGACCGACCGTACCCGGGGAAGTCGCGCGCCAGTTCCTCGAAGGAATGGCCGCGATCCTCCAGGTCGCGCAGCAGGGTCAGGACGTGAGGGACGACATCGCGCGATGCGATGGGAGCCACGGTCGCGGCCAGCAGGATGTCCCGTACCGCCTGCGGGATGCCCGGCATCTCGTCCAGGCAGGTCGTGGCGGCGACCTCGGGTCCAAGGCGCAACAGGCGTCCGTTGCCGGCACCGTCCAGGGTCGCGTCGAAATCGGCGGCCTGGACCTGGCGCCCCAGGTGCGCCAACAAGGTTCGCTCCCGGCGGTCCCAGAACTCGGACAGTGCCCGATCGCGGGCCTCGTCCACCGCGGCGCGGAAGTGGTCCTGGCGGGACGCGCGGTTCGCCTCGGCGCGCTCGACGAATCGCTGCGGAGCCTCGACCAGAGCCAGATGGGCCGGGTCGCCGCCGGCCTCCAGGTACAGCTCGGCGAGGTTCGGAAACGGTACCTGCCCGTCGCGCACCAGGGGAATCCTGGGCGCCGCACGCTCGAGGACCGCCCTGGCATCCTCGGGATAGCCGCGCTCCAGCCAGATGCGCGCCAGATAGGCCGCAGAGTCCACCAGGCAGAATTCCTTCGAAATCAGGCGCTCGAAGACGCGGATCGCCTCGGAAAGGGTCCCGCCCGCGGCGGCGATCCGGGCCATCAGGTATTCCAGCAGGCCCTCGGCGAAGGGATCCCGCATGTCGATGCCGGCGGACACGTCCAGGGCGCGTGACTCCAGAACCTGGGCAGCCTCGCTCATCTGCTGGCGGGTTCGCGAATCGACCGCATCCGGCGTGGTGACCACGATGTCACCCCCGAACGTCTCGGAGATCGCCTCGTTCAGGGTCCACAGGGCCTGAAGTCCGTCCGTGGCGTTGCGGCCGACGCGCACCAGGGCCTGCTGGTAGGCAATGTCCAGACGATGCTGCAGCGCGGAGATGGCGACCAGGGCCGATTCGTCCCCGGCGTTGCGCTGCAGGAAGTCGATCATCCAGGGAATCCGCGAATCCCGGGGGTCCAGGGAGCCCAGCCGCAGGACCAACTGGAGCGCCGTCTGGACCGCCGGAACCGGCGAACCCACCATGAAGGACTCGGCCTCACGAACGAATACATCCACGTGATGGGAGCGGACGCGGTTCGCGTACAGCAGGTCCAGCAGGTGCCACGCGTTGGTCTGGGCGTCCGAAGGCAGCAGCGGCAACTGCGGCAGCCAGTCGCGATGGGCGGCATCCAGAATCCGGGTCACCAGCGCGTCGGACAGGTCCAGCAGATCGTCGGTCCGGTCCAGCGCGTCCTGGATCGCCATGAAGAAGACGCGGGTCGCGTCGAGCCAGCCGGACAGCGGCAGCCCCCGGGACGCGGCGGCGTGCAGTTCGTCCATGACCCTGGGCAGATCCGCCGGGGCGACGCCGCTGTCGAACGCCTGGACGCGCGCCTCGATCGCCCGAAGCGTGTCGAGTCCGGGGTAGCGTTCATGGCTGACCATCGATCGGTGTGCTCCCTCTTCGGTGGGGGGCCGCGCGGCACAGTATCCCGGGAACCCGGGGCCCGGTCAATGACGTTCGCCCTGGGCATCGAGGCGTCGGCGCAGCCGAAGGGTGGTCGCCAGAAGCGCAAGGGCCAGAAGGATGGGCAGGCTGGAGCCGGGCGTGGCGCTGGTGGGGGAAGCCGCGCAGCCGTCGGTGCTGCGCTTCAGGATGTCCTGCAGGTTGCACTCGGTGCAGTCGCCGGGACACGAAAGGCAGTCCTCGCCACTCTCGCAGGTGCCGTTGCCGCACACGGCAAGATCCTGTCGGCAGTCGGCGGGACAACCCAGCGGGGTTTCGCCGGAATCGCAAGTGCCGTCGCCGCAGCTCGGGCCGATCCTCCCGCAACCGATCGGGTACCGACCGGCGGGATCGCCGACCGCGGGTCGTCCGCACTCGTAGTAGCCCAGGTCGTCGGCCCACCCGCAGGTGGACGTGGCGCCGCAGAAGACCTGCTTGATCTCGTTGTCCGGCGAACACCAGGTCAGTACGGTGCCGTCGCAGCAGCCGATCCCCGTGACGTCGCCGCACCCTGCCCTGCAATCCACCGGACAGTTGGACGCGGCCTCGCCCAGGCCGCACAGGCCATCCCCGCACGTGGTCCCGGAAGGCACGCAGACGCCGTCACCCGAGGGCGGAGGAGACGCCAGCGGGGCGCACATGAAGCCGCTGGGGCACCCCAGCCCACTGTCCGGGCCGGCGCAGGACACGCTGCAGCGCATGCCGTCGCTGACCTGGAGGCACAACCCGTCGCCGCAGTCGCCCTCCGAGTCGCACGGCGCCCAGAAGCCCGCGACCGGACAGTCGCCGGGGCACTGCTCGGGGGTTTCGCCCTCCTCGCACGTGCCGTTGCCACAGATGGCACCCGTCGCCTTGCAGTCGTTCGGGCAGGTTTCGGGGGTCTCGTCCCCGTTGCACCTGTAGTCGCCGCACCACGGATCCGGCTGGCCGCAATCCTGCGGGCAGTTGTTCCGGGTCTCGGCCCCGTTGCATGTGCCGTCGCCGCACGCCGGCTTGGGCTCGCCGCAGTCCTGGGGGCAGTTGTAGGGGGTCTCGTCCCCGTTGCAGAGGCTGTCGCCGCATTTCGGTTCGATGACCGTGCCGCCGTAGGCCGCGATCTGCTGGTTCACCCAGGTCAGGTTCGTGTCCAGCCGGGTGTTGTACCCGGTGCGCACGCAGTCCTCGTCCCCGGAGGACACGACCCCCATGATGCGCTCGACCCCGCCCTCGTTGATGAAGGCCGGTCCGCCCGAATCCCCGCCGCAGGTCATCTTCGGATTGCTGGACGAGGTCACGTTCCAGAAGCCCTGGCTCCACACCTCGTACACCGGCACCGAGACCTTGTACTTCTGGCCCACCGCGTAGCCGTCGTAGGGCTCGCGATTGCCGAACCCGACGAACGTGACGGTCTGGTTGACCATCGATGTCGCGGGCGTCAGGCTCAGGGGCATCGGCGTCTCGGTCGAGGGGTTCTTCAGGATCGCCACGGCGATGTCGTGCCAGGCGATGTACGCATAGCCCAGCTTGTAGCTGGATTCCAGCTTCTGGGCTCGGTAGTCCGGATGCGGGATGGCGGACTGGACCGCCAGGCGCGTGCTGCTGTAGATGTTGGACCCCAGGATGAAGGTGGAGGGCGTCGCGTCCACCACGCAGTGCGCCGCGGTCAGCACGACGCGCGGGGCGATCAGGGTTCCCGTGCAAAGTCCGCCCCCCACCATCAGGGCGCCCACGGCAGGATAGCCGCTTTCGGGGGTGCCGCCGATGATCGGGAACGATGCGGCGGCGACCTCGTCGGGGGAAGTCGCGCAGTCGGCGCAGTCGGAATCCAGGCATGCGGTGGCGACCAGCAGCGGAATCAGAACCCCCGCCATCCAGGCGCGAACGACCATGATGGGGCCTCCTCACGGAACGAACCAAGGCGGGGCATTCTACGCTTCCAGGGACGGGGATTCAATCGCGTCGGCACCGCGAAGGCCCTGGATGCGCTGGACGTAGCGCGTCATCGCCTCGTCCGCGGACATGCCGCGACACGCGGCCCATGCGTCGTACTTCGCCTGGGCTCGCAGGTCGAGGATGCCGGGGCGCCGACCGTCCACGTCGCCCACGACCGCCTGCTTGTACAGGCCATAGAGTTCCAGCAGGGCGTCCGGATCGACGTCCGGCAGCGCGCGCGCCGTACGGCAGGCCGCCTCGAAGGCTTCCGTCAGGGTCGAAATCGTCGGGTTTGGGGTCGGGGTCATCTTCACCTCGGCGCCCGGGCCGCGCGAAGTGCGCGGATGACGCTCTGCGTTATCTAGCGAACCGTGCGCGCAAAGTCCAGCGCGATCCCACGCCGGATTGCCGGAATCCACCTGTCGTGGTATTTCCGACCTGCCGTTGCGATCTGTCGTCGCCGACGGAAACTGCTGGGGGAAATCGCCGGATGCGAACGGGAATCGACGCGCCCAGGCTGCTGGTGGTGGACGACGATGCCTCGGCCCTGGACTCGCTGCTGGAAATCTTTCGCATCGAGGGCTTCGAGGTGCGGGGGGCGTCGGACGGTGGCGCCGCCCTGGACGCGCTGCGTGCCGACGAGTTCGATGTCGTGCTGGCGGATCTTCGGATGCCCGGCATGGACGGCATGGACCTTCTGAAGACGGTCAAGGCCATTCGTCCCGACACCGAGGTCGTCATCATGACCGCCTTCGGGACGATCGAGAAGGCGGTCGAGGCGATGCGCGAGGGCGCCTACGACTTCGTGACCAAGCCGCTGAAGCGGCCGCTGGTGGTTCGCAGCGTGACGCGCGCCCAGGAAAAGGCCGCGCTGCGCGCCGAAAACCAGTCGTTGCGCGCCCAGTTGGAAGCCGTCGCGTCCGAGCGCAGCCTGATCGGGACCTCCGCCGCGATGCGTCGCGTCCTGGACACGATTGCCCAGGTGGCGTCGGCATCGACCACCATCCTGGTGCAGGGCGAATCGGGAACCGGCAAGGAACTGGTCGCGCGGGCCATCCACCGGCAAAGCCGCCGTTCCCGAGGCCCGTTCATCGCGATCAACTGCGCCGCGATCCCGGCCACCCTGCTGGAGTCCGAGTTGTTCGGCCACGAGCGGGGCGCGTTCACCGGGGCGTTCGCGCGTCGCGAGGGGCGCTTCAAGCTGGCGGACGGCGGCACCCTGTTCCTGGACGAGATCGCCGATCTGGACCCGATGATGCAGGCGAAGCTGTTGCGGGTGCTTCAGGAGGGCGAGTTCGAACGGCTGGGCGGCACCCAGACGCTGAAGGTCGATGCCCGCGTCGTGGCCTCGGCGAACAAGCCGTTGCTGGAGCGCGTGCGTCAGGGGACGTTTCGCGAGGACCTGTTCTACCGTCTGAACGTCATCACCGTCACGATGCCGCCCCTGCGCGAACGCATCGAGGACGTGCCGTTGCTGGCCCAGCACTTCCTGGCGCGGTTCGCCGACAAGAATCGCAAGGATGTGCGCGCCATCAGCCGCGAGGCGATGGAGTTGCTGATGGCCCACGACTGGCCCGGCAACGTCCGCGAGCTGGAAAACACGCTCGAACACGCGGTCGTCCTGAGCCGCGGCGACACGATTCGCGTCGAGGACCTGCCGGACCTGGTGGCCAGCGACACGTCCGCCAAGCAGTACCTGACGATCCAGTTGGGGACGCCACTGGACGAGATCGAGCAGCAGGTCATCCAGCAGACGCTGCGGATCACGAAGGGAAACAAGCGGCTTGCGGCCCAGTTGCTGGGCATCGCGACGCGCACGGTGTATCGCAAGGTCGAATCCTGACCTGGAGGTGTTCGATGATTCGCGCGTTCAAAGGCATTCTCCCCACCATCCACCCGGACGCCCTCGTGCTGGAGCCCTCGACGATCGTCGGGGACGTCCAGATCGGGCCGGAATCGTCCGTCTGGTTCGGGGCCGTCATTCGCGGGGACGTGGGGGCCGTCCGCATCGGCGCCCGCAGCAACGTCCAGGACGGCGCCCTGCTCCACGAGACGTCCGACCGATCCTCCTGCATCATCGGGGACGAGGTGACCGTGGGCCACGGGGCCATCATCCACGGCGCCATCCTGAAGAACCGCTGCCTGGTCGGCATGGGCGCGATCGTGCTGGACAACGCCGTCGTGGGCCAGAACGCGATGGTCGGCGCCGGCGCCCTGGTCCCCGAGGGAATGGTCATTCCCGACGGCCACCTGGCGATCGGCGTTCCGGCGAAGGTCAAGCGCCCGCTGACCGAAGCCGAGATCGCGTCGCTGGCCGAGTCGGCCGAACACTACGTGCAGTACGCGAAGCAGACGGTCGCTGGCTGATTCCCGAGGGGCTCGCTCCGTGGCAGCCGGGGGAGTCTGGTGGTCCCGGGGATTCCCCGGACAGCGTCCCTGGTGGCAATGCGCCTTCCGGTCCCTACAGCGCCAACAGCGCCGCCACGGCCGCGTCGATTCCGCGGAACAACTGGGCGATGTCCGACGCCAGCATGTAGGCCGGGCCCGTGACGACACGATGGTCGGCATCGACGACGCACGCGTCCGCGGCGCAGTCCACGTGGATCTGACCCAGCGCCTGGATCACCTGGGCGGTTCCCGGGTCGTTGCCGATGGTCAGGCGGACGCCCCGCACGCCCGCGTCCGCCAGCACCTTCGCCAGGATCGGGGGGGCGATGCACACGGCGCCCAGTGCCTTTCCGGACCGATGGGCCTGGGTCAGGAAGGCCGCCGTGGTCGGGTCCACCTGGACCGCCGCACCCGCCAGCGCCAGATCGGACAGGTTCAACGCCGCGCCGTAGCCTCCGGGAAGGAAGACGCCGTCGAAGTCGGCCGGGTCGCACTGGGCCAGGTTCCGGATGGCGCCGCGGGCGATGCGGCCCGCCTCGGCCAGGACGTTGCGCGTCGCACCGGGAACCTCGGCGCCGGCATAGTGGTCGAAGACGCGTCGCTGGGGAATGTCGGGCGCGGCGATCGTGACGACCGCCCCCCGCTGGGCCAGCGCCAGCAGCGCCAGCGTGGCTTCGTGGATCTCGGCGCCGTCGTTGACGCCGCAACCGGACAGAATGACGAGGATCCGGGGAGATTCGCGCATGGCAGGCCTCCGTTGAAGGTCAGGCAACGATGTTGGCGGATCGCGGCGGCGCTTGTCAATCGCGCGGTGCGTCGCGGCCACGCTTGACGCCCGATGCGCCGGTGGATACCTTGCTGTCATGTACGGATTTGACGCCACCCGCACGTCCCCGGCGCTTCGACACCTGGACGCCGTCTGCCAGTGGGCCGAGGCCCTGGCGGACCTGCGGACGACCGACCTTCTGGTGGAGGGCGGTACCCAGCGACCGGCTGCCCAGGCCGCGTTCGAGGCGGCCCGGATGCGCCTGGCCGACATCGAGGCCGCGGCGACGGGGGACGGCCTTGCGTTGCCCCTGGTCGCGATGGCGGCGGCCGTGGGGCTGTCCAGGGACGAGGTCCATGCCCTGATGCTGGCGCTGGCGCCCGCGCTGGACTCGGGTTACCGGCGAAGAATCGCGCGCTATTTCGACAACATCCTGCAGGACGCGCCCACGGTCGATTTCATCCTGGCGATGTTGTACCCGGACCGGGTGACCCGCATGGCGGGCCGGCGGATGTTCCAGCCGGGTGCTCCGCTGATCGATCATCGGCTGGTGGCCCTGACGCTGCCCCGCGATGCGTTGGGCGACGGTCTCCAGGCCCGCGAGGTGCGCATCCCGGACCGGCTGTTGAACGTGCTGCTGGGCAACGATCTGCTGGACCGCACCCTGACGGGGTCGTGCCGATTGACGCGTCCGGACGTGGCGTCCGGGGACCTGGCCGTCGAGCCGGGAACCCTGGAGCCGGTGCTGGCGTTGACGGGACCGCTGCTGGCGGCGGCGGTTCCCCAGGGCCCCGGGGTCTGCATCGGGGTCAAGGGGCCGTCGGGCACCGGCAAGTCGATGCTGGTCGAGGTGATTGCCAGCGCCGGGGGGCGCCCGCTGATCACGGTCGATTGCGCCCGCCTGGTGACGGACGAGACGCCCTTCGAGGACCTGCTGGCCACCCTGCTTCAGGAGGCTCGCTTCCGCAACGCGGTCGTGGCGTTCGACACGCCCGAGGCGCTTGCGGGGCCTCGGTCCCCGCGCCTGGCGGTCTTCCTGCGCGCGCTGGACGCGCATCCGGGAGTCACCGTTCTGATGACCTCCGACCCGGGCGCGCTGGACCCTTCGGTCGAACGCCATGTCGCCTGGCAGGTCGAAACGACGCTGCCCGACCCCACCCTGCGCCAGGAGATCTGGCAGGTCCAGGCCGGGCGGCACCCCGCCGAGGGCGATCTGGGGCTGCCCCAACTGGCGCTGGATTTCGAGTTCACCGGGGCCCAGATTCGCAACGCCGTGCAGGTGGCGCGGGAACTCGCCACGTCCCGCGGGGCGGCGGCGATCTCGCGCGACGACCTGCTGGCGGGCGCGTGGGCGCAGGTCCGGGCCGACATGGCCGAGTACGCCCGCCGCAGCAAGGTTCGCCTGACGCTGGACGACCTGATTCTGCCGGACGACGAGGCGGCCATGGTGCGCGAGGTGCTGGACGCCGCGCGCCACCGGGCGTTCATCATGACCGAGTGGGGGTTCGGGCGTCGCCTGACGACGGGCAAGGGGCTGGCCTGCCTGCTTCTGGGCGAGCCGGGGACCGGCAAGACGCTTTGCGCCGAGATCCTGGCGGTCGCGCTGGGCCAGAACCTGTACCAGATCAGCATTCCCCGGGTGATGTCGAAGTACATCGGCGAAACCGAAAAGAACATCGAGCGGATCTTCGCGACGGCGCGGGCGAACAATTCGATCCTGCTGTTCGACGAGGCGGACGCGCTGTTCTCGACTCGGGTCAAGGTCGAAACGTCCGTCGATCGCTTCAGCAACATGGAGGTCAACCTGCTGCTGCAGGAGATCGAGCGATACGAGGGCCTGGTGCTGTTGACCACGAACCTGGAAAAGAACATCGACAAGGCGTTCGAGCGGCGCATCCAGTTCAAGATCCGCTTCCCGTTCCCCGACGCCGAGCATCGCGCGAAGATCTGGCGCAGCCACGTGCCGCGCGAGTGCCCCATCGACCCGGACATCGACTGGGATCGGGTCGGCCGTTCGTTCCAGCTGGCGGGCGGGAACATCAAGAACGCGCTGCTTCGGGCCGCCTATCGCGCGGCTCGCGACGGGACGCGGATCACCATGGACCACCTGATCGACGCCGCCGAGGCCGAGTGCAGACACGCGGGGCGCCTGTTTCGCGGCCTGCGGGAGGAGGATGCATGAATGCCGCCGCGTGCGAGGCGTTTCTGCGGGCCCTGCCCAAGACCGACCTGCACGTCCACCTGGACGGGTCGCTTCGGCTGGAATCGCTGATCGAGATGGCGCGAGAGCGCGGCGTGTCCCTGCCGTCCATGAACTGCGAGGGCATGCGCGCGCTGGTGTTCAAGGACCGCTACGCCAACCTGGTCGAGTACCTGCACGGGTTCGCCTACACGTGCGCGGTGCTTCAGGACGCCGAGTCGCTGGAGCGCGCGGCGTTCGAACTGGCCGAGGACAATTTCGCCGAGGGGGTCCGCTATTTCGAGGTGCGGTTCGCGCCCCAACTGCACGCGCACGCCGGCCTGGGGATGGACGATGTGCTGAAGGCGGTCGATCGCGGGCTGGCCCGTGCCGCGGTGCGCTGGAACCGGCGCCTGCGACGGGACGATTCCCGCGCCGCCGAGCCCGAGTACGCCTATGCGATCACCGTCTGCGCGATGCGCTACTTCGACCAGAACTTCTCGTCCTACTACAAGGATCTGTTCCGGGTACACCCGTTTTCACCGCCGAAGCAGGTGCTTCAGTTCGGGTCGCTCGAACTGGCCCAGGCGGCGGTGGCGATCCGGGATCGGTTCGGGATCCCGATCACCGGATTCGACCTGGCCGGTCGCGAGGAGGGCTATCCGGCCGAGGACCACCGTCGGGCCTACGAATACGCCCACAAGAACTTCCTGAAGAAGACGGTCCACGCGGGCGAGGCCTACGGACCCGAGTCGATCTTCCAGGCCATCACGGACCTGCACGCGGACCGGCTGGGCCACGGCTACTACCTGTTGAGCCCCAACATGGTCGCGGCGCCGGCCATCGCGGACAAGAAGGAGTACGTGCGTCGGCTGGCCGAGTACATCGCGGACCGCCGCATCACGCTGGAGGTGTGCCTGACCAGCAACATGCAGACGAATCCGTCCATCAAGAGCCTGTCGCGGCACGCCTTCATGAAGATGCGCAAGGCACGGCTATCGACGACGCTGTGTACGGACAATCGCCTGGTGTCCAATACGACCGTGACGAAGGAACTGATGCTGGCGGTGGAGCACTTCGGGCTGACGCAACACGAACTGAAGAACATCGTGATCTACGGGTTCAAGCGCAGCTTCTATCCGGGCTCGTACATCGAGAAGCGGACCTACGTTCGCCGGGTCATCGACTGGTACGAACGGGTCCAGGCGTCGCACCAGACATCGGACTGCTTCTGGAATCGCGCCCGCCCACTGGATTTGTGACGTGTTTCGACTGGTCAGCGAGTTCGAGCCGGCCGGGGATCAGCCCGGGGCCATCGGGGCGCTGGAACGCGGTCTGCGGGCCGACGCGCGCGACCAGGTGCTGCTGGGGGTGACGGGATCCGGCAAGACGTTCGCGATCGCCAACGTGATCGCGCGGGTCGGGGCGCCGACGCTGGTCATGGCGCCGAACAAGACGCTGGCCGCCCAGTTGCACGCCGAGTTCAAGCAGTTCTTTCCGGACAACGCGGTCGAGTACTTCGTGTCGTACTACGACTACTACCAGCCCGAGGCCTACGTTCCGGCCTCGGACACGTACATCGAGAAGGATTCGCGCATCAACGACGAGATCGACCGGATGCGGCACTCGGCCACGCGGTCGCTGTTCGAGCGCAACGACGTGATCATCGTGGCCTCGGTGTCGTGCATCTTCGGGCTGGGATCGGCCGAGGCCTACTATGGCCTGGTCGTGTTCCTGCAGGTCGGCGGCGAGTGCGACCGCGACACCCTGATGAAGCAGTTGGTCGAACTGCAGTATGACCGCAACGACCTGGCCTTCGAGCGCGGGACCTTCCGGGTGCGCGGCGACGTCGTCGAGGTGTATCCGCCCTACGAGGACGCGCGGGCCCTGCGGATCGACCTGTTCGGGGACGAGGTCGAGTCGCTGGTCGAGTTCGACCCGGTGACGGGGCACGAGATCCGGCGACTGGAAAAGTACGCGGTCTATCCGAACAGCCACTTCGTGACGACGCCGGATCGGCTGCGGCGCGCGATCGTGGGCATCCAGGATGAACTGGAATCGCGGTTGCAGGCGTTGCACGCGGCGGGCCGGGTGCTCGAGGCGGCTCGCCTGGAGCAGCGGACGCTGTCGGACATCGAGTCGCTGGAACAGTTCGGGCGCGTGGCGGGCATCGAGAACTACTCGCGGCACCTGACCGGGCGTGCGCCGGGCGACCCGCCGCCCACCCTGCTGGACTACTTCCCGAAGGACTTCCTGGTGGTGCTGGACGAAAGCCACCTGACGGTACCCCAGATCATCGGGATGTACCGCGGCGACCGCGCGCGGAAGGACACCCTGGTGGACTACGGATTCCGGCTGCCGTCGGCGGTGGACAACCGGCCCCTGACCTTCGACGAGTTCAACCTGCGCCGAGGCCGCACCATCTATGTCTCGGCGACGCCCGGGGACTGGGAAATCGCGCGGTCCGAGGGACGAGTGGCCGAGATGATCGTTCGCCCGACGGGATTGGTGGACCCGGTCATCCACATCCGACCCGCGACGCACCAGGTGGACGACCTGCTGGACGAGGTCCGGGCGCGCGTGGACCGGAAGGAACGGGTGCTGGTGACCACGCTGACCAAGAAGATGGCCGAGCACCTGACCGAGTACCTGGCCGAGGCGGGCATCCGGGTGCGGTACCTTCACAGCGACGTGGACACGCTGGAACGCATCGACATCATTCGCGACCTGCGCCTGGGAGTATTCGACGTGCTGGTCGGCATCAACCTGCTGCGCGAGGGGTTGGACCTGCCCGAGGTCTCGCTGGTGGCGATTCTGGACGCGGACAAGGAGGGCTACCTGCGCAGCGAGCGATCTCTGAACCAGACGTTAGGTCTCGCGGCGAGGAACGTCGCCGGCACCGTCATCCTGAACGCCGACAAGGTGACGCGGTCGATG
>JARKOL010000309.1 GCA_029975745.1 Myxococcota bacterium | reverse complement strand
GCCGGATCTGAAACGGGTTCTGGTCATCGACGGGGATGGCGAGGATTCGATGTCCGCCCTGGAGCGGGCCGGCCGGCAGTTGTCCGTGGCGTCGATCCGGCCGGGCGTTGATGACGTCGCCAGCCTGATCTACACCTCGGGAACCACGGGAGATCCCAAGGGCGTGCTGCTGACGCACGGCAACTTCACGACCAACGTGCAGGCGGGGCACCGGATCTATCCGGACATGCACTTCGAGGACCGCAGTCTGTCGATCCTGCCGTGGGGCCACGTCTATGGCCAGACCGCGGAGCTGTACCTGTTCACGTCGTTCGGGGGCTCGATCGGCATCGCGGGCGGGCCCCTGACCGTGGCGACCGATCTGGCCGAGGTGCGTCCGACCTACCTGATCGCCGTGCCGCGCGTGTTCAACCGCATCTACGACGCGGTGTGGCAGAAGATCCGCGACGAGGGCGGCATCAAGCAGAAGCTGTTCGAGGCCGCGGTCGAGGCGGCGCGTCTGCACATGGAGACGGGCAAGGGCGGCTTCAAGTACCGGCTGCTGGACCGGATCGTATTGCAGAAGGTGCGGGATCGGTTCGGCGGGCGACTGAAGGGCTCGCTGACGGGCAGCGCCAAGATGAACCCCGAAGTGGCGCGGTTCTTCTTCAGCCTGGGCATGCCCTGCTACGACTGCTACGGGCTGACCGAGACATCGCCCGCGGTGACGATGAACTGTCCCGCGGCGCACAAGATCGGCACGGTCGGCCGGCCGGTGGACAAGGTGCGCGTGGTCATCGACACGTCGATGGTCGATGACGGCTCCGGCGAGGGCGAGATCGTCGTGTACGGCCCCAACGTCATGGCGGGCTACCACAACAAGCCCGAGGCCACGGCGGCGGTGATGACGGCGGACGGCGGGTTCAGGACCGGCGACCGCGGGCGGCTGGACGAGGACGGCTTCCTGCTGATCACGGGGCGCTTCAAGGAGCAGTACAAGCTGGAGAACGGCAAGTACGTGTTCCCGGCCGCCATCGAGGAGGAGATCAAGCGCATTCCCTACGTGCTGAACGCCATGGTGTTCGGCGAGGGCAAGGCGTACAACGAGTGCCTGGTGGTGCCCGACATCGTCCAGTTGCAGCGGCACGCCCGCGAACTGGGGCTGTCGGTGGACCCCAAGGATCTGCTGTTCGTGCGGGACGACGAGGCGGCGGTGGCGCTGCGGATGCTGATCGGGCGCGACATCGCGAAGCACCTGGAAGGCAAGTTCGGAGGGTACGAGATCCCCAAGCGCTTCACTTTCGTCGAGGAGGACTTCACGGTCGCCAACGGCCTGCTGACCCAGACCCTGAAACTGAAGCGCCGTGCGGTGCTGGAGCATTTCGGGGACGTTCTGGAGCGGGGGCAGGGCGGGGCGTGAGTCGTGTCCAAGGGGGGCGCGGATGACGCGGCTGAACGAACTGCTGGTGGTCGTGCCGCACAGCAGCATCCTGGTCCCCGGCGAGATTCCCCTGGAATCCCTGTCCCAACGGTTCCACCACCAGGTGCGCAACGTCGATTGGTACACCAATTGGCTGTATGACTTCAGGGACATCCTGGACAACCGCCATATCGTGTTTCCCTGGTGCAGCCTGGTGCTCGAGGCGAACCGGCATCCGGAGGTTCTGGACGAGTCGGTTCCCGTGACGGACGTGGTCGGCGAGCGGGTCTATCGGGAAGGCGCCGAGCCGTCGCCCGAGATGCGTCGGCTTCTGGTCGAAAAGTACCTGCTGACGTTCCACCGATCCATCGAGCAGGCGATCGTGACGGGGGCCGAGTTCCTGCTGGACGGGCACTCGACGGTGCCGGCGCGCAACGTGGCCGAGAACCAGATCGACCTGATGAGCTACCAGGAGTCCCCGCGCGACAACGGCCGACGCGAGTTCTGTCCGGACGTGTACGTCGAGACCTACGCGGCGGAACTGCGCACCCGGCTGCCCGACGTGAAGATCACGATCAACGCGTCCGAGTACCCCGAGGTCTACGGCCATGTGTGCGGCGCGCATTCGGTGAACGCGATGCGTCGCGTGGGCAAGCAGGTGCCGGCGCTGCTCCAGGAAACGTGCGAGGCGCTGTACCGCAACCCGGACCGCTCGGTGAACGTGTTGGCGCTGAACCGGTTGCGACGCGCGTTCGCCGAGTCGCTGCTGGCGACGTTGCGCTATGTCCAGAAGTTGCGGAAGTCGCAGCAGATGTTGGATCTGCACAGCCATCGGCAGACGTTCGACTTCGACTGTGGGGCGCAGGCGCTCCAGACGGTCATGGCGTACTACGGGGTCGAGGTGCGCAAGGATCGGTTGATCCGGGAACTGGGGACCGGCCAGCACGGGACCGATGTTCGGGCCATGGTCGCGCTGGCCCGAAGGAAGGGCTTCCAGGTCGAAACCGGCGAGCGCTGGACGCTGGACGACGTCAAGCGTCACGTGGACGACGGTCATCCCGTCATCGTGCTGGTCCAGGCATGGTCCGAACGCGAACTGACCCTGAAGGAGTGGCGCCACAACTGGGACAACGGGCACTACGCCATCGTGATCGGGTACAACAGCAAGGCCGTCTTTTTCGAGGACCCGTCGGCGTTCTATCGGACCTGGCTTGGCAATGGCGAGTTCATGGCGCGTTGGCACGATCTGGACCCGAACTCGGGCCGCAAGCTGGAGCAGTTCGCCATGGTCCTGCGAGGGCGCGCGCCGGTCGGCAAGGTCATCGAACACATGGACTAGGTTCGGCGGGCGAGCGGGTGGCGACTGGGCCTACAGCGGCACCAGGAAGCCCGCGACCAGGGCGGCCAAGACCAGCAGGGGCGCGGGAATGCGGCCCCACAGCAGCACCGCCACCGAGACCGCCGTCACCGCCAGGTTGTCCCACTTCAGGCCGCTGGCCATGAACAGGATCACCGCCGCCACGGCGATCAGGCCTCCGGCCACGGCGTTGATCCCGCGCAGCGAAACCCGGACCCCCTTGATCTGCTTGAGCTCTTCCCAGATCGGGTAGATGAAGTAGATCAGCAGCAGTCCCGGCAGGAAGATGGCGACGCCGCTCGTCATCGCGCCCAGCACCTGGCGCAGCGCGGAGCCGTCACGGGTCGCCATCCCGCCCGCGTACGCGGCGAAGCTGAACATCGGCCCCGGCAGGCCCTGGACCAGGCCGTAGCCGGTCAGGAACTCGGGGTTGGTCAGGTAGCCGCGTACCTCCACCAGTTCGCTCTGCATGACCGGCACGACCACCTGGCCGCCACCGAAGACCAGGTAGCCGTAGCGGTAGAAGCTTTCGAACAACTGGATCAGCCGGTTGTCGCTGAGCCAGGCCGCCATCAAGCCGCCCAGCGCGAGCACGCCGAAGGCCAGAAGGTAGCGCCATGGCGGGTGGATGCGGGCGCGGTGGAACAGCCCGGGCTCGCGCGCCAGCACGATGCTGACCGCACCGCCCAGAACCAGGACGGCGGGGAAGATCCACGGTTCGCGGATGAGGTAGGTGGCCACGGCGCCGGACCCCAGCAGCGCGGCCGTCGGCACGTCGGTGACCACCTTGCGGCCGATGCGCAGGGCAGCCACGACGATGAAGCCCACCGCCATCGGGCCGATGTAGCGCAACACCTCGTGGGGGATCCGTTGCGCCGACAGGAACTGGTACAGGAACGACAGTGCGGCCATCACCAGCAGCACCGGCACGGCCCAGACCAGCATGCTCAGCAGGGCCAGCAGAGGCCCCCCCACGCGGTAGCCGATGGCGACGACGACCTGGGTGCTGGTGGGGCCGGGCAGGATGCTGCACAACGCGAGCAGTTCGATCAGTTCCTCCTCGCTGAGGTAGCGGCGCCGGGTCACGAGCTGGTTGACGAAGACGCCCATGTGGGCCTCGGGCCCGCCGTAGGCGCCCAGCGAACAGATCAGCACGTCCTTCAGGAAGGCGGCCTTGCCGGTTCGGGGCGGTGGGGCCGGTGTCCCGGCCGGTTGCGCCGCCTGGGGCGCGATCGAATCCGTCATGGAAGCCCCTTGTCGAGTTGGGGCGTCATCCTGGGGATCGTTTCGCGGATCCGCGCGGTGTCGTCGATCATCCGTCCATGTCCGTGTTCACCCGGGGGCGGGTTCCTGTCCGCCAGTTCGTACATTAGCACTTCGAGGGGCTTTGGCGTGTCGTGGGGATGTTCGCTTATTGGGTTGGCTCCGATTGAGTCCGCGAAGGCGAACGAGAGCAAGAGCGGGGGCGGGAGAGGCGCTCTGTCGGTCAGTCCTTGCCGTCCTTCCGGGCCGCCAGCCGTGCGCGGCCAGCGTCGGTCAGGCTGTACAGGAACCTCCGGGACTGGATTACGGTCGATGACCTTCATGTCGAGGTGCACCTGGTCAAGGAAGGGGTCGTGCTGTCGGACAGGTCCGTGTCGTCCGAGAAGTTCGTCCACGGCATCAAGGTCCTGATGGCCAAGAACTACCTGGACAACCTGTCCGAGGAATCCCGGAAG
>JARKOL010000245.1 GCA_029975745.1 Myxococcota bacterium | reverse complement strand
TGGATGGGATCTGGAGCCGCCCATCGAACTTGCGCAGAGGGGCTCCTTGTCTGTCCAACTCCTTCTTCAGCGGAGAGCGGGTGAACGCGATGATTCCGATCACGGCCAGCACGCCGGCGGCCGCCCCCGTCAGGACGATGCCCAGCGAGTGCTCCTTCGAGAAGCCGAACTCCGAGAACAGCACCCCCTGGAATGCCATTGCCAGGCCGCCCGCGATCTTCTGGGTCAGGCCCTCCATGCCGTTGTACATGGCCTCGCGACGATACCCCGTCCGCTCGGTGTCATGGTCCATGACGTCGGCCAGGATCGCCCTCGGAATCACGAAGCCGATCGCCAGCGCCGGCGCCAGCACCACCAGCACGGCGATCAGGTGCGCCATCGGAGGCACGCCGGGCACGCTGCCGGCCAGCGTTGCCAGCGGCACCATCACGGCGAACACCATCAGGCTGCCCATGTACAGGTGGGTCTTGCGCACCCGCGCCGCGACACGATCCACCACGGGCAGCAGCAGGGACGAAACGACCACCAGGCCCAGCAGCAGAAGGGACGCCAGCAGGTCACCCTCCTTGGGGTCCTCCACGACCTTGGTGACGACCAGGAACGGCAACGCCGCGACGATCATGAACTGGGCCGCGTACAGCATCGAGCCACTGATGATGTACGGCAGGAAGGCCGGGTTCCTCAGGGTTTCCCATCCCGCCTTCACCAGCCCGAACGGCACGTTCTTGTCGTCGGTGTGAGGCGTTTCGCGCACCCGGGTCAGTACCGGCACCATGCAGGCAACCGTCAGGATTGCCCCGCCCACCGCGGCAATCTTGAAACCGTCCGGCACGTGGAAGCCCAGGATTTCCGCCCCCCCATCCATCAGCGCATCGATGGCGAACCCGAAGCCGACGAACGCGAAAACCTGGGCCAGCGCGTTGAAGCCCGCCATCCACGCCGACACGCGCACGCGGCCCGCGTCGCTGCGCCACACCTCGGGCATCAGCGCCAGATAGGGGTTGAAGACGACCGTGAACGAGATGTGCAGCGTGCCCAGCATCGCCGTCAGCCACACGATATTGACCAGCGCCCGCTCGCCGCCCGGCGGGAACCACAGCAGCAGGAACGACAGCGCCAGGAACGGAAGCCCCCACCGCATGTAAGGCTGGCGACGGCCGTGCGGCCCCCGGTGATGGTCGGACCAGTATCCGACCAGCACATCCGTGAACGCCGCTACGATCATCACGACCGCGGCCACCAGGCCAAACACCTTCGGGTCCACGATGGTGATGCGGCCGACCTCGTCCGCCGAGGGGCAGTACAGCCGCATCAGCCAGGTCGAGGCCACCAGCAGCAGCATGCCGACCGGCAGGTTGCCCGCCGAGTACGCGATCATCGTCCCGATGCCCGGATCGACGTGCGGCGTCGGCACCACCGGGCCCGTGTCCTTCGAGTTCTGCTTGTGCAAGGCCGGGTCGGTCATTCGGGTCTCCTTCACGGCGAGGAGGGCCGCGCCCGCATGGGGCACCGCGGATGCGATGATGGCGCAACCCGTCCCGGTGTCAAGGCGAAACCGCCACGGCCAGGAAGGCGGGGGATCAGAAGCACGCGTTGAAGACGCGATAGGCGCCGCGAACGGCAGGGTCCGGCTTGACTCGGCATGGCGTCGGCAGGTCCGAGGTGCGGTTGCGAACGAAGATCTGGACGGTGTCGCCATCCTCCCGGTAGTCCATCATCCGGTAGGCGAACGTCCCGGGATCCTCGACAAGGGCGGCTGCCTTGCGGCGGATCGCCTCGAACTTGGTCTGGCGCCACTCGGCATGCGCCCTGGGGGAGCCCGCTTCCTCGCTGTGCAGCAGGGCCTCGAATGCCTCCCACCCGGAATCCTCGTCGGCATTCAAGGCGGCCCGCAGCACATCCTGGACCAGGCGCTCCGGAGTGCCCGGATCAGGCGTGGTGATGGTCACCCCCAGTCCCAGTTGCAGCCGGACCATTCGGCACCCGGGCAGCAGCAGGGCAATCGCGACCGCAAGCAGCAAGGGCGCATGGCGACGCATTGGGACGGCCTCGTGACAGGACATCGACCACCGTAGCATCCCGGTCCTCCCTAGGCAAGTCGGGCGCCGTCTTCGCAAGGCGAGGATGTGGAGGTCCGGTGGCGCTGGCGTTTGACGCCCCCGACACGTCGTGCCATCTTTCCCGCGCCACGAATCGCGCCCTGCGCGCGCATGGGAGCCACGATGAAGCGACGAACGCTGCTGCTGGGCTCGGTCGCATTGGCGGCGGGCGCGGCGGCTCCTTGGCTGGTCGGCAAGGCGACGCATCGCACGCCCCGGACGACCCCGATCGAGCCCGCCACCCCACGCAAGGCCGCCGTCCTGTGGTTCAGCCAGACCGGCCATTCCCGTCGCATCGGCCGGCTGATCGCCCATCAGTGGCGAACCCACGGGCTCGAGATCGTCGAGGGCAGCCCCCGCGATGCCGATCCGGGGCGATTGGTCGATGTGGACCTGGTGATGGCCGGGGCGCCCGTTCACTACTACGAGGCACCCACGCACTTCCATCGCTGGCTGCGGACGCTGCCCCTGCCGGCCGGCCACCGATGTGCCGCGTTCGTCACCTTCGGCGGTCCCGGCGGCAACCAGGAAAACGCGGTCGCTGGGCTGTTGGCCACGCTGGCGGGCCGCGGCGGCTTGCCCATGGACGGGGCGACCTTCGGAAACATGTCCACGTTCGCGCCGACCTGGAGCCTGGGCAACCATGCGCGAATCCTGCGCTATCGCCATCTGCCGAACGCCGGGACCTGGCAGGCCGTCCGCGACTTCGCCAGCCGCGTGCTGGATCGGGTGACGCGAGGCCACGCGACGGATTCGGTGCCGCATCTCAACTACTCCCAGCTTTTCAAAGGCGCGCCATCCATCGCCGGGACCAAGCTGCTGATCCACGGCCACGTCGTGGACCCGGTCCGCTGCATCGACTGCGGCACCTGCGATCAGGGCTGCCCGGTCCAGGCCATCGACTCCTCGACACGTCGCATCGACAACACCCGCTGCGTCGCGTGCCTTGGGTGCCTCAACAATTGCCCCACCGGCGCCATGCAGATGCGGTTCCTGGGCACGCCCCTGTACGGATTCGTCGAGTTGTGCCGGCGTCATCAGGTCGAGATCGCGGAACCGCCGGAGCTGGCGTAGGCCGTCGCCAAGGTCGGAGATGGAACTCGCGCGGACGGCAATCCGGGGGCGGGGAACGGACCGGCAACCAGGGCACTAGGCCTTGACGATCGCCTCGACCGCGCACATCGGCTGGCACTTCGGCTCGCCACCGGACTCGGAGCATTCGGTACACTTGGCGGGGTCGATCACGTAGATGGGATCGCCTTCGCTGATCGCGGTGTTGATGTCGCAAGCGTCCACGCAGGCGCCGCAGGCCACGCAGTCGTCCGTGATCTTCAATGCCATGGAAGAGTCCTCCCGATTCGACGATTCACGCGGCGGGAACCGCCCCGTCGCTTCCGGGCCGGATTTTCGGGAATGACACCGGAACTGTCAAGGATGAATGCGGGAATCGACCACATACCCCCGTAAGTGCACCGGATCGAATCGGATCCGGCAACCAAGGTGCTTGAGCGCACGAAGCCGTCGCGGGCATAATGGCGGGATGAGGGGCTATGTTGACCGCATCGACGAGGGGATCTGGGTTGGGCCGGTGCCCTTGACACCCGGCGACTATCAGGGGTTGGCCCAGCTGGGAATCCAGGAAGTGCTCTGCCTGCAGACCGAGTCCGAGTCGATGGTCCTGGGAATCGACCCCGCCGATGCCTTGCGCATGGCCGGCAACGCAGGCCTGGGATTTCAGCGAGTGGCGATCCGCGACTACGACGTGCGCTCGATGGCCGCAGAGGTCCCAAACGCGGTGCGGAGGCTGTTGCAGTTGTTGCAGCAGGAACGCGTCGTCTACGTTCATTGCGCCGCGGGCATCAACCGTGCCCCGACGGTGGTTGCCGGGGCCCTGGCGCTGCGCCACTCGCTGACCGGCGAGCAGGCATGCTCCTGGGTGGTGGCACTGCACCCCAGCGCCCCGGATCGACATGTCGTCGGCTCGATCGCGGGCCGCTAGCCCATTCAGGGGTCCTCGGAATATCGATACGGAAGGAAGGGGCTACGTCTTGCGGCGGGGCTTCGCGGCCCCCTTTCTGGCCCGGGACGCGGCCTTCGGCGAAGGCGCCGCCTTGGCGGCTGGCGGGGGTGGCTGGCCGTCGGAAGCCGGCTTGCGCCGACTGACGCCGACCTTGACGTGAACGTCGAATTCCATGCCGTCCAGGACCTTCTGCAACTCGGCGGCTGGCTCGATCCGTTCCAGGAATCGCGACATTTCGCCCGTCACGGCCTCCAGGAACCCGCTTCGGAAGGCCGCCAGTTCCCGGCTGACGTACTGCCCGATCTCCTTGGGGACCATGGCGCCAATCAGGGCGCGCAGGCCCTCCTCGCTGGACAGTAGCGACTTCACCGAGGTCGCCACGGCCTTGCGGGCCAGGTCCAGGATCATGCCGTCCATGCCCCGACGTGGGACGGAATCCGAATCCGTTCCGAACCGATCCGTGTCGTCCATGATGCCTCCGCCGCTGCGAATGCCATGGTAGCGTCAACCGCCGCTTCCCTGCAAGGGAACAGCGGGCCGCGCCGGGCCCCCCGGAACGTGGTATCATTCCGCGCCCGCACGGGCCGCGAGGAGGACCATGGACTTTTTCAAGAAGATGTTCGGCACGCGCAACGAGCGCGTCCTGAGGAAGATGCGCCCCATCGTGGCGCGCATCAACGAGTTGGAGCCTACATTCCAGGCCATGTCCGCCGACGAGATGCTGGGAACGACCGCACGGCTTCGCGCGCGCGTCGCGGCGGGCGAGACCCTGGACGACGTGCTTCCCGAGGCGTTCGCCGCCGTCCGCGAGGCGTCGGTGCGGACCACCGGCATGCGCCACTACGACGTGCAGTTGATGGGCGGCATGGCCTTGCACCGCGGCGAAATCTCGGAGATGAAGACCGGCGAAGGCAAGACGCTGGTGGCCACCACCGCCTTGTACCTGAACGCGCTGGAGCCCGATCCCGACGACCCCACCCGCGGCATGGGCGCACACCTGGTCACCGTCAACGACTACCTGGCTCAGCGCGACGCCGAATGGATGGCTCCGATCTACCGGACGCTGGGCATGTCCGTCGGCATCATCATTCACGGCCTGTCCGACCAGCAGCGCCAGGCGTCCTACAATTGCGACATCACCTACGGCACCAACAACGAGTTCGGGTTCGACTACCTCCGGGACAACATGAAGTTCAACCTGGAGGACATGACGCACCGGCACTTCAGTTTCGGCGTCAAGAACGGCCAGAACAAGGTGTTCCACTACGCCATCGTCGATGAGGTGGACTCGATCCTGATCGACGAGGCCCGGACCCCCTTGATCATCAGTGGTCCGGCCGAGGAATCGACCAGCGTCTACTACACGGTCAACGCCATCGTGCCCTCGCTGCGACGCGACGAGGACTTCGTCGTGGACGAGAAGGCGCACTCGGTCACCTTGACCGAGTCGGGCGTGGACAAGGTCGAACGCCGCATGAACGTGCGCAACCTGTACGACGCCGAGAACGTCGAACTGGTCCATCACGTGTACCAGGCCCTGAAAGCGCACACACTGTTCAAACGCGACGTCAACTACGTCATCGAGGACGGCGACGTCGTCATCGTCGATGAGTTCACGGGCCGCAAGATGCCCGGCCGGCGCTGGTCCGACGGCCTGCACCAGGCGGTCGAGGCCAAGGAAGGCCTGAAGATCAAGGACGAAAACCAGACCCTGGCCACCATCACCTTCCAGAAC
>JARKOL010000240.1 GCA_029975745.1 Myxococcota bacterium | reverse complement strand
CCGTCGGTCGAGGCGCCCGGCGAGACCAGGAAGTTGGTGCAGGCCTGGGCGACCGCGGGGGCCAGCAGCAGGGGCAGGAGCAGGGGTAGGGCCAGCAGCAGGGGCAGGGGCAGGGGCAGGGGCTGGGGCAGGGACTGGGGCAGGTGCTGGGTCAGGGGCTGGGGGAAATGGGCAAGGGCGCCGGCGTGGCCGGCGCACTCCAGGGCCTTCGGCTCTTGACGCGCAGCGTCCGTGGAGTGCTGCGGCCATGCCGCAGCCGGCAAACCTGCGCCTGAATCGATCATCAGCAGGGGGCAAGGGCGCCGCCGTGGACGGCGCGCTCCAGGGCCTTCGGCCCAGGCGACATGCTCCGAGGCGCTTCTCAAGGCAGCCTCCGGGCCGACGCGATGGCGGCCCCGACTGCGCCCAGCAACAGGCCCCCGACCGTCGCGATTGCGAACGTCGGCGTCGGGTGGAACGGCACCGGCTGGACCAGGCCCAGCGTCGCCGCCAGGTAGCCGTTCGTGGCCGCGGTGATGGTCTGGGCGGCCAGCGCGCCGGCGACCAGTCCCACGAGTCCCTGTGACATGCCCTGGAGGTACAGCGGCGCCCGCAGGTGCGCGTCGGTCGCCCCCAGCAGGCGAAGAATCGCCATTTCCTCGTGGCGAGAGTCCATGGTCCGGGTCAGGGTTCCGACGACGAAGAACAGGGTGCCCGCCAGCAGGAGCACCGCCAGGATCGACACGACGACCCGACCGTACTCGATGGCCGAGGCCAGCGCCTGGACCCGGGCCGCGCCGACGGGCGGTTCGGCGACGACATCGACGCCCTCCAGCGACTTCAGGTACGTGGCCAGTTCGTGGATGGTCGTGGGAGTGGCCGCCTCGGTCCGGAAGGCGACCGCGACCGCGTGCTGGCCGGGAATCGCGCCCTCGGGCAGCGAGGCCACGACGTCGGCGGGCAGCAGTGCCGCGTTCAGGGAACGGTCCTGTTCCGCGCTCAGGTAGGTCACGGACTCGACATCCGGTCGGACGCGCACCTGCTCCATCAGGCCCGCGACCTGGCGACCCGCCACCCGGTCCTTCAGATAGACCAGCACCTGGGTGTTCCGGCTGGTGCGATCCAGCATCTGGACGGCCAGTCCCGTGAACGATGCCGAAAGCGCCACCAGGCATCCCGCCACGGCCAGCGACACGATGCACGCCAGCGTCTGGCCCGGCGACACGACCAGTCCCTTGAATCCCTCGCAGACGGCGTGGATGGCCCGGCGCGCCCCGACGATGATCGGTCGGCTCATGGCGTCGCCTCCGTCGGGACCGAGGTGGCTTCGAGGGCGTCGTCCCCGTCCGCCGCCGGCGGCTGGGGCAGGCCCAGATCCTCCTGCGGCGCATCCGGCACCACCGAAGGTCCCTCGCCCGCCGGGCGGTCCTCGATCAGGAATCCCTTGTTCAGCAGCAACGTGCGTCGCGGAAACGCGTCCAGCAGGAAGCGATCGTGCGTGGCCATCAGCACGGTGGTTCCCTTGGCGTGCAGTTCGTCGAACAGTCGCACGATGTCGTTCGACAGTTCCCAGTCCAGGTTGCCGGTGGGTTCGTCGGCCAGGACCAGCGCCGGCTGCATGACCAGGGCGCGGGCGATTGCGACGCGCTGCTGCTCGCCCCCCGACAGCATGGACGGGTAGGCGTCGGCGTAGCGATCGATGGACAGGTCGTACAGCGTGTTGTTGACGCGCCGCCGGATCTCCCGCCGGGACAGCCCCAGAATGTGCAGCCCCACGGCGACGTTGTCGAACACCGTCCGGTCCCCAAGCAGCCTGAAATCCTGGAAGATCGACCCGATGTTCCGTCGCAGGTAGGGGATCGACGACCGTCGCAGCGCGGCCAGGTTGCGCCCGAACAGCAGCACGTCGCCCTCGGTCGCGATTTCCATGTGCAGCAGCAGCCGCAGCAGGGTCGTCTTGCCCGCGCCGCTGGGGCCGGCCAGGAACACGAACTCTCCGGGCTCGACCGAAAAGCTGACGCCGGACAGGGCCTGGGTGCCGCTGGGGAAGCGCTTGGACACCTGATGGAGCTGGACCAGCGGCATCGTCGCCTCCGGGAATGCCGTCCGGCAGTGGCCGGCAGGCGGCGCTAGGATAGCAGAAGGACCGTCGCTCTGATATATTGCGCCCGCCCTGGCGCGCGAGGAGGCAGGCTTGGACCGGATTCGGGACTTCCTGAAGCGACGGCGGATCGAACTGCTGATCTTCGTCGGCAGCGCGATTGGCCTATCGCTGTTCTCGTGGAACAACGTGCTGGGGCCGTCGAAGCACTTCCACTTCCTGGACCTGGCGAACACGTTCCTGTCGGGGCGGGTCGAAACGGACACTCCGCGACGCTTCCGGGGCCAGAAGGCCCGCGAGGACGATCCCCGCGGGCTGCAGGACGCGGTCGATCGCCATCTGACCGACGGCAACGGCAAGACGATCGGCTGGAACGACTGGGCCAGCCTGCGCGTCATCAAGCTGTCGGACGGGACCTGGGTCAAGGGCGTGTTCCCCTGGTCGGACCAGCAGGGTGACCAGAAGAAGCGCTTCGTGGAACTGGACGGGACCCACCGGATCATCGACCCCGATCTGGACGTCGCGAAGGATTGCGGTTCGCCTCCTCGCCGATGCGACGAGACGAAGTACTTCATGTCGTTCCCGCCGTTCCCGGCCGTGGCGATGATGCCGTTCTTCCTGGTCTGGGGCTACGACTTCAACGACGTGCTGTTCACCGTGCTGAACGCGGCGCTGAACGCGCTGCTGATGTTCCTGCTGCTCGAGTTCGTCCGCACGCGCGGCCTGTCCCGTCGCACCGTTCGCGACAACGTGGTGCTGACGATTCTTTTCACGTTCGGCACGGTTCACCTGTTCTCGGCCATTCGGGGCGAGGTCTGGTTCAGCGCGCTGATCCTGGGGGTGACGCTGCACACCCTGTACGTCCTGCTGGCCATCGGGGCGCGTTATCCCTTCTGGGCCGGGCTGATGCTGGCGCTGGGGATGGCGACGCGCACCCCGATCGCGTTCGCGTTCCCGTTCTTCGCCCTCGAGATGCTGCGTGACGGCGACCGGCTGCGCTGGCCGGGGTGGGGGCCGATCCTGCGCAAGGGCATCCTGTTCTCGATCCCCATCCTGGCGGTCGGGTTCGCGCTGATGGCCTACAACTACGCGCGGTTCGAAAACCTGTTCGAGTTCGGGCACAAGTTCCTGGCGAACGGCACCCGCCCCTCCATCCGGGACCACGGGCTCTTCAGTTGGTGGTTCCTGCGGGCGAACCTGGCTGCCGCCATCACCAATCCGCCGGTGATCGACGGGGTGCCGCCGTTCATCCACATCACGCGCCACGGCCTGTCGTTGCTGTTCACGACCCCGGCGCTGATCTTCCTGCTGTGGCCCCGGGAATTCGGCGCGTTCGGGCGCAACCTGGCGATCACCGCGGCGATCGTCGCGATCCCCAACCTGTTCTACCAGAACACCGGCTGGGCCCAGTTCGGCTACCGGTTCGGTCTGGACTTCATGCCCTACCTGATCGTGCTGCTCGCGGCGGGGAACCGGCGATTCGGACGCGGCTTCTACATCGCGTTCGCCGTTTCGCTGGCGATGAACTTCCTGGGGGCGATCACGTTCGATCGGATGGGGATGTTCTACTACGACTGACGCGGGACCCGGGATGGAGCCGGGCCTTCGGGCCTTCAGCCGACCTTGATGACCTCGCCGCTGCCGATGCCGCCACCGACGCAACGGGTCGTCACGCCCAGCGACTTCCCGCGGCGCGCCAACTGGTGGACCATATCGACGATCTGGCGGGCGCCGGTGCAGCCCACCGGGTGGCCCAGGCTGATGCCGCTGCCCCACGGGTTGGTGCGCTCGACACGCAATTCCGGCAGGTCGTGGAACGCGGCGGCGACGACGGCGGCGAAGGCCTCGTTCAGCTCGAAGAAGTCGATGTCGCCCATCGACAGTCCGGCACGCTTCAGCAGGCCGGGGATCACCTTGAACGCCCCCTCGCCCATCAGTTCGCGCGGGACGCCGACGTTGTGCCAGGTGACCAGCTCGCCCAGCGGCTTGATGCCCAGGCGGGCGGCGGCCTCCTCGGATGCGATGACCAGGGCGGCGGCGCCATCATTGATCGACGACGAGTTCATGCCGGTGATCGTGCCGCCGTCGGGCTTGAAGTAGGGGCGCTGGGACTCCAGCATCTCCATCGTGACGGCGCGCGGGCTTTCGTCCTTGGCGAACAGGACCGGCGGCCCCTTGCGCTGGGGGATCGGCACGGGCACGACGTAGTCCGCGAACATCCCGTTGTCCCAGGCGGCCATCGCGTTGGCATGGCTGCGGAACGCGACCTCGTCCTGCTCGCGACGGGTGACGCCGTACTTCTCGACCACGCGCTCGGTCATCAGCCCCATGACCTCGCCCTTGGGACCGACGTTGCGGTCCACCAGCGATCCCATGACGCCGTCCTCCAGGACCATGTCGCCGTAGGTCATGCCCTTGTTGCGCCCCGTGTACAGGTAGCGCGGCACGTTGGACATCGACTCGACGCCTCCGGCGACGCCGATCTCGACCTCGCCCAGCAGGATGCGCCTGGCCATGGAATGGACCGCCGCCCCGCCCGAGGCGCAGTTTTCGTGGAACGTGGTGCCTGGGACCGTGTTTGGAACGCCGGCGAACTCGGCTGCCACCTTGGCCAGGTTGGGCGACCGGGGGTCCTGCATGACCCATCCCATCGTCGTGTACTGGATGGTCTCCGGCGTGATGCCGGCGGCCTCGATGGCCTTGCCGATGGCGAACGTGGCCAGCTCGCGGGCCTGCATCGAGGCCAGCGAACCGCCCATCGCGCCGAACGGCGTGCGTACGGCGCTCAGAATGACGACCTTGCCCATGAAATCCTCCCTCGGTTGTGATGCGTGCTTGGAAACCGCCCCGGGATGATAGCACGGTCGTCGTGTCACTACGCGCGCATGGGGAATGTCGGAGGGGCTGCGCGCGCCGGCCAGGTCAGGGGGCCAGTCTCGAGGTCGTGCGCTGCATCAGATCCAAGAACTCGGGAATCAACCGGTACACCTGGTCGGCCAGATCCTGGTCGTAGGTGTGCGATGTCAGATTCCGAGCCTGCAACATGCGAAGCGCAAGAGCTTGATCGTCCAACCATCCCGCGGCCAATGCCCCACGCAATGCCTCGCGCGGCGTTCCAGCGTCGAGGCCGTCATCCAGCAGCCGGGCTTTCAAGGTCTTCCAGAACAGTTCGTAGGCGAATTCGAAGCGCTGGATCGTGCCGTCCACCGCCAGGGGCTGGTCGCGGGGCACCTGGAGCGCATCCGCCAGGCGAGCCAGGGCGGCGGACAGCGTCTCAAGCCGCAGTTCGGTTCGGTTCATGCAGCAACACCCCATGTTGCAGAATTCGATGCCGGAGGCTGGCGTGGGCGCAGTCCCAGCGGAGAGCGTCAACGTGCAGCAGCGTGGGCAGATCATCGGTGAGCCGCAACCACAGTTCGGCCCACGCGGCGCCCGACATCCCAGGAGCGTCCACAGCCAGATCAATGTCCGAAGTGGGTGTCGCCTCGCCAGTTCCTCGCGAGCCGAACAGCCAGACTCGGCGGACCTCGGGGAATGCGGCAACCGTCGCTCGAATTGCAGCCAGGACTTCCGGCTCCAGACAAACCACGGCTCCACCCGTCCACTCGCTCCCGCCTACTGTATTCCGGGGGGTTCGGTGTAGCAAGTTGGGCAGTGCCGTGCCCGGACGAATCGTGAATTCGTGCGAGGCCGCGGCTACGTCAGTTCCAGGAACCGCTCTTCCAGGCTGTGGCCGCGGACCACGGTCCCCAGGGACGCGCCCGAGGCGATCAGGGCCCCGACGGCTTCGGTGATGGCGACCTCGGCCCGTTCGCCCGGGGCCAGCCGCAGGGTGACTCGCAGCCGCAAGCCGTCCGGGGACGCCTCGACCCCGGCCACGTGGGGCAGGGTGGCCAAAGCGGCCTGGGGACCGCTGCCCGCGGCGCCCAACTGGATCAATACCTGCTGGTTGCGTCCGGTCAGTTCGGCGATGGAGGCCTGCGCGACCAGTCGTCCCCGGTCCAGAATCGCAGCGGTGTCGCACAGATCCTCGATCTCGGCCAGGTTGTGGCTGCTGACCAGCACGGTCGAGCGGCCGGACATCGCCCGGATCATCTGGCGAACCGTGTGGGCGTTTCGCGGGTCCAGGCCCTCGGTCGGCTCGTCCAGCAGCACCAGTTCCGGCGTCCCCAGAAATGCCTGGGCGACCCCGAACCGCTTGGCCATGCCGTGCGACAGCTCCTTGCCGCGCACCTTGCCTGCCTCGGCCAGATCGACCGCGGCCAGAACGCGCGCCGCCTCGCCCTGGGCCCGGGCGGCATCCATGCCCTGCAGGCGGCCCATGAAGATCAGGCTGTCCGACAGCGTGCGCTCGGGGTGGAACCGGGCGTCCTGGGGCAGGGCGGCCATGCGATCCCGGGGCAGGTCCGTCAGCGGTCGCCCCAGCACGGTCGCGCTGCCGACGGACGGTCGCACGAAGCCGCACAGCATCGCGAACGTGGTCGTCTTGCCGGCGCCGTTCGGTCCCAGGAATCCGAAGATGGCGCCTCGGGGCACCTCGAACGTCAGGCCATCGACGACCGGGCGCCCGTTGTAGCGCTTGGTCAGGCCGTTCGTGCGGATCACGGCTTCCATCACATGTCCCTCCAGGTCACGCGCGCCCAGGCGCCCGCCAGGAACATCGCGCCAAATCCCAGGTAGGCCGCGGCCCCGGCCAGCGACGGTCCCAGTCTGGGGGACCACAGGCCCAACTTGTAGTGGGAGGGCGACAGGAAGCCGACGGCGTCGCTCATGGACAGCATCGACAGCACGATCAACCCGATGCCGGCCACGACCATCGCGATGCCGCCGTTGTCGATCAGCGCCGAAATCAGCGCGGTGAAGGCCAGCCAGCAGAACCCGAACGGGACCGTCAGCAGCCAGATGCGCAGCAGCAGCAGGATGGCCGAACCGGGCTGGAAGTGCGGCAGGCTGTACCAGGCATAGCCGAACAGGACCAGGTTCGACAGCACGGTCACGCCCAGGAACAGCAACCCGTGCGAGATCATCTTGCCGATCAGAAGGGCGCTTCGGGAGCTGCGCAGCAGGACGAATCGCGCCGACCGGTTGCGGACCTCGACGTTGACGATGTCATGACTGACCAGGACGATCAGGAACGGCAGGAAGGTCAAGGACATCCAGAAGAAGCCCAGAATCACCAGGGGCAGCCCCAGCAGGTGGCGCGCCGTGTCGATGTCGCCGCCGACCAGCTTCGAGATGGCCTCCTCCAGTTGGGACGCCCCATCGCCGGTCAACGGGCTCTGGGCCGACGCCATGGCCTTGATCTGCTGGATCTCGTCGCCGACGGCAGCCTCGATCTTGACCAGCACGACGGCCGTCGCCAGCGCGCCCAGCGCGTACAGGATGATTGCGACGACCGCGCGCCGCGTCCGGATCGCCGTTCCCAGGTCGAACCGGGCGATCTGCCACGCGTCGGCGAACATCCGCGTCAGGGGAGTCTGCATCGAGGGCCTCCTCAAGGACGGCCGATTGTACGCCTTTTGCCGGACGGTGACGCACCTGGGGAGGCACGACGGCCGGGATCCTTGGGGGCAGGTGTCCGCAGGAGCGGGGTTCTTCGGAGGCAGGGCTCCTTGGGCACAAGGCCCCTGGAGGGGCTTGACTCGGACAAAAACAGTCCCATATTGATTCCCGGTTTCAATTTGATGGAGGAACCGGAATGAACACGATCACCAACACACTGGCGGCCGCCATCGTGGCGACTCCCGTTGCCGCGGTTGCTCAGCCGTTCGCGTTGCCGTCGCTGCCCTACGCCCACGAGGCGTTGGAGCCGTTCATCGACAAGGCCACGATGGAAATCCATCACGGCCGGCACCACAAGGCCTACGTGGATAACCTGAACGCCGCCGTGGTCGCCCAGGGACTGGGGGGCATCGGCCTGGAGGCCCTGCTGGCCGAGGTCTCCAAGCATGGCGCCGCCGTTCGCAACAACGGCGGGGGGCACTGGAACCATGACCTGTTCTGGCGGCTGATGGCGCCGGCGGGGAAGGGCGGCACGCCGTCGAAGGCGCTGGTCGAGGCCCTGGACCGTGACCTGGGCGGCCTGGATTCGTTCAAGCAGCAGTTCGCGGATGCCGGGGCAAAGCGTTTCGGGTCGGGCTGGGCCTGGCTGGTCGTCACGTCGGACAAGCGCCTGGTCGTGACCTCGACGCCCAATCAGGACAATCCGCTGATGGACGTCGCCGACGTGAAGGGCACCCCGATCCTGGCCCTGGACGTCTGGGAGCATGCCTACTACTTGAAGTTCCAGAACAAACGCGGCGACTACATCCAGAGCTGGTGGAACGTCGTCAACTGGAACGAGGTCAATCGGCTCTTCGACGCCGCCGTCAAGTAGTTTTTTCGGGTGGCTATTGCGTATCCATCGATTCGACCGTATAATCGTTGCCGAACGGAGGTGGTCCTCCTGCACGAGCGCGTTTCGCACCCGAGTCCCCACGGCGCTTTTCAAGCCCCGACGACACGGAACGAACGAGCGGCACGCTTTGGTCGTGTCGATTCCAGGAGAAGCCGGACACCGATTGTCGGTGGCCTCTCGTGCCCGGTGAACGGGCGTGTGTCATTGCGGGTCCGCGGGGCCCGCGAATCGGGGGTACCAGGATGAAGAACAAGCTGTTCGTGGGTGGTCTGGCGTGGGCGACGACCGACTCCTCGCTGCGGGAGGCGTGCGAGCGCTTCGGTCAGCTGGAAGAAGTCCGCGTGATCACGGATCGTGACACCGGTCGGTCCAAGGGTTTCGCGTTCGTGACGTTCTCGAACGAGGACGACGCCGCGAAGTGCAAGTCCGAGATGGACGGCCAGATGCTGGACGGCCGGGCCGTGAAGATCGACTTCCCGCGTGAGCGCGAAGATCGCGGCGGCGGCTAC
>JARKOL010000212.1 GCA_029975745.1 Myxococcota bacterium | reverse complement strand
CGTGCGTCGCGTCGATCAGGGCCCGGTTGAAGGCCAGGATGCCCTCGGCCTCGCCGCCGGCGGCCTCGACCAGCCCAGGCGGCAGATAGGACACCGCGGTGTCCAGGCCGAAGCACACCGGCCCATGGGATGCAATCCGTTCAAACAAGCGGTCGGCAATCATCTCAATGACTTCCTTTCGGGATGGCCCTGTTGGCCGGGGGAACGCGCCGCCCAGCGGCCGGTGGAGTATAGCACACGCCTCGAAGCCGCCCGCCGTCCGGGGCCGATCGGCCTTGTCGTGCGTGGGGCATTGGCAGGAACGACTACTGGAAGATCAGTTCGACACGCCGGTTCCGATCGCGCGCCTCGGGCGTGCCCGAATCGTCCAGCGGCCGGTCCGCGCCGACCGCCTCGACGAGGATCCGCCGACGAGGCACCCCGGCACGAACCATCACGTCCCTCACGGCCTGGGCACGTGCCCTGGACACGACCAGATTCAAGGACTGCGTCCCACTGTCGTCCGAGTGGCCGACGACGCGAACGCCCAGTCCCGGAAGTCGTCCCAGGACGGCGGCGGCCGCCCGGGCAACGGCCATCCCCTGCGCGTCCAGACGCGCACGGCCGACCGGGAACGCCACGGTTCCGAATCGCCCCTGGACCTCGCACAGCCTGGGCGGCGCAACGTCCGGGGCACCATCGTCGTCCTGAAATCCGTTGAAGGTCTCGGGCCCCATCCTGTCCGCGTCCTGCGCGTCCGGAATCCCGTCCCCATCGTTGTCCAGGTCGGGACAGCCGTCGTCATCCTGGAACCCGTCGGGATCCTCGGGCTCGTCCGGACACAGGTCGAACGGGTCCTCCAGTTCGTCGCCGTCCGCGTCCCCCCGGGGCTGCGGCACGGACACTCCCCAGTCGTCATCCGGCGCGGGCGGCGGTGGCGGCCCCCCGAAACGCGTGGCCCAGAATGCGCCGATCCCGCCCTCCCCGGCATCTCCGAACACCGTGTCCAGTTTCCACGAGGGCGTCAGCCGATACTGGACGTTGCCCTGCATCCGGTTCTGGCCCTGGGGCGCGTTGTGGTGGTACACGGTCTCGACGTACAACTGGCGCGTAATCTGTTTGCCGACGGTGACGATGGGTTGGCTGACGTTCGACCCGAATCCCAGACCCAGGTTGTCCACGCCCACACTGTCGAACAACTGGCGCTTCAGGCCGGGGTTGTGGAATCGATCCACCAACCGGGCCGCCTCGCGACGCACCCGACCGCCCCGGTCATCGACGACATCGACGCGCCCGACGATCAGCAGCGTCAACACCTGATAGGGCGGCAGGGAAGGCACGGACACCAGAACCAGTTCCGGTCGGGACGCGCGCCCCTGAAGCTTGACCAGCACGTGGGTCTCGACCACCTTGGCCCGCGCCACCAGGTCCACGACCGGGTCCAGGGGACGCACCTGCGGCGGCCGGTCCGGATCGGCCAAAACCTCCGCCTGCGATCCAGCGGTTTCCGGCCGGTCCAGACGCCCCTCCGCCAACGTCATCCGTCCTGCGCGAATATCGAACCGGTTGTCGAACAGACGGAACCGCCCTCCAGGCAGCACCTCGAAGCCTCCGTCCACCCGGACGACGGGGCCGCGACGGTCCAGCACCAGGCGTCCCCCCACCGACAGGTCCAGGCCCTGCCCCCGCACCGTGACGGGATCGATCAGCGCCAGATCCAGCCCCAGATGCCCCCCTCCCGCCAACGGCGAATGCACGGCCGGCCCGGGCCGGTCCAGCGAGCGCACTCGCACGCCTGGATCGGACGGAATCGGCGTCACATCCACCAGCTTCTCGCCGGTCAGTTGCAGCAGGCCCCCATGAAGGGCGATCTTCGCGTCGAACGAACCGGGCCCCGCCACAAGATTCGCCCGGATCGTTCCGTCCGCCCTGGCAACCGGAATCCCCGGCTGGACCACCGGAAAGCCCGCCACGGTCACCGACGCAGCGCCCTCGGCGCGCCATGCCGACCACAGCGGCCCTTCGTGGCCTGGGGGGGTCGCGACCAGCGTCAGAGCGCCTTCGCCCTGCAGCGTTCCCCGGGCGCTGGTCGCGGTCAGTCCAGCCAGTTCGATTCGGTTCCCCGCGAACACCACGCGTCCAGCCAGATCCCGGACCCGGCGATTCAGCGCCAGGAAGGTGGCGTGCGCTTCCCGCGTTTCGAACAGCCCATCCAGATGGGGCGCCCCCAGCGTCCCGGACACCGCAACGGCCCCGGCGACTCGCCCCTCGGGCTGGTGCAGAATCGATAGGAATGGCGCCGCCAAAGGCAGCGGCAGATCCAGCGACAGGTTCCCGCGAAGAGCGGCGGCGACGGGAACGATCCCTCGGCGCCGGACATCCACCAGGGGCACCTCCATCGACAGGTCCAGAACGGCCAGGGCCTCGCCAAGGGCCAGCCGCAAGGACTGGACCGCAGGTCCCACCGCCAGCCGTGCGACCAGCGGGGTGTTCCCGCCGGCGGTCAGGTACTCGCCCACCGCATTGCCCGTCATTTCCAGGTTGTCCAGCGAGCCCCGCCCCTCCAGCGTCACGTCCAGACGAAAGTCGGCACCTCCGGGGGCGGACCACAGCGGCCGCATCCGGTCCGCCGTCAGCCCCATCGCACGGACAGCCAGTTCCATCGGTTTCGCGTCCAGCCAGTCCAGCCCACCCGCCCGCAGGTCCACCCGCATCGGGATCCGGGCCGTGCCGACCACGGACGGGTCCTCCGGCGCCCCGGACCGGAAGGAAAGAGCGGCATCCTCGCCCTCCTGGGACCACGCCAGTTGGACCGCGCCAACCGTCTGGCCCCGCCAGCGAACGTCGCGACCGTCGGCTTGAAATTGCAGCGAGGGCGCCGCCGGGTCGCCCGCCAGGTCCAGAACGACATCGACCTCGCCCCAAAGGGCCAGCCCGGGAAACGCGGCGGTCCAGCGCGCCAGATCCACGCGGCGCACCTCGACCCGCCCCTGGATCGGCCCCGGATTCCACACCAGACGCCCCGTTGTGCCATCCAGATCGACGGGCATCGTGCCCCGGATCTCGACGGTGCCCGCGGGTCCCTGGATCGAAACGGCCAGTTCCGCCGGTCCCCCTGCCTGCGGCCAGGTCACATCCAGCGACATCGTCCCCAGGAACAGTCCATCCAGCCAGGCCTCGTTCGTCCGAGCCTCCAGACGCAGCAGAACCCCGTCGGGCGCGATCCAGGACCGCAGCCCGGATCGGACGGGGCCGTGCAGCCGCCCCAGCCCGGGCCACCCATCGAGCAGCGCTTCGAGCCCGGTCGAGAAAAGCGCCTCGGCATCCGCGGGCCGCTCGGGCTCCCGGGCCGCCACGGGCCGCGCCGCCAGCAGCAGCGCCCCGACCAGAACCCACATGGGCAGGCGTCGTCGTCGCATCAGAACGCCTCCCCCCATCCGAAGTGAACCGCCCAGAACGGCTCGTCATAGACGCCGGGGTCGTTCAGGCGAAAGCCCGCATCCAGCCGGATCAGGCCCACGGGGCTGTCGTAGCGAACGCCCGGTCCCGCCGAAAAGTTCCACTCGGACGGTCTGAAACTGCCCTGGCCCGCCTGGACATCCCCGGCATCCAGGAATGCAATCAGCGACAACGGTCCCCAAACCCGGAAACGCATCTCGAAGTTGCTCTGAACCGCCGTGAATCCGCCGACCGGGATGGACCGGCAATCGCCGTCGTCACCGCACTCTCGAAGGCGCGGCGATACGCGACGGGCGCCCCACCCGCGAACCGTGTCGGATCCGCCCAGGTAGAACCGCTCGCTGATGGGCGTGCCCGCGCGACTGCCGTAGGTCAGGATCGAACCGACGCGAAAGCGCCCCGCCACGTCCAGCCAGCGGGCCAAGCGGAGGTACCCGGTCAGCGTTCCCACCAGCCTGTTGTAGTTGAAGTGCCCCCCCAGACCTGCCAACTGGTACAGCACCTCCAGGACGATCCCGTTCGCCGGCTTCAGGATCGAATCCGTCAGGTACAACGCGCACCTGAGTTCCAGGTAACTCAGCAGGAAAGGGTCGCGGAAGTCGCGCCCCAGCGGCGTCAGCTTGTTGTCCAGGGCGGGGCTGATCCGAAAGAAGTCGAAGAACCGCAGGTTGTATGACAACCCCATCAACAGGCGCCCCGCGAACCACCGCGACACGCCCATCCGGTTGTGAACGGCCCAGAACTGGTAGCCCTCTTCGAGGTCCAGTTCGAACGAAGGCGTCCATTCCCAGTACAGGTAGTCCTCCAGGAACCCCTTCTTCGACAGCGTTGGCGCGATTTCCAGCACGGGTCCGTGCTCGCTGAGGTTCCAGGGGACCGGAATCTCGGCCCAGCCTGCAATCGTCTTCAGGTCCAAGCGCGTCAGGTTCCCGAACAGATTCGGGTGGCTGTAGTCAAGCCGGACATGCTGCTGCCAGCGAACGTTCTCCATGGTCAACTGGGCGCCGACGCG
This sequence comes from Myxococcota bacterium, assembly GCA_029975745.1. Taxonomy (GTDB): domain Bacteria; phylum Myxococcota_A; class UBA9042; order DTJE01; family DTJE01; genus DUVQ01. The sequence goes on along the minus strand of JARKOL010000212.1, from coordinate 2,298 downwards.
CAGGCTCTGGGGATCGGCCTCGTCCAGGCGAATCGCCAGATCCGCGCGGCCATCCTCGACAGACGCAACCGGCCGGGCCGACACCCAACGAAACACCCGCGCCCCCTGAAGGGCCTGCTCGACCTGCCGCACCAGCGCCGGCGAGTACGGCTTGCCCACCGCGAATCGAACGTCCGGTTCGATGTCCCTTTCCCGGACCTTGACCAGACCTTCGAGTACGACGCGTCCAATGACGGCATGGGGACCCGGGTCGATGTCCACGACGACATCCGCCAGCAACGCGTCCTCGTCCACCTCGGCGCGCCCCAGGACTCGTGCCGTCGGGAAGCCCAGCTGCATCAGGCGCTGCCTCAGATTGCCGACCGTTTCCCCCAGACGGGGGGTCTCCCAGGGCCCATCGACGTCCAGACGTGCGAGGGCCTCGACTTTCGCGCGGGCCTCCGGGTCGAGTGCCGCATCCGGTTCCCAGACGAACGTCACCGTTCGAACGCGCGCCTGGGGCCCCTCGTGCAGCTTCAGAATCAGGTCCACCTTGCCCTTGCGGTTCTTGACGGGAACCACCTCCAGCCCTTCCACGCGGGCCTGGAAGAAGCCATAGGAACGGTACAAATCGACGAGGCGGCGCGTATCCACACCGGTCAGCGCCTCGTCGAAGGGGTAGTTCGGGGTGAACGGAATCCAGCGGGTTTCGCCGGCGAACAGGTGCTTCAACAGGAGCGATTTCGACAGCCCCCGGGCCCCCTCGAACCGGACGTGACGAATGCGCCGGCCGTCGCCGATCACCTGGGACTTCTTCGCACAGCCATAGGAAATCGGCACCAGCAGCACGGCAAGCAGCACGACCATGACGCCCCGAAACCACGCGAGGGTTCGCGGGTGCATTGTCACGTGGGCCTCCGTGACACTATTGGCGTTCGATCGCATGAGAGTGATCCTACCACCGAGCCAGCACCGGCGCGACACCGCGGGCGCCCCGGGCGGGGCAACCCACGGCGCCAGTTGACATTGCGTTCCAGTGGCCGCAACCTGAGGGGCGAATCCCCTGGAATCAAGACAGGTGCAACAAGGAGGCATCATGAGACAGTCGCTGCATATTGCGCTCGTCGTTGCCTGTGCCGCGGTGGCCACTGGATGCGCCGGCAAATCCGATCTGATGCGGTTGAAGCCGGATGTCCTGAACCTGGTCCCCCAGGAGGACCGCGCCCGACTGGATCCGTTCGTGACCGCCCTGAACCAGGCCAGGCAGGACGTCCAGACCGCGCGGGACGCCGTCACGAAGACCCGGGAGGAAGGAGGAAAGGCCCGGTCCGAATCGAGGCGGGCCGAGTTGCTGGCCACGGCGATGGCAACCAAGGTGGCGTGGCTGCAGGCAAGGCAGGCCCGACAGGAGTCCGAGGTGAAGGCCCAGGAGCAGGCGGCTCGCAGCGCCGATGCGGAACACGAGTACCAGCGAGCCCTGCTGGCATTCGAGAAGGGCCTGGTGCCCTACGAGGGGTTCTCGGCAAAGAAGTACGAGGCCCAGTTCCACGGGACGCGCAAGGCGTTGGCCGAGGCGAAGCAGGAGGTCGAGAAGGCCGCCAAGAGCGAGAAGAAGGCCGAGTCCGACCACAAGAAGGCCCAGGAGCGGCTGGACAAGTTCAAGGACTAACCGATCCCCCGGCAAAGCCGGGGGGTTTCGAAAGTGAGCCGCCCAAGGCGGCTTGGCCGTGGCCGCTCGCGAGCGGCCCGGCGGGCCACCTGAAGGTGGCTACTTCAACATCTCCAGTTGCTCCAGCCGCCGATCTTCGACTTCCTGATGCCTGATGTACTCTCGAATCACCTGCTCATCGCGGCCCACCGTCGACACGTAGTATCCCCGTGCCTAGAAGTGGTGGCCCACGTAATTCCGCTTTCGGTCCATGTACGTCCGCGCGATGTGAATCGCGCTCTTCCCCTTCATGTACCCGATCACTTGCGCTACCGAGTACTTCGGCGGAATCGACAGCAGCATGTGCACGTGGTCCGGCATCAAGTGACCTTCCTCCACCGCGCACTCCTTCTGCCTTGCCAACGACCGGAACACCTCCCCGAGATTCCGACGCAAATCCGCGTACAACACCTTCCGCCGGTACTTCGGAATGAACACCACGTGGTACTTGCATTCCCACCGGCTGTGATTCAGGCTACCGCTGTTGTCCATCGTGAACTCCTCGCTGTTGGCCTTGGGCGGCTCACGGCGGGGAGTTCACGATGACACTCCCGGAATTGTCAAACTGCGGATGCCTCCCCGGCAGAGCCGGGGGGTCTCCCGCTTACGCT
>JARKOL010000182.1 GCA_029975745.1 Myxococcota bacterium | reverse complement strand
CGGGTTGTCGGGGTTGTAGAACATGAAGTTGCCGAACGCGTAGACCATGCTGTTGAGCACGTCGAAGTAGTTCTGGCGGTCCCAGGTGCCGCCGTCGTCGTCGTAGTGGAAGTGGTTGAAGTCCCAGTAGTATTCGTAGGGCTGCAACGGCGTCTGGTTGCCGCAGAACACCATCGGATTCTCGGGATTGTTGATGTCGGCCAGTACCTCGGGCTGCAGCAGTTGATCCATCGGACAGAACCCGCCGCCCAGCATGTCCTTCATCAGGCGACCGACGTAGCGGTAGTCCACGTAGCCGCCCATCGCGCCCACCACGTCGAACAGGTGGGGATAGTGGCCGGCGACGGTCAGCGCGGCGGCGCCCATCGACACACCCGAGATGGCGCGGAACGTGAAGTGCCGCGTTTCCATGGGGACATCGACCGGCACGTCCCCCGGCGGAACATCCAGCCCCTCGTCGCCCGCCTGGCCCGGGTCCTCGATGCCGGGATCCTCGGTGCCCAGGTCGGTCGGCCCCTGATCCAGAGGCGGCTCGACGGTATCCTCGGTCCCCGGATCGTCCGGCAGGATCGTGTCCGGGGTCCCGTTGTCCGTCGTTCCCCCGTTGTCGTTCTCGCACGCGACCGGCGCCAGCGCCAGCACGCCCGCGATCAGCAATCCCATGAAGCGCTTCAAGGTGGCCTCCTTCGTCCAATCCACGCGGCGAGGGTACGCCGCTTCCCGGGGGGATTCTATGGGACGCAAACCGCGGGCACAACCACAAATCGAGGGGTTCCGAACACAACCCCTACCGACCGGACACCGCGTGGCGCACGGGACCATGCCCGCGCCCCAGGTTCGGCGCCTCCGCGACCGCCCGCGTGATGTAGCGCTTGGCCGCGGCGACCGCGTCCAGGACACCGGCGCCCAGGGCCAGGTTCGCCGCGATGGCGGCCGAGAACGTACACCCGGTGCCGTGGGTGTTCCGGGACGGTTCCCGGGGGGCGGAAAACGCCGTCCACGAGATGCCGTCCCAGACGAAATCAATCGACACGTCCGGGGCCGTGAACGGATTGTGCCCCCCCTTCATGACGACCACGCGCGGGCCCATTTCCCGGATCGTGCGCGCCGCATCCCGGAAGTCCGCCTCGGTCGCCAGGGACCGGCCCACCAGCGCCTCGGCCTCGGGCACGTTGGGCGTCACCACGGCCGCCAGGGGGAAGATGCGCGTCACCAGTTCGCGCACGGCGTCGGGGTCGATCAGGGGATCGCCGCCCTTGGCGCGCATGACGGGGTCCACGACCAGATCTGACACCTTGTGCCGTTCCAGGGCATCGGCCACGGCGCGGACCGTGGGCCCATCGACCAGCATGCCGGTCTTGACGGCCCTCGCGCCAATGTCGTCCAGGCAACTATCGATCTGGGTGACGACGAACGCGGACGACACGGGCAGGACGCCCTGGACGCCCACGGTGTTCTCGGCAACGACGGCGGTGACGACCGACTGGCCGAACACGCCGAACGCCTCGAAGGTCTTCAGGTCCGCCTGGATGCCCGCCCCCCCGCTGCAATCCGATCCGGCGATCGTCAACGCGGTGGGATATCCCTGGCCTGGCGGCGCGGCGACCCGGAACGAGGACGCGTTCATGTGGCCTCCCAACGTCGCGCCAGTCTGGCCGGAACGGGTCGCGATGTCAAAGCGGCGGGGCCGTCCCATATCGGCGTCAAGCCGACGACCGAATCGCAGCGAAGGCGGTGAATCCGGGGCCGCGGCGGACGACGGCACATCGCGGGCTTGCGTGAAGGTCCCTCGGGACGCAAGGAGACCCGCGCCCTGCCCTGCCGCATCGTGTCAATACAGGATCTTGCGGGCCGCCTTGCTGGCCAACACGGTCGCAAGCAGTCGCGGCAGACGCAGGGGTTCCACGAAGGCCCGGACCACCTTCTTCAGCAGTTCGTACCCGGTCGTCGAGTACGGGAACCACCACATTCGACGACGCATGAACGCCGGCGACCGATCGATGTTGATGTGCTTGGGATAGACGAACTCCAGCAACCCCTCGTCCGAGTGCGAGCGCCCCATGCCGGATTCCTTCATGCCCTGCCACGGCGTATCGACCAGCCCGTAGGAGTACGTGACGTCATTCACCAGCACGGACCCGGCCTGAAGCCGTCGCGCCAGGGCCAGTCCGCGTTCCCGGTCCCTTGTCCACACCGAGGCGCCGAGGCCATAGATCGAGTCGTTGGCCTGCCGCACCGCTTCGTCCTCGGTGGAATACGACAGGATCGGCAGCAGAGGGCCGAACGTTTCTTCCACCACCGCCTGCATCGAGTGGTCACATTCCGTCAGCACCGTGGGCATGAAGAAGTAGCCCGACAGCCCCTCGGGCGGATGCCCACCAACCCGGATGCGCGCCCCCTTCGCCACGGCGTCCGCGACGTGCCGGGCCACCAGGTCGCGCTGGGACGCGTTCGCCAGCGGCCCCAGGTCGATGTCGTGTTCGCCCGAGTCCCGCCCCACGCGAAGACGCGACGCCACCGCCACGACCTTTTCGACGAACGCGTCGTGGACTTCGCGATCGACATAGACGCGTTCGACCGAGGCGCAGACCTGACCGCAGTTGGTGAACGCCCCCCAGACCGCGCCCTGGGCGGCCAGGTCCAGGTCGGCGTCGCGACAGACGATCATCGCGTCCTTGCCACCCAGTTCCATGACCGTCGGAATGAAGTGCCGAGCCGCAATCTCCTGGATCCGTCGTCCGACCGCGGTGCTGCCGGTGAAGACGACCTTGCGGATGGGTGGCGAGAACAGCGTTTCCCCCATCGAGGCGCCCGTCGCAATCACCGTGTTCAGCACGCCCGCGGGCAGCCCGCCCCCGACGTTCAGGATCCGGTCGATCATCCGACCGACGAGCGCCGCGTCCGAGGCCGGCTTGAACACGACGGTGTTGCCGGCCAGCAGCGCCATCGCGATTCCGGACATCGGGATGGCGAACGGGTAGTTCCAGGGCGAGACCACGCTGACGACGCCCAGCGGCTCGTACGCGATCCGCGACGACTTCATGCGGGCCAGCAGGGGATTCGCCAAGGGAATCGGGCGGTCCGCCAGCAGGGACGGCGCCCGCTTCGCGTACAGGGTGATCAACTCGGCCACCACGTGGACCTCGGCGGTCAAGGCCTCGGTGCGCGGCTTGCCGTTTTCGGCCGAGATCAGGGCACAGACCTCGTCCAGGCGCGCCAGCATGTCGTCCCGCGCGCGCAGCAGGAACGCGGCACGTTGCGCCACGGTCAGGGCCGCCCAGGCGGGGAACGCCGCGTCCGCGCGCGCCACGGCCATGCGAACGTCCTCGGCGGTCGCCAGGGGTTCCCGGCCCAGCGGTTCCAGCGTGGCCGGGTCGATCGACACCAGCACGTTCTCGTCAGGGTTCAGGATGTGGGCCACAACGATTCTCCAAGTCCTGGAAACCACAGAATTCAGGATCCGGATTGCCCCGTCAAATCGGACCGTTCGATCCGTCTGTTCATGCAGGCACTTAGGGCGATTCCCGCCGACGGGGCAAACGGGCCCGTCGAAGCCGGCGTCCGAGGGACACCGTGCTGGGCAATCCCGGCACCGACGTGATTGACGCGCGAGCCCGTCCCCGGGTACCCTTGCCCGCATGAATCGGACGACCACAGTTCGGAGCCGACACTACACCTTCCGGGACCTGAAGGAGGTCCTGGCCAAGGCCAACGAGCTCAAGTCCGGCGACGAACTGGCAGGTGTCGCCGCCGAGAACGCTGCGGAGCGAGTCGCCGCGCGCCAGGTGCTTGCCGAGGTCCGACTGAACGAACTGCGCGAAAGCCCCGTCGCGCCCTACGAACAGGACGAAGTCACTCGACTGATCGAGGACGATCTGGACAAGACGCGCTTCGCCCAGGTCAAGGATTGGACCGTGGCGCAGTTGCGCGAACACCTGCTGGCGCCCACGACCACCGGCGAGGACATGCTGGCGATCGGCCGGGGCCTGACCAGCGAATGCATCGCCGCGGTCGCCAAGTTGATGTCCAACCTGGACCTGATTCTGGCGGGTTCGAAGATGCGGGTGGTCACCCACGCGAACACCACGCTGGGCCTGCGCGGTCGCCACAGCGTCCGGCTGCAGCCGAACCACACGACCGACGACCCCCACGGCATCCTGGCCTCGACGATGGAGGGGCTGTCCTGGGGCTCGGGCGACGCGCTGATCGGCGTCAACCCCGTGACGGACACGGTCGAGGCCACGCGGGCCGTGCTGGAAAACCTGTACGAGTTCACCCGCGCCTGGGCGGTGCCGACCCAGATCTGCTGCCTGGCCCACGTCACGACCCAGATGGAGGCGCTGAAGGTCGGCGCCCCCATGGACGTGATGTTCCAGAGCCTGGCCGGCAGCGAGATCAGTTGCAACGCCTTCGGCATCACCAACGCGATGCTGGACGAAGCCGCGGCCATGATCGCCGAAAAGGGCACCGCCCCCGGCCCGAACCTGATGTACTTCGAGACGGGCCAGGGGTCCGAGCTGTCCAGCGGCGGCCACCACGGTGCCGACCAGGTGGTCATGGAGGCGCGCTGCTACGGCCTGGCGCGCCACTACAAGCCGTTCATGGTGAACACGGTCGTCGGATTCATCGGGCCCGAGTACCTGTTCAACGGCAAGCAGGTCGCCCGCGCCGGCCTCGAGGACCACTTCATGGGCAAGCTGCACGGCCTGCCGATGGGGTGCGACGTCTGCTACACGAACCACATGGACGCCGACCAGAACGACCTGGAGAACCTGGCCGTGCTGCTGGCGTCGGCGGGCTGCAACTTCTTCATGGGCCTGCCGATGGGCGACGACATCATGCTGAACTACCAGTCCACGTCGTTCCACGACAACGCGGCGCTTCGCGAGCTGCTGGGACTGCGTCCCACGCCGGAGTTCGAGGCGTGGATGGAGCGGCTGGGCTTGATCAAGGACGGTCGGCTGACGGGTCTGGCCGGGGACATGCGGGTGTTCTTGTAGGGTCTGCCCCTGCCTGGGGGCACCGGAGACGGGGTCGATGGACGAGCGGGAACTGCGCGAACTGGTCCGGGCGGTCGTGGTCGGCGCCTTGTCCGGCCAGGAAGCCGAGGCCGAGAAGGCGCGCCTGGAGCGGGTGCGCCCCGACCCGCGACGTTCCCCGGCGGACCTGGCGCTGGCCAAGCGCGCCGCCGCGTGGATGGGGGCATCGCCCGCCCAGCCCCCGGTGCTGGCCTCCTGGCGCCCCGTGGGTACGCGAGCCTACTACCTGGAGCGGACCCCCGCCCGGCTGGGCGTCGGCGCCGCGGGCGTCCGCTACCGCACCGACACGCTATTGCGATTCCTGACCGACCATGCGGCGGCCAAGGATGCCGTGTCGTCGTCGGTCGATCCGGCGGTGGTCGCGAAACTGGGCCTGGTGTCCCTGCAGTCGGCGGCGCGGGATCGCGCCGAATTCCTGAAGCGGCCGGACCTGGGCAGGCGCCTGAACGACGCCTCCCGCGAAATCGTCCAGAAGCGGGGCGTCCACGCGCCCCAGGTCCAGATCGTCTGCTGCGACGGCCTGTCCGCGGCCGCGCTGACGGCGAACCTGCCGATCATCCTGCCGCGCATCACCGACGAACTGACGCGCGCGGGAATCCGCCTGGGCACGCCGTTTCTGGTGAATCTGGGCCGGGTCGTCGTCGCCGACGAGGTGGCGCGGCTGGCGGGGGCCGAGGTGCTGCTGCTGTTCGTCGGCGAGCGGCCGGGCCTGAAGACCGCCGAGTCGATGGGCGGCTACGTCACGTACATGAAGGTCCGCCAATTCAACGAGGCGATGCGCAACGTCACCTCGAACATCCACGCCGGGGGCCTGCCGCCCGCCGAGGCCGCGGGCCAACTGGTCCAGGGCGTGCTGCGGGCACTCAAGGACAAACGGACCGGCGTCGATGCGACCGGCGGGTGACCGATGATCCTGGAACCCATCAAGCCGCGCGTGCTGGGCCTGCGGGCGATCCCGAACGTGGATCCGCAGCTGGCGCGCGACCTGAAGTTGCAGCCCCACCACCGGGCCTTGGGGCTGATCACCTGCACCAGCGACGATGCGCTGTACACCGCGCTGGACGCGGGGACCAAGGCGGCCGAGGTGGATGTCGTCTATGCCCGCTCCTTCTACGCGGGGGCCGCGCACGCGTCGGGGCCGCTGTCGGGCGAGGTGATCGGCATCCTGGCCGCGGCCGACGAGGAGATCGTCGCCAGCGGACTGTCCGCGGCCCTGGGGTACCTGGAGACCTCCGCCTGGTTCTATGCCGCGGACGAGGCGGGCAAGCTGGCCTTCTTCCCGCACGTGATCCCGTCGGTCGGTCGATACCTGGCGGGTCTGGCGGGGGTGCCCGTCGGAACCCCGATGGCGTACCTGATCGCCCCGCCCATCGAGGCGACCCTGGGCCTGGATGCCGCATTGAAGGCCGCCGAAGTCGATCTGAAGGTCTTCTATGCCCCCCCGTCGGAAACGAACTACGCGGGCGGGCTGCTGACCGGCTCGATCGAGTCCGTCCAGGCCGCGGCCAGCGCGTTCCAGAACACCGTGGTGGACCTGGCGGTGCGGCCGCGCGTCGTCACGCCGGCACCGGACCTGGAATGCCTGACCGCCTCGGTTGCCCGGACGCGTGCGGTCAAGGGCGCCGGCGGCACCCTGCCCTACCGAATCCTGGAAAGCGGGCTGGAACTGGCCGAAAAGCCGGACGCGTGTACCCACCTGTTCGACAATCGCAGCCTGGTGCCCAAGGGCCACCCGGCGATCCGCTTCCGGGGGAAGCTGGACCTGCTTCAGGCCCTGGTGCTGGACGCCCAGGTCGCCGCGCATGCCGAGGGAATGGCCGACATCGTGTCCGACCTGGAGGACGTGCTGCGGTTCCTGCGGCAGCTGCTGGGGGCCGAGGTCTCGGGTCGTCCGATGCCCGTCCTCAGCGTGGGCGGCTTCGACGCCGAGGAGCTGCATCGACTGTCCCACAACACCATGAAATTCTTTGGTGTCGGCTGGGTCGTCCCCGACGTCACCATGGGCGCGACGGCCGTCAAGCTGAACCTGCTGCGTGCGACATGCCGCGAGGTCGAGATCGCCGCGTCCGACGCGCACGGCGATGAATCGCATCTGGCCCCGGCGAACCGCGATGCGCTGCTGCACGGGCTGAATCGCCTGTCGAACGCCATCTACGTGCTGGTCTGCAAGGTCGTGGCACGCAGGAAGGGCCGGACCGAAACCGCCTCGAATCCGTGACCTCCCCGAGCCCTCACCCGGCGTTGCCGTCATCCCGTTCGTGATTCGGGCCGGTCGCAGCGACCGCGCCAAGGGGCGGGCGAACAGGCGTCACTCCGTCATGCCGCGAGCCATCACGGCGCTGCCCACCGCCCCCATGGTCCAGTCCGTCATCTGGCCGTCCTCGGCCAGGATGTTGATGACCCGGTTGATCCAGTCCGGGATGAAGTAGGTGGCCATCGCGAAGTCGTCCGCGGGCAGGCACTGGAGGTGGTTCGGATTCCATGTGGCGGGATCGCAGTCCTCGGGGTACAGCAGGATCTCGGTGTCGAGGTAGTCGATCAGGGCCGTGATCAACGGGGCGTAGTTCTCGTCGCTGAACTCGCCCATCGCCGCCGCCATCGACGGAATCGCGGCGACCAGTTCGGCATCCAGGCCCTGTGGAACCAGCGGTTCGTGAACCACCGGATAGAACCAGTCGCCGGGCCCCAGTTCCAGCGTCGTCACGGCCTCGAAATCCCGGGAATCGGCCATCGTTTCAAAGGCCACCTGCCCCAGGGCGGCGTCCGCCAGCGCCTCGTCGGTCGCTACGCGGGCGCCCTGGATCAGACGCACCCGCGCGCCCTCGGCGCGGCGCACGCGGACCGTGACCTCGGCCGACACACCGTCGGACGGCACCGGAATCGCGTCCCCCATCGCGTAGACCACGTCCCCGACCGCGACCTCCAGCTCCACGGTCGCCGAAACGGGCGTCCGGGAAACGAAGGTGTGGCGAGCGCGAATCCCGTCCAGAACGCCCGCCAGGTCCCGCGAGGTCGCGTGGAGCCAGGTCGTCGGGAATCCCACCGGAAACACGACGTGCCGGTCGCTGCCGGCCACGACGGCGACGTGGATTCCCCGCGCCAACTGGGCCTCGTACAGCCGCAATGCCTGGCTGGACGCGCTGCCGCCCTGATACTGAAGCACCTTGTGGAACAGCGGACTGGCCGGACCGTTCGCGGCTTCCCACTTCGCCAGCAACGTCTCGCTGTAGGGCGTGGAGTGCAGACCCCAGCCGGCGTTCCAGATCTCCATCGCGTCGTGATTCCGGACGTCCCAGGGGAACGGAATCCCCGTCAGCGTGGGGTGGTTGATCGAAAACAGGGCCCCCTGGTCGTGGGCCAGGCCCGGCCCGGCCTGGTAGTCCGCCGCGTTGGCGCCGTTGCGGTCGGGGTCGTGAGGCACGAACTCTGTCACGCCGAAGATGTTCGCGTGGCCCGGCCCGCCGAACTCCTCGCCGGGAATCAGGATGACGGAACCGCTGACGAACTCGGGATCGCTGTTCTGGGCGACGGTTCGGTGGTCCGTCAGCGCGATGAAGTCAATGGGGTTTCCCCGGTACTCCGGATGGGCTGCCAGGAACGTCTCGGACGACAGGTACTCGGCCAGCGCGATCACCACGCGCACGGGGTCCTCGCCGTCGCTGTGAACCGTGTGCAAGTGCAGATCCCCGGACATCCAGCCCGCGGCACGCATCGGCAGCACCGGGTCAGGCTCGGGTTCCGGCAACTCCACGACGGTGTCCGCGGTTGCGTCCTCAAGCCCGAAATCCTGGACCGCATCCGTCGGCTCGGCATCGACGGACGGGGTATCGCCGACACCGGTGGCATCCGCGTCCTGGGCCCCACCGGAATCCACCCCAGACCCCGAATCCACCCACGCATCCGACGGGCCGACATCCGCCCCGACCGCATCCGTGCCCCCGTCGGGGTCACCGCCGCAGGCCGCGAGGGCCACCGACCACACGAGGAGCCCTGGGATCATCGACTTCGAGACACGCCTCATCCGCTTCCCTCCCGCGTCCGTCAACAGGTCCCGGGAACGATACCAGAACCCGCAGGCGCAGGCATCGGAAAGCGTCAGGCGAATCGCCCGTGAACCCGCGTCGCCGGCTCCGAATGCAGGAGCATCGGATCGGCTCAGTTGCGGGGCGGCAGGAAGAAGTCCCACGGCTGCCGCCTCATCCGCTGCAGGACGCTGGCGGTCAACTGGCGACGCTGCGCGAAGGTGACCCGACGCGCTCGCAGGGCCACCAGAAGTGCCAGGGAGAAGCTGACGGCGAGGTTCATCGTCCCGATCAGGACGACCCCGACGAGGGCCGCCGCAAGGTCCGACCCGGCCGGCGTGAAGCCCTTGCCGGCGATGCCGAAGCCCACGAAGGCGGACGAGAAGGCGATGTGCCGGATGTCGAAGGGAACCCCGAACAGCGAACCGACCGCGTACGACCCCCCCAGCATGAACCCGAAGAAGAAGTTCCCCGCCATGGCGCCCAGGTTGTCCCGGACGTAGGCGGCCAGACGTGCCCGTCGGGCGGGGCCAACGAGGCGTCCCAGCCAGGGCAGACTGCGGATGCGTTCGGGGATGTTCTGGTAGGCGGCGACATTGTCGTAGTAGCCCGCGGTCAGGCCGGACAGGAACAACCAGAACCCGGCAATCGCAGCATAGAGAATCGTGCCGCTGAACAGCGGATGCACTTCGGCCAGCAGCGTACCCGCCTTGGCCGGCGTCGCCACGTGGGTTCCGAAAACCGCGTACGAAGCCAGCGAGAGCAGCATCGCCAGGGGCATGGCGACCCCGACGTTTCCCAGAATCGCCACGATCTGGGTTCTGGAGGTCCTCGCCATCAAGGTGGTCAACCCCTCCAGATCGCGCCCCCGTGCGTTCCCGTCACCAATCGTCGCAGCGATAACATTGGCGGTCATCGCGGGCTGCTTGGTCGCCACCGTGCCGTGAATGACATGAATGAACACGAAGCCCAGTCCGTAGTTCAGGCAGAACAGCAGCGCCTCGGTCAGCGGAGGAAGGTGCAGATATGCCAGCAGGATCTTGAACAACGACATGAACGTGATGACCAGTCCGCCCAGCATCGCCGAACGGGCCATCTGAAAGTACTCCGCCCGGGTCGTCGAGATGTAGTGTCCCCCCTTTCGGCCGGTGTTCTCGGCAACCCGAAGCGCCAGGATCGACACGTTCTGCCGCAGGTAGTGCTTCAGCGTGTTGGTGCGACACTCCGCGGCAACCAGACGCTTGAACAGACGGACGGCGGGGGGAAACACGGCCCGCCCATCGGGGCGCTCCCAGATCGCCTCCAGGATCTCCAGAAGTCTTTCGGTGCGGCCCAGATGCTGTCGCAGGCGCTCGAGGGTGAAGGTCAGGTGGATGCTGGTCCCGTTGTTCGAGGCCAGACGGCGAACGCGGACGATCACGTCCCTGCACTGGGCCAGCAGGACGTGCAGATGCTTGTCGCTCCTGAACGAGATATCCGGGTCGGTCCAGGTCCGGCGGTAGGTGTCCAGGAACGCCAGCATCTCGACGTTCTGGGCCAGAAAGGGCGACGCGAATCGCTCGAGGTCCGGGTCCACCCGGACCAGCTCGGGCTCCAGCCCAAGTGCCGAGATCCGATACGACAGGATCTGCAGCGCCTCGAGAATCTGGGCCGCGGCATGGGACAACGAGCGCACGTCGGGCTTCGCATCGATGTCCAGCGCGTCGATCACTTCCAGGAACGTCTTGTCCTCGACGGCAGTGACCCAATCGGCATCCGAGGGACGGTCGAACAGAAGCCGCAACACGTCCCGCAGGTGGCTGCGATCCGGCACCTCGGGCAGCAGCTTGTGGCCAATGCGCCGACGGATCTCGCCGACGAACCCGGTGTTCGGGAAGATGCCCGAATCCACGTACAGCGAAATGTGCTTGCACGTGGACATCAGGTCGCGCAGGCAGTCGCGCAGCGCGTCCGCGAAGTCCCGGCGCGTCTTCAGCAGCGTCGTCAGTTGGCGCAGGGCGCGCGCGGCATGCGCAAGGTCGTCCGCCCGCGGCGGGCGGATCAGCGCGACCAGTTCGACCAGCGCGTCAAGCGTGTCCGATCCGGGGTCCGCGACGCGTTCGAACAGGGACTCCATGGACTGGCGCAGGACTTCGTCGGTCAATTCGGGCTCCCGGATGCGGCGGGACGTCCGCCGGGGTCAGGATAGCGTGAATCCGGGTCGCTGGGAAACCGGTGGCGAAACGCCCTGGGCCTTTCAGATCCCAGAAATCGCATGGGGAGTGCATTCGGCGATTGACGGCCCTCACGTCCGGGGGCAGACTTGGCCCAGCCTCAACCGGGTGGCCTCATGAAGCGACCGAACCCTGTCCATCCCATCTTGGCAATCGGAATTCTGCTGCCGCTGGCGCTGGCTGCGTGCGGTGAGGGATCCCGCGAGGATGTCCGCGCGCCCTACCATTCGTTCGGCCCATCGACCGTGGCCACGATGGTCGCCCGTCTGCCCGGGGGCGAAACCCCGTCGGGCACCATCCGCATCGTCGGCGAAACGGTGATCGACGGTCGCACGTTCCAGTCGTACAAGGTCGCAATGGATCCCGTGCACCCGCAAAACGGCATCGAGCTCTGGATCGACAAGGAGGACGACGACACCTTCACGTTCCAGGGCTATGCGGAGCCGGGAGTGATGTCGGTGGTGGCCGACCGTCCGCACACCATTCGGACCGACGGCCCCGTGGGCGTCCCCCAGACGGTGGAGTTCGGGGCGACCGCGACCACGTTCCAGTCGGGTGAATCCCAGACCGGGACCGCGGTCGTTGAATACGTCAAGGAATCCGACGATGTCACGGTCCAGACCGCCTTCGGCACGCTGTCCGGGGTCAAGCACTTTTCCGGCACGGTGACCTTGCAGGGCGAGGCAGCCCCAGCCCTGGTCGCGGGCGTGCCCCTGGACGTCGAGCTCTGGTACCACCCGTCGTTCGGTCTTGTGAAGGGCGACATGCCGCTGCTGAACGTGGGACTGGACATGAAGGCCAACGAGGACTGCGGCGATCCCATGACTCCCGGGTTCAACAGCATCCAGAAGGTCGGCATCGTGCATCCCGGCGGCGAGCCCTTCCGTTTGGCCACCTACGACTGCTCGGACGACTTCAACGCCGACAAGAACACACACGCGAAGATGCTGCTGGAACTGCGCTTCGCCGACGAGACGCTGGCCAGATCCGGCACCCAGCCCCCCGTCATCGAGACGTTCGGCACAGTCTGGGGCACCTTCCCCGAGCGGCTGGTTTCGTCCCCGTTCAGCATCTTCCATTCCGAGGAGAACGGGCAGGGGTACACCTACTGGTACGCGCTGGTCGATCAGGCCGCGAAGAACGAGTCCGGCTCGAACGGCATCGCCTACCGGATCGAGGTCGAGCCCGCCGACACCATGACCCACGCGGTTCGAGCAACCGCCCGCATCCGGTACAACGTGATCCAGACGCCCTGAGGGCTTGTGAAGAGATCTCCGACTTACTGCGGCGGGCGCCTGCGGGCGGCTGCGACGGCGCGGGCTATTCGGCCGCGGGGACGTCCTTGACGCAGCGGAAGCCCAGGCCGTCGCTGCGGGCGGCGGGCCACTCGTTCAGGCGACGGGATGCGCGCATGTAGCTGACGGGGCCGAGGTAGCTGCCGCCCCGAGCGACCCGGTACGTGCCGCTGTCGGGGCCCTGCGGGTCCGTCGCCGGACTGGCCGCGTAGTAGTCCTCGTCGTACCAGTCCGCAACCCATTCCCAGACGTTGCCCACCATGTCGCACAGGCCGTAGGGACTGTCCCCGGTCGGCGACCGGCTGCACACCTCCCAGGGGGCATCCGTCCCGCAACCCGACTGGTCCTGATAGTTCATGACGGCATGGTCGCAGGTGGCCGCCTCGTTGCCCCACGGATGCTTCCGTCCATCGTCGCCCCGGGCCGCCTTTTCCCAGTCCGCCTCGGTGGGCAGGCGCTTGCCGGCCCAGTCGCAGTAGTCGGCGGCCTCCGCCCAGCGGACGCAGTTCATGGGAAGCGCCGCGACCCCCTCCTTCCCGTAATGACACCACTCGCTTTCGATGGTGGGCGTGTCGCACGCACTCGCCTGGACGCACGCGTCGTAGGCGGCGACGGTCACCTCGGTCCGGTCGATGAAGAAGGACTTCAGGGTGACCTGATGATAGGGCTTTTCCGTGAAGGAGCAGTCGTCCTCGACCGCCTCGTTGCAGCCCATCCAGAAGGGCCCGGCGGCAACGAACGCCATGCCGGGGAATCCGACGCACAGACGCTCGTCCGAGCACGCGTACCCCTGGGAGCACGGGCCGCATTCGACGCCGCACACCGGGTCCGGTCCGCACTCCAGGGCGCCGCATTCCGGAACGCACGCATCCGGCATGACATCCGCCCCCGAATCCTCGACGGGCGGGGTGTCCAGGGCGCCGTCGAGCCCGGGGTCCTGGGCGACATCGAGGCCGGAGTCCTCGCCCGTCGGGGGCAGGTCGTCCGGACCGGCGGGATCCTCGGGGGGGACATCCGGGATAGCGGGAAGTTCGTCGAGCAGGTCCGCGATCGGCACGTCATTGCCCGAGGTGGCGTCCTGGGGAATGCTGTCGTTTGACCCGGTGTCGCAGGCACAGAATGCCAGCACGACGAGCGATGCCAGGGCCGTCCGAACCGTCCTTGAAATCCGGGCCTCAATCATGGGGTCTCCTCCACGTTGAGGGCCAGCATATCATACACGTCGAGGAAATGTCCCTGTGCGGCGCCCTACCGGCCCGACAGTCGGCCAAGAATGGCCTCGGCCTGGGCCACCGATTCCTGGACGATCGCGGCGGCGGGCCGAACCGACGACATCAGGCCGACGGCCTGGCTGATGTAGCACATGCCCGCGTCCACGTTGCCGTCGAAATAGACCTCGCGACTCTTTTCGCCCAGCACGAACGGCAGCACGTCCTCCAGGCCCGCATCCGGCCGGGCCTCGATCTCGGCAAGCCGCCGGGCGGCCTCGTTGGCGATCACCCGATGGGTGGCCCCGATGGCGCGCATGACCAGCATCGTGTCGGTGACGGACGCGTCGCAGAGCATCTGGCGGACATTGTCGTGGATGGCGCAGTCCTCGGCCAGGACGAACCGGCTGCCCATGATCGCCCCCTCGGCTCCCAGCGCCAGCAGGGCCGCCAGACCGCGACCGTCCACCACGCCGCCCCCGCCGATCACCGGGATGTCCACCGCCTGGACCACGGCCGGCACCAGCACCATGGTGCCGATGTCCCAGCGGCCCGTCGCGCCGCCGTTTTCGTACCCCACCACCGTCACCGCGTCCGCCCCCAGGCGCTGGGCGCGCTGGGCGTGCCGCGGCAGGACGCACTTGTGAATCCAGACCAGCCCCCGCGCCTTGACGGCCTGGGTCAGTTCCGGGGGCAGTTCATGACCCGAGGTCTCGACAACCGTGCAGCCTTCCTCGCACAGAACGTCCAGGTACTCCATGTTGTCGATGGGGCGCATCATCGGAAACAGGTTCAGGTTGACGGCATAGGGCCTGGTCGTGAACTGGCGAATCCGCCGGAGTTCCTGCCGGAATTCCTGGGCCGTCTTGTAGTTGGCCGAGGCCAGCACCCCCAGGCCGCCGGCCTCCGAGATGGCCCCAACCAGGCGCGCGTCCGACAGGTGGGCCATGGCGCCACCCACGATGGGATGTTCGATGCCACAAAGCTCGGTCAATCGGGTCCGGATCATGGGCGCCTCCAGCAGGGTGCAAGAAACGGGAACCGTCCAGCAGGTCCCGGCGATTCGGCGCAAGTGTATTCATTACTACGACCGGCGTCATCCACGATTGACGCCCAGGCGCGGGGGACGCGCCGCGGCCACGCGACTACAGGCCGTCCTTGACCCGGCGATACGCCTCGCGGAAGGGCACGCCCTGCTGCTGGACCAGCTCATAGGCCTGCTCGGTCGCCCGCATCGCGGGCTCTATCGCCGCGGCCATCCGGTCGGCGTCAAAGACCAGCCCAGGCAGCGTCCATGCCAGCACCTCGGCCGTGTCCCGGACCGACTGCAGGCCCCGGAACAGCGGCTTCTTGATCAACTGCAAGTCCCGGTGATACCCGGAGGGCAGCTTCGCCGTCACCGCCAGCACCTCGTTCAGCGCCGCGACGGCCTCGGCGGTCCGGCCACGTGCAATCTCGAACACGTCGGGGTTCCGCTTCTGCGGCATGATGGACGAGCCGGTCGTGCAGGACACGGGCAGGGACACGAACCCGAACTCGGCCGTCGCGAACAGGCAGACCTCGGCCGATAGACGGCCCAGATCCTGGGCCAGCAACGCGGCCTCGAACAGCGCCGTCGCCTCGGCCTTGCCCCGGGACGACTGCACGGCCGTCACGGGTTCGTGCGTGGACCCGAACCCCAATTCCTGGGTTGTCACGCCCCGATCCAGCGCCAGCACGGGCACGCCGAAGCCCGCCGCGGACCCCAGCGGGTTCCGATCCGCCCTGCGACGCGCCGCCAGCAGCCCCGTGGCGTCATCCCGCAGTTCCGCGGCCCAGCCCCCCGCCCACAACGCGACGGTCGTCGGCATCGCCCGCTGACCATGGGTGTAGCCCGGCATGGCCAGGTCACCCTGCCCGGCCGCCAGACCGTCCAGCGCCGCCGCCACCGCATGGGCCATCCCGGCCAGTTCCTCCAGCCGGTCCTTCAGCCACAGTCGCAGGGCCGCCAGCACCTGGTCATTGCGCGAGCGCCCCAGGTGGATCGCCCCCCCCAGTTCTCCCAGACGCTGGGTCAGGCGGTTCTCGATCGCCGTGTGGCAGTCCTCCTCCTGGGGCGCGATCCGCCACTGGCCCTGGGCGTGGGCCGCAGCCAGGTCCGCCATCGCCTGGACCAGTTGGGCGTGGTCCCGGGCCGTCAGGTACCCGCACCGGTGCAGCATGCCCGCGTGGGCGGCCGAGGCCCGCAGGTCGTAGGCCACCAGGGCCTCGTCCAGGATCGCGTCCTCGCCCGCCGTGTAGCGCAAAACCCGATCGTCCAGCGGCTCGCCGCGGTCCCACAGTCGGCTCATGGCATCGCCCCCCGGGCGGCATCAACCGCCGTACGCCCCCAGCCCAGTGCCAGCCTCTCGAAGAAGGCCGCGCCCTCGAGGATCTCCGACTCCAGCACGAACTCGTCCGGCGTGTGCGAACGCTCGGTGCGCCCCGGCCCGACCTTGACCGCCGGACAATCCCGGAAATAGACCCAGTCCGACAACCCTCGGGATCCGAACGCGACCGCGCCCGGCCGCGCGGCCAACGCCGCCCGCGCCAGGGGGTGCGCCGCGTCCGTCCGACACGGTTTCAGGCGATCGCTGCGAACCGCGATCTCGCCCTGGACGGCGTCCCGCAGGCGCCCCAGCAGCGCCTCGCCATCCGGTCCCGGATTGATCCGGACATCCAGGGCACAGGAGGCGGCGGCCGGCACCACGTTGCGCGCGGTGCCCCCGGTCAGCAGCGTCGGCTCCAGCGTCACCGGCCCCAGAACCGGGTCGTCCGGTCCCAGGGACACGGATTCCAGCGCCACCAGATCCCGGGCCAGTTCCCGGACGGCATTGCGCGCCCCCAGCGCTCGACCGTGCGCGGCGTGGCAGGCCTGGCCGACCGAGCGCAGTTCCAGCATCAGCAGCCCCTTCTGGGCCACGGCCACGTCCAGCCCCGTCGGCTCGCCGATCACCGCGACATCGGGAGCCAGCCCCCGACGCGCAAGTTCCGGCACCAGGATCTCGGCCCCGGCGCCGCCGGTTTCCTCCTGGACCACCAGGGTCAGCAGGACCCTGAAGCCCTGCGCGCCACCGCCGGCGTGAAGACGCAGGAATGCCGCAGTCATCGCGGCCACCGACGCCTTCGCGTCGTTGCTGCCCAGCCCGTACACGCGCCCCTCGACCACGCAAGGTTCCCAGGGCTTCCGGGTCCAGCCCTCGGCGGGCGGCACGGTGTCCATGTGGCTGTTGAACGCCAGCAGCGGCCCCGCGTCCCCCGTCAGCGCGTACAGGTTGTCCCCGTATCGCACCACCGACACGCCCCGATCGCGCAGGAACGCCTGGATGCGCGTCGTCAGGCGGCCCTCGTCGCGGGACACCGACGGGGTCGCGACGATCTCCTGGTGGAACGCCAGCAGTTCCCGATCGTTCATTGCGCCAGTTCCCCGGGCAGCAGCTCCGCCTGGTCGCGCACCATCAGCGTGCCGGCCCCCTCGTTGGTGAACACCTCGCGCAGCAGGCCGGACCGGACCCGGTAGCCCACCATGTGGACGCGGGCCACGCCCCCACCCAGCGCCTCTCGCGCCGCCGCGACCTTCGGCAGCATTCCGCCCGTGATCGCGCCGCGCTGCTCCATCTCGTCCACGCCCGGCAGATCGACGTAGCTGACCAGCGAGCGGGAATCGGCCGCGTTCTCGAGCAGGCCCGGGATGTCGGTCAGGAACACCAGCTTCTCGGCCCCAAGCGCCCGCGCGATGGCGGACGCCACGGTGTCCGCGTTGATGTTCAGCACCTGCCCGCCCTCGTCGGCGCACAGGGGACTGACCACGGGCACGAATCCGCCGTCCAGCAGACGGTCCAGAATCTCGACGTTGACATCGACGATGTCGCCAACCCACCCGAAATCGACCTCGGTCGGCCGGCCCTCCACGTCCATCGTGCGGGGCGGTCGCCGGCGCGCGTAGATCAGGCCGCCATCGATGCCCGACAGCCCTGCCGCGGGGACCTCGGCCGAACGGAACGCCGCCAGGACCGCAGTGTTGATGGTGCCGTTCAGCGCCATCGTCACGACTTCCAGGCCGGCGGCGTCCGTGACGCGGCGCCCCCCCACCATCGGGGTCTGAACGCCCAGTCGATGGGCCAGGGCCGTCGCCTGCGGGCCGCCGCCGTGGACGACCACGACGCGGATGCCCACCGCCGTCAGGACACCCACCTGCTCGGCCAGGTCGCGCAGCACCTCGGGGTCCGCGCACGGCACGCCGCCGACCTTGATCACGAACGTCGCCCCCTTGAACAGCCGGATGTACGGCAACGCCCGCCGCAACCCGACCACCCCCGCCTCCGGATCGAAGGGCCCTCCAGTCATCGAACCACCTCCCGTCCCAGCATCTGGACCAGCAACGCCTTCTGGGCGTGCAGCCGGTTGCCCGCCTGCCGCACCACCACGCTTC
The DNA here is from genome assembly GCA_029975745.1 of Myxococcota bacterium. Classification (GTDB taxonomy): domain Bacteria; phylum Myxococcota_A; class UBA9042; order DTJE01; family DTJE01; genus DUVQ01. The sequence continues at coordinate 14,262 of JARKOL010000182.1, read as the reverse complement.
GCGGCCCGTCCAGGACCGCGTCCGTCACCTTCACGTTCCGTCGCACCGGCAGGCAGTGCATGAATCGCGCATCCGGCCGGGCGGAAGCAAACCAGGGCTCATCGACGCACCACATCCCCTTCAGCGGCGCGCGCAGGGACGCCTCGTCCTGGGGGCGGCCATAGTGCCCAGGCGCCGCCCACGACTTCGCGTACAGCACGTGGGCCCCTTCCATCGCGACCCGGCGATCCGACGTCACCGTGATCGAGCCGCCGGACCGGGCCGCGGTGGCCCGCGCCCGAGCCATCACCGGATCCGGCAGGTCGAATCCGTCGGGTCGCAGCACGGTCACCTCCATCCCGCGCCTTGCGGCCATGGCCAGGGTCGAGGCCGGAACCGCGAAGGCCAGCGCCTTCGGATGCCAGGCCCAGGACAGGACGAACCGGCCGCCGCGACGCGGAATGTCCAGGTCGTCCAGCGTCTTGTAGTCCCCCAGCGCCTGGCACGGGTGGGCCAGCGACGACTCCAGACTGACGAACGGCTTGGGACACAGATCCGCCATCGTCGCGATCAGGCGGTCCGACAGGTCGGTCGCCAGATCCCGCCCCTCGGCGAAGCATCGCACCGCCAGCAGGTCGCAGTACTGCGCCAGCACGGGAATCGCCTCGCGCACGTGCTCGGCCGCCTCGCCATCCATGACGACGCCGTCCCGGGTCTCCAGCTTCCACGACCCCGCACCGGAGTGGACCACGAACGTCTGGCCGCCCAGTTGCGTCACGCCCGCCTGCATCGAGGCCAGGGTGCGCACGGACGGATTCAGGAACAGCAGCCCGACGGTGCGCCCGCGCAGGTCGTCGGTCACGGGCGAGTGCTCCAGCCGCCGAGCGCGCGCCAGGACGGCATCGAGTGCCGAATCCGACAGATCGTCCAGGTCCAGGAAGCGATTCATGGCGTCCACTCCTTGAGCGCCTGGACCAGCAGGTCCACGTGCTCGTCGCGCAGCACCAGGGGCGGCAGCAGCCGAACGACGTCGGGATCGGCGCTGCCGCCGGCCAGGATGCCCCGCTCGCGCAACCCCGCCAGCACCCGTGTCGCCGGCACCGCGGTCCGCAAGCCCAGCAGGAACCCCATGCCCTGGACGGCAACGACCGGACCGACAAGACACTCCCGCGCCATCCGGGCCGACAACCTCCGGACTTCGTCCAGCAGGCGCCCTTCCCGAATCGTCGCGACGACCGTTTCGACCAGTGCGCACGCCATTGGGCCGCCGCCAAACGTCGTCCCCAGGTCGCCCCGGCCGATCGTGGCCGCGACCTCGTCGCGAACCAGCAGCGCGCCGACGGGAAACCCGCCCCCCAGCCCCTTCGCGACGGTCAGCAGGTCCGGTTCGACGCCGTACGCCTGGGCCGCGAAGGGCCACCCGGTGCGTCCCATGCCGCACTGGACCTCGTCCAGGATCAGCAGGGCACGATGTCGCCGCGTCACCTCGCGCGCTCGCGACAGGAAGGTCCGGGACACCGCCCGCGCGCCGGCGACCCCCTGCACAGGCTCGACGATCAAGGCCGCCGTATCGTCATCGACCGCGGCCTCCAGCGCGGCGACGTCGTTGAACGGCACCGTGCGCACCGTGAAGGGATTCGCGGGAAACCCGTTCCACCGCTGGGAGCCGGCCGTCACGGCCGCCGCCGCCGCGGTTCGTCCGTGAAACGCCCCCTCGATGGCCACGGCCACCGGCCGTCCGGTGGCACGAAACGCGATTCGCAGCGCGTTTTCGTTGGCTTCGGCACCCGAGTTCACGAAGAAGACGCGCGACAAGCCGGGTGGCCCGAAGTCAACCAGGGCGCGCGCCGCCCGCTCGCGCACCGCCAGCGGGACCAGGTTCGACTGGAAGAACAGCGTCCGGGCCTGGGAGGCCAGCGCGTCCACCAGCGCCGGGTGGCCATAGCCCAGCAGCGCGACCGCATGCCCCCCATAGAAGTCCAGATAACGCCGACCATCGGACGCCTCCAGCCAGACGCCGTCGCCACGAACCGGCTCGATCGGGATCGTCGAAAAGACGTCCAGCAGCGCGGAATCCTGGCCATTCCCGGCAGTCACCATTCCAGCCCCCATGCCCACGCGCAACGATCCTTCAGAACCATCCGGGGCCGCCCAACATAAGCCCGGTCGCATCCGGCAACCCGAACAATCGATTCATCCACTGGATGCCCCCGCCGGCCGCCCCCTTCGCCAGGTTGTCGATCACCGACGCGACCACCAGCGTCCTTCCCCGAGCCGCAACCCCCAGGTGACAGCGGTTCGTCCCGACCACATCGACCAGTCGTGGCGGCTCGACGCCCGCGTGGACGAACGGCGCGTCGGCATAGGCGGTCGCCGCAATCTGGGCCAAGTCCGAAGCGGTCGCCGGCTTGCGCAAGGTCATCCGCACCGTGGCGTGAATGCCGCGCACGAAGGGCCCCGAGTGCGGCACGAACGCGACTTCGGGTTCGGGAACCTGGCACGCGGCCCCTAGCAGCATCGCCATCTCGGGCTCGTGCCGGTGGGCCAGCCATCCGTACGCCCGCAGGTCGGCGTGGCGCCCGGGATGATGCGTCCCGTCGGATGGGGTCCTGCCGCTGCCGGAACTGCCGGTGACGGCCGACGCGAACACCTCGCCCTCGACCAGGCCTGCTCGGAGGAACGGCCAGGCCGCCATCACGACCGCCGTCGTGAAGCACCCGGGCTGCGTCGCGTGCCGCGGCGGCACGCCGGCGTAGAGTTCGGGCACCATGCATGTGAACTGCGGAATCCGGTGGGGTGCCCCGTGGGGGTGCCCGTAGATCGCCTGGTAGCGCCCCCCATCGGCGAACCTGAAGTCCGCCGAAAGATCCACCGCGCGCACCTGGGCCCCGGCGGCCTCGGCCGTCGCCAGCACGCGATCCAGCAGGGCCGCGGTCGCCCCGTGGGGCGTCGCCGCCAACACCCCCGCGGGATGCCCCGAGCGCCAGCAGGACGCCGGCGCGTCCGGTCCCACGAACGTCATTCCCGGCGGCAGCACCCCGCGCAGGTGCGGAAAGGCCTGGACGATCGGCTGACCCGCATGGCCCTTCGAGACCACGGCCGCCACGCGAAAAACCGGATGACCCGCCAGCAGCCGCAGCGCCTCGCCGGACACGTAGCCCGTTCCCCCCAGAATCACGATCGGAACTTCCCTCCCTGGGGCGGTTTCCAACCCGATGGCCGCATCAGTCGCCAAGTTCGCCTCCCGCGCCCGCGGCGCGCCGCTCGGCCATCCCCAGGATCTCCAGCACCCGGTCCGCCAGCGCCGCGGGATTCGCCCGCGCGTTGCGCCCCGGGATTCCGGTCTGGCGCTGGACCAGTCCGATCCCCGCGTCGTTGTCCGTCGCGGGCCCGGTGACGACCGTCGTGTCCAGCCCGTGCCGCTCCTTCAGCAGGCGCACGCCCCCCCAGGCGGCCACCGGGTCCGCCGCCGCCAGCACCACCGCGCCAAACGACGCGCGCAGTTCCGGATCGCCCAGGATGGCATCGACCCCGTACAGCCCCAGCAGCCCGTCCCCCAGCTCCAGCACGATCACGTCCGGGCTGGACGCCGCAAGCTGGGTCAGCAGCGTTCGCGCCGCGGGCGGGGCGTTTTCGGCCGTCGTGGTGACGATGCCCAGGTCCGTGAAGATCAGGGTCCGCCGTGCCCCCGCATCCTCCATCGCCAGGATGTCGCGGCGCAGGGACACCCCCGTGGCCTTGCCCGCGGCCACGACATACCCCTTGTGCGACAGCGCCTGAACCAGCGAGCATGCAGCCGCCGTCTTGCCGGCATTCATCGAACTGCCGACGATGGCGATGACCGGGATGCCCCGCGTGTCCAGCGTCTGCGCCAGCGGAATCGCCCCCTGGCGAATGTGGGCTGGAACGCCGACGCGTTGGCCCAGGTAGGGAAACGCCAGAACCTGCCCCAGCACCTCGCAGACGAACGGCTCGCCGAAGTCCGGGTTGATGCTGTCCACCTTGCCCAGCACGCCGCCCAGGTTCAGCAGGTTCAATCGGTCGCCCACGTGGACCGAGGCCGGAAGATGCCCCGAATACCCCACCAGCGCCTTGCGATGTCCCAGCGCCACCGCCGCGACGTCGCCGGGCTTGATCTTCGAGAACCGACCGGAGGGCAGCTCCAACTGGTTGTAGGACCCCTTGGAATTCAGCACCCGGACCGCGACCACCCCGCCCTCGATGGCCGGAATGTCGTCCCCCAGGCGCACCTCGCGAGACAGTCGGCAGTTCATCGTCACGGACCCGATCTTGTCCACGAACACCGTTCTCACGCCGCACCCCCTCCGTCGGCCCGCGCCGCGAGCATCGCCGGGATCGCCAGCATCCGGGCGAAACCGCGTGCGTCCGCCGCGGTCCACTCCCCCGCCGCCTCGCCGTACACCCCCTTCGATGCGTCCCGCAGCGAATGCGCCGACGTCACGCCCTCGACGAACAGCCCGCCGGGACGCAGCCGGAACCGCACCTCGCCGGTCACGCGCTGCTGGCTGCGCAGGAACAGCGCCTCGATGTCGCGGCACGCGGGCTCCAGGGCCTGGGCCTCGTGGACCAGATCGCCATAGATCACCGCCACCGAATCCTTGACCCGCTGCTGGCGCGCCGTCAGCACCAGTTTCTCGAGCTCCCGATGCGCCGTGATCAGCACCGTCGCGGCGGGCGCCTCGAACGCCACGCGCCCCTTCAACCCGAAGATCGTGTCCCCCAGGTGAATGCCGCGACCGACCCCGAACGGGCCGGCCAGGGCGTCCAGCCGCTCGATCAGGGCCACCGGGGAAAGTGCCTGGCCGTCGATCCCCACGGGCACCCCTCGCTCGAATGCCAGTCGATGGACCTGGCTTTCCCGCGCACCCTCGAACGCCCCCCGCGTCAGGACCCACGCGTCCTCGGGCAGGGACTCGACGGTGTCATTCGTTTCGCGACCGCCGATGGTGCAGCCCCACAGGCCGCGGTTGATCGAGTACGCCGTCGTCTTCGCCGGCACCTCGAAGCCCCGCTTGACCAGCCATGCCGTTTCGGCCTCGCGGGACAGGCCCTCGTCCCGGATCGGCGCCAGCAGTTCCATCCCCGGCGCCAGCACCCGAAGCGCCGCCTCGAACCGGACCTGGTCGTTTCCCGCGGCGGTCGAACCGTGCGCGACCGCCCAGGCGCCCACCTCCCGAGCGACCCGCGCGACCTCGCGCGCCTGCAACGTCCGCTCGGCGCCCACGCACAACGGGTACAGATGACCGCGCAGGACGTTGCCCATGATCAGGAACCGCAGCGTGTCGTCGAAGAACGCCCCCCGGGCATCCTCCAGGACGTGCCGACTCGCTCCCAGTTCCAGCGCGCGGGACTCCAATCGCGCGCGATCCGAGTCGTCCAGACCGCCGGTATCGACCGTGACGGTCATCACGGGTCGGCCATGACGCTCGATCAGCCAGGGAACGCAGAACGACGTGTCCAGGCCACCCGAGAACGCCAGCACGATGGGTTCATGCATTTCCGGCCTCCCGCGCCGCCAGGTTCAGCCGCGCCACCACGCGTTCCTGGCCCCGCCGCCCCGAGGTGGCGACGAACACCGTGTCGTCCCCGGCAATGGTGCCGACCACCTCGGCATACGCGGCCCGATCGATCGCCAGACCGACCCATTGCGCGCGGCCCGGTGGCGTCAGCAGCACCAGCAGGTTGGGCCCGGCCGGACGGATCCCTCGCAGGGCCGCCGCCACTTCGGCGACCTCGCTGACGCCCGACCCCGTGCCGGCAGCGATGGGCAGCACGTACCGCCCCTCGACCTTGATCGCCCCCAGTTCCGCCAGATCCCGGGACACGCTGGATTGCGTCACCGAAAACCCCTGGCTGCGCAGGGCCATCGACAGATCCTCCTGGCGTCGAACGGATCGACTTCCCAGCAGATCCCGGATGGCAGCAAGGCGTTCCGCCCAGCGATCGTCCTTGACCGGCATCGTTCGCCCTCCGTGGCGTCCCGCAGGGGCCGCCGCAAGAATGCGCATATTCTGTACCTCATGCGCATTTTGTCAAGAGCGGCCCACCGAGGTCGCCTTCGCGCGCACGACGCGCCCGCAAACTTGACCCCCGGGGCCCGCGGACGGACAATCGATGGGCTTGTCCGGCCTTGTTTGCCCCGGGAATCCTGCAGCGGGCGGGCCGGCCGCAGCGGGGAGGCCCATGTCCGCACCGACCGTCCCGACCGCCCAGCCGCTGGAACTGCGCATCGAGGGCGTGCTCGATCGGTCCACGGTCCCCGCCCACCACGCGCGAATCCAGCCGCTGCTGGCCGCGCGGCGTGGCGCCCCGACGCACCTGGATCTGGGCGCGGTCACCTCGATGGACAGCGCCGGCGCGGCGTTCTGCCACGTCCTGAAGCGTCGCGTCGCCCGGGACGGCGGCCGCCTGCTGCTGACCGGCGCCAGCCCGACCGCACGCGATGCCCTGTCGGTGTTCCGCATCCGGCTGGACGGCCTGGATGGCCAGGTCACGCGCCCCGGCTTCTTCGAGCGGCTGGGCGACCAGACCGCGCGAGCCTGGGAGGGCATGGTCCTGCTGCTGGTCCTGTTCGTGGACACGCTGCACTTCACGGTGGTCGGCCTGTTCCGCCCCCGCGAGCGCGTCCGCGTGTCCGCCGTGGTCGAGCAGATGGTCCGCATCGGGCTCGAGTCGCTGGGCATCATCGCGCTGGTGTCGCTGCTGGTGGGCCTGGTCGTGGCGCTGCAGTCGGCGGCCCAGTTGCGCCAGTTCGGGGCCAACATCTTCATCGCGGACCTGGTCGGCATCGCCATGACCGCCGAGATGGGCCCTTTGATGACCGCGATCCTGCTGGCGGGCCGCATCGGTTCGGCCACCGCGGCCGAGATCGCCACGATGACGATCACCGAGGAAGTCGATGCCCTGAAGACGATGGGCATCCACCCGATCCGCTATCTGGTCGTCCCGCGATTCCTGGCCATCACGATCACCCAGCCCCTGCTGACGGTGGTCGCGAATCTGCTGGGCATCGCCGGCGGCTTCCTGATCGCGATCACCTATCTGGACCTGTCGCCCAGCGTGTTCCTGAACCAGTTGCTGGACGCCCTGCGGGTCAAGGATCTGTTGACGGGCCTGGTCAAGAGCATCTCGTTCGGCTGGATCATCGTGTTCGTGGGCGCGCACCGCGGATTCCAGGTGAAGGGCGGCGCCGAGGGCGTCGGCATCGCGACCACGTCGTCGGTCGTCCAGGCCATCTTCATGGTCATCGCGGCGGACGCCTTCTTTTCGCTGATTTTCTATTTCGGGTGAGCATGAACGGGGACGCGATCATCAGCGTGCGCAACCTGACGGCCGGATACGGCGACCGCAAGGTGCTGGACGACCTGTCCGTGGACTTTCCGCGGGGGCGCGTCACGACCATCGTAGGCGGGTCCGGCTGCGGCAAGAGCACGCTGTTGAAGTGCATCGTCGGCCTGCTGACCCCCTGGTCCGGCAGCGTCACCGTCGATGGTCGCGTCCTGACCGACCTGTCCGAGGAGGCGCTGGCGAGCGCCCTGGCGCGCGTGGGCCTGCTGTTCCAGGCCGGGGCGATGTTGAACTCGATCACGGTGTCCGAAAACATCGTCCTGCCGCTGTCGGTCCACACCACCCTGCCCCGGCCGGTGATCGACGAAATCGTCCGCCTGAAACTGGACCTGGTCGGCCTGGGCCACGCCGGCGCCATGCTGCCTTCCGAGCTGTCCGGCGGCATGCGAAAGCGCGCGGCACTGGCGCGAGCCATGGTCCTGGATCCCGACGTGCTGCTGTGCGACGAGCCGTCCGCCGGCCTGGACCCCCAGACCGCCGCGGACCTGGATGCCCTGATCCTGCGATTGAAGCGCACGTTCCACATGACCGTCATCGTCGTCACGCACGAACTGGCCAGCATTGACGCCATCGCCGACGACGTCGTGTTCCTGGGGCGCGGCGGCACCCTGCACTTCGCCGGTCCCCTGGCGGACGCCAAGGCCTGTACCCACCCGGCCGTCGCGGACTTCTTCGCCCGGAGGATGCCCGACATGCCCGCGGGGACGCGATCCCTGCTGGACGTCCTGGAGGAACCCGCATGATCACGCGTGCCCAGAAGGTGCGGCTCGGCATATTCGTTGCGGCCTCGCTGACCCTGTTCGTCGGGACGCTGGTCGTCCTGGCGGGCATTCGGCTGGGCGAGCGGCGCGACGAGTACACCATCCGCTATCACATGTCGCTCTCGGGGCTGGAGCCCGGCGCCCAGGTCAAGTACAACGGCGTCCGCGTCGGCAGCGTGACCGTCATCAAGATCAACCCCCAGGACGTCGGCGAGGTGATCGTCCGGGTCAGTCTGGAACAGGGCACGCCGATCAAGAAGGACACCAAGGCCGTCGTCAACATGGCCGGCATCACGGGGCTGAAGTTCATCGAACTGTCGGGGGGCACGTCGCTGTCCGAATTCGTCGCGCCCGGCGGCGAGATCCTGGCCGGCGAGTCGATGTTCGACCGGCTGACGGGGCGGGCCGAGTCCATCGCCGAGAAGATCGAGCTGCTGGTCAACCAGATCGCGACCTACACGACCGACGAGAAACGCGAGCAGTTCTATCGCGTCGTCGATCACATCGACGAGCTGGTGGTCACCACCCGAGGCACCATCGAGGAAAACCGTCCCAACATCCTGCGCATCACGACGACGGTCGGCGGGTCGGCGGAACGTCTGGACAAGACCCTGATCGAGCTGGAGGCCGACGCCAAGCGCACGATGCGCGCCATCCGGGACCTGTCCGAAGGCCTGTCGCGCGAGGTCGATGCGCGGCAGGTGCGTCGGGTGGTAAGCAACGTCGAGCGCGTGACCGCGGACCTGAAGCGCGCCGTCGAGAAGGCGGACGTGCCGGCGATGGCCGTGCAGGTCAAGGAATTCGTGTCGTCCGCCCGGCGGGTGTCCGACAGCCTCGAGTTGACCATCCTGCGCGGGCGCGAGGACGTGTTCGCAAGCCTGGCGTACCTGCTGGAGACGCTGGAAAACCTGACCGAGTTCTCGCGATTGATTCGCGAAACCCCGTCCCTGCTGCTGGGCAGTTCCGACGAACAGGAAAGGAAGTTGAAATGACGACCGCACCCAATCGACAACGGCCCGAAGCCCCGCGAGCACGGCCCGGAGCCTTCCGGATCGCCGCGTGGGGCCTGCTGGTCGTGCTGGCAATCGGCGCGGCGGCGTGCGCCTCGACGCCCACGCGCCGCTACTACACGCTCAGTTACCCCATGGTGCGCGACCGCGCCACCGAGTCGCGCCCGCCCCTGCATCCGGTCCAGTTGCGGATCAAGCCGTTCGGCGTCGGCCTGCCCTACGACCGGCCCCAGATCGTCTATCGCCAGTCGCCGTTCGAGTTCCAGTACTACGTGTACCAGTTGTGGGCCGCGAAGCCCCAGCGGATGCTGCGCGAACTGGTCCAGACCCACATCGAATCCACCCGCCTGGTGGCCGAGGTGACCCGCGACTACGGCGAGCGCTACCCGGACTACGAACTGACCGCCGAGGTGCTGGCGATCGAGGAATACGACTCGGGTCCCGTCTGGTACGGCCACCTGGCCATGCGATTCGAGCTGGTGCGATTCCACGACAAGATGCCCTTGTGGAACTACCACTTCGACCGCCAGCGCAAGGTGTACGAGAAGCAGCCCGTCTATGTGGTTCGCACGCTGTCCCAGATCCTGGCCGAGGAGATGGTCCGGGTCACCGCGGAACTGGACCGGGTGATCAGCGCCGATCGTGATGTGCCGGCAACGCTCGAGATGCCGCCGCCCGCCGTGGACGACGAGGCGCCCACCTTGATCGAGCAGCGCACGCGGCAGCAGCGGACACGCCCCTCGGGGGCCTCCCCGGAGCGCGGCCAGACGCCGGACCCCACCGGATGGGACGACGACCTGATCGTGCCGGACGAACCCGCCGCGCTTCCCAAGCCCCCGGCCACGTCCGAGCCGCCGGAGACCTCGCCATGAGGAGGGAGGCGCCACACGGAATGCTCCGCAGCGGCCTGGGGCCGACGGCGTGCCTGTTGTTGGCGACGATGATCCTGATCGCCTGGCCCGGCGACGCCGGTGCCGCCAGTCGCCGAGCCCGGGAGCGTGCCGACACCTGGGACGCGCTGCCACCCGCCGAGCAGTTGGCCGCCGATCCGACCCTGATCCCCCCGGCCCAGGGGGCGGTGTTCGTGCCGGCGATGACCGATCCGCGCCTGGAACCGCCCTATCTGGTGATGAAGGACGGCCGGATCCTGCAGACGGTTCCCACCGGCCGACGCGCGGTCGTGGATCCCGGCATCTACGAAATCCGCCTGGGTTCGGGCCCGGCGGAACAGCGCCAGCGACGGCGCGTCCTGGTCAAGGAGGGCCAGACGACGGTCGTGCCCGCGACGTGGGGCGCCGTCGTCATCCAGGTCGTCGATGAGCGGTTCACGCCCTTCCGGGGCAACTACGAACTGCTGGCACTGCCCGAACGACGGTCGCTGGGCGTGGGCCTGGGGGCTGACGTCGAACTGGGCGACGAGGTCCGCACCTGGATCCTGGCGCCCGGCCGGTACATGCTGATCCGCACCGGCGAGAACTTCCAGGCGCGACGCGACTTCTTCACCTTCCGGGTGGGTCCGGGCGAGCAGATCGACCTGACGCTGGTCATCGACAAGGAAGACGGTTCGTTCATGGGGGCCGGCGAAATCGAACTGCCGGACCGCGTCGTCCGCAACAAGGATCTGCGGGTCAACCTGGTCCTGGGCGGCGACGCCGAGGCCAACCGCCGCTCGGACGTCGTGGGGTTCCGGTCCGGTTTCGGATTCACCGTGGGCGGGTTCGTCGATTTCCTGTTGCAGTACAAGCCCCCCAAGCACTTCGTCTATGCCCGGCTGAAGCTGGAGGAAAAGCAGGTCAAGCTGCCCGGCGAGCCGTTCCAGAAGGACCTGGACGAACTGAAGTTCGACACGGTGTACGTGTATCGGGTGGTGCCGTGGTTCGGTCCCTACGTTCGGGTGGGCGCCCAGACGGCCCTGTTTCCCGGCACCGTGAACTTCGACAGCCCCACCGAGGTCATCCAGGTCGATGGCAACGACCAGCCGATTCGCAGCCTGGGCACGCACAAGGGCGAGTTCGAGATGTCCCGGCCGCTGGCCCCCAGCGAACTGAAGGGCGGTGCGGGCCTGGGTTTCATCGTCGTCGCGTCCAACTGGTTCGACGCCAACATCCGCGTCGGGTTCGGCGGTCGGATGCTGTTCACGCGGGGCCTGCTGAGCAGCCGCCCTTCCGACACCAAGGGCGTGTTCCGGGTGTTCCGGCGAGACGACGCATCCCAGTACGGCATCGAGGCCACCGCGGTCGCTTCGCTGCGCATCTCGCGCTGGGTGCTGGCGACCACGGAACTGGAACTGCTGGAACCGGTCCACGACTGGAAGCACCCGATCGTGGACTGGGAAAGCAATATCGGCCTTCGGCTGGCCTCGTTCGTGTCGCTGAACTACGTGTTCAAGCTGCTGTTGGACAACGATCGGTCCGACCACCTGCAGACGGAACACCGGCTGATGCTGCGATTCTCGTGGCAGATCCTGTAGGCCGTGCGACCGGTCAGGCCCGCTGTCCCAGAAGCTCCACCAGTTCCGCCAGGCCATCGATGACCAGGTCCGGCTGGTGCGGGGAGCCCTCCAGGTCCGCCAGCGACGTTTCGCCCGACAACACCAGGATGCCCAGCATCCCCGAATCGGCGGCCATCGCGATGTCGGTGTACAGGCGGTCGCCCACGTACGCGATGCGTTCGGCGGGCAGGTTCCAGCGTTCGCACAGCGCCGCGACCATCATCCGGCCGGGCTTGCCGATGATCACGTCGGGCCGGCGGCCGGTCGAGGCCTGCACCAGGGCCAGGAACGACCCGACGTCGGGAATGTACCCCCCGTCCACCGGGCAATTGAAGTCCGGGTGCGTGGCGATGAACGGCTTGCCGTCGCGAACCAGGTCGCACAGCACGACCAGCTTGTCGAACGTCAGGCCGGTGTCGAAGGCCAGCACGGCCACGTCGGCGTCCGAACGCCCGGCAGCCAGGGGCACGCCGCCCTCCCGGACCTCGGCCTCGTAGGAAGGCGTGGCGACCAGATAGACCCGCCGCCCAGGGTGCTCGCGGTGCAGGTACCGGATCGTCGCCTCGCCCGACGTCATCACGCCGTCCTCGCCGACATCCAGCCCCATTCGCGCCAGTTTTTCGCCGTATTCACGACGACTTTTCGAAGAATTGTTCGTCAGCATCGCGAAGGGAATGCCGTCCCGACGACACCGCGACACGAAGTCGTGGGCGCCGGGCAACACCCGCGCCCCCAGATAGACCGTGCCGTCCATGTCCAGCGCGAACGCGCCGACTTCGTGAAGGCGCCGCAGCGCGCCGGGGGTCCGTTCGATCATCGCCTCTTCTCCTTCCTGGTCGCCGACCCGGGGGCGGATTGTAGGCGAAAGCGGCCGTTTCGGGTACCATCCGCGCGCCCGAAAACCGGCAACGGGGCCGGCCGGGATGCGGAGTGGATCATGCGGTTCAAGATCAACCGGGATCGGATCAACCAGGCCGTCCTGATCGTGCTGGGGTCCCTGTTTGCGGCTGTGGGAATCCAGGTGTTCCTGGTCCCCGCCCACCTGGTGACGGCGGGGGTCGCGGGCCTGGCGGTCCTGCTGTCGTACGTCACGCCGATTCCGGCGGGCATCGGGCTGTTCCTGCTGAACATTCCCGTGTTCTGGCTGTCGCGCCGCTACCTGAATCGGGAGTTCCTGGCCGGCAGCCTGGTCGGGATGGCCGGTCTGTCGGTGGCGTTGTGGGCCACCGCGCCGCTGGCCGACTGGCACCCGGTCCAGGATCTGTACCTGAACCTGATCTTCGGCAGCGTCATCACCGGGTTCGGGACCGGACTGATCTTCCGGGCGCGGGCGTCCCAGGGCGGCACCGACGTCATCGCCGCCGCCGTGCGCAAGGTCAGTTCGCTGAGCATCGGCGTGCTGCTGTTCGTGCTGAACGGGGCGGTGGTGCTGGTTCTGGCCGCCGTCTATGGCCTGGAGCCTGCCCTGGCGACCGTCGTCGTCATCGGAATCGAATCGGTGGTGGTCGAACGGACCATCATCGGCATCGACGCGAACAAGGCCATGCTGACGGTGACCTCGCGCCCCGAGGAGGTGTCCCAGGCCCTGATGGAGCGGCTGGACCGCGGCGCCACCATCCTGGCGGCCAGCGGCGCGTACACCGGGGAGCCTCGGCCCGTCGTCCTGGTCATCCTGCGAACCCGCCAACTGGCCGTGGCGACCAAGGCGGTCAAGGACATCGATCCCCAGGCATTCACGTTCGTCCACGATGTCACCGAGGTCATCGGTCACGGGTTCAAGGCCCCACCGATCTGAGGGCGCTTTCGTGCCTGCTTGCGCCGTTTTCCGTTGACACCGCCCGGCCCCGATGCGAGAAACGAGCGGACTGTGGAGGTGGACATGACCCCGACCTGGCTTGCCCCGTTCGATCCCGAGTTCCGTGACGCCATCCAGGCCGTGCTGGATGCCCCCGGCCCCGCGCCGCTGGCGTGCTTCGACGCCGACGGCACCCTGTGGTCCGAGGATCTGGGCGAGGCGTTCTTTCGCTGGCTGATCGCGGGGGACCTGCTGCCCCAGCACGACTGCGGACGCGACATCTACGCGGACTACGAGGCGCGGGTCGAGGTCAGCCGCGCCGAGGGCTATTCCTGGGCGGTCCAGGCCATGGCCGGCATCCCCGTCCAGGACGTGGTCCGGTGGTCGCGCCAGTTGGCCCACGCCTGGCCGAACTACCGTCCCAAGATGCAGGCGCTGGCCCAGGGACTGGCGGCGGCCGGATTCGACATCTGGATCGTGTCCGCGACGAACCGCTGGACGGTGACCGAGGGCGGTCGGCGGATGGGCTTCATGCCGGACCGCGTCATCGGGATGTCGGTGGTCGTCGAGGACGGTCGCCTGACGGACCGGCCCGAGTTGCCCCTGATCGCGAACGCCGGCAAGGTCGAGGCCATCGGCAAGGTCATCGGGCGCCGCCCGGACCTGGCGTTCGGCGACAGCAAGGGCGATCTGGAGATGCTGCTGGACGCCCGCCAGGCCATGGTCGTCGGCCGGCACGACAAGCCCGCCAGCCTGCTGCCGGTCGCCCGCGAACACGGCTGGCCGATCCACCTGTTCTGAACGCCGCCTTGAACCCCCGGCCCTACACGACGAACCGCAGCACGAACAGCACCGCCA
>JARKOL010000181.1 GCA_029975745.1 Myxococcota bacterium | reverse complement strand
TCGGGGCCGCGCTGGGTGCTGGCGTTGCCGGACATGGCGGCGCTGCTGGGCGTTCTGGCGCTGACCGTGTGGCGACTGGGCGCGTTGCGGGGGGCACTGGCGGGGCTGTTCCTGCTGCTGTACTTCGGGACGTTCCGGACGCTTCTGGGCAATGTGGGCCAGTACCTGTGGGTGCTGCCGCTGGCGGGCGCGGTCCTGGCCGTGGATGCCCGCCGGATGCGACTGGGGGGCGTGCTGCTGGGCCTGGCCGGGGCGATGCAGGTGTTCCCCCTGGTGTTCGCGGCGGTGCCCGCGTGGCGATGGGTATCGGGGCGGGTGCGGGGGCGCGCGGACCCCGACGGCTGGGGGCGCTTCCTGGTCGCGGCCGGGGGAACGGTGGTGCTGGGCATCCTGGCGGGCGCGGTGGCGTACGGGCCCGGCATCTGGACGGAATTCGCGGCCAAGATGGCGGTCCACACGCGCTTCCTGTCGGGGGAACTGTTCGACATCGGGTGGCGCAACGCGGTGGCGACGGTGGGCACCCAGGGGCTTTCGGTGGCCGAGCGCCTGGCCGTGCTGGACGGACGGTGGTGGGTGGTCTGGGCGGGAGTGCTGGTGGCGCTGGCGGCCTGGGCCGTGGCCGCGCGTCGCGGTTCCGACCCGGCGGATGCCTGGCTGCTGGGATTCGTGCCCTTCTACTTCCTGACCGTGGCGTCGCCCTACTACTACCTGGCTTTGGGGATCCTGGTGCTGGATCGACGTCCGGCCGTTCGGTTGGCGGTGTTCGCGTTGCTGCCGGCGCACTTTCCGTTGTGGGCGTACGCGGATCGGGGCTTCGTCGATCCGGACAACTGGCCGATGCATGCGTTCAGCGAGGGGTTCCTGCTGGTGCTGCTGGCGTGGGCGGTGACGGTGGCGTGGCGGGCTACAACACGCCCGTCGCCAGCAGGGCCGCCACCCCGACCGCAAGGGCCAGCCGATACCACCCGAACGCCGCCATGCCCCGACGGACGATGAAGCCCACCATCCAGCGGACCGCGATCACCGCCGACACGGTGGCTGCGGCGAATCCCACGGCCAGCGGCAGCCATCCGTAGGCATCCAGCATCGCCTGGCCGTGCTTGACGGTGTCCAGCAGCGTGGCACCCCCCAGCGTGACCACGCCCAGCAGGAAGCTGAACTCGACGGCGGCGGTCAGGGACAGGCCGACCGCCAGGCCGCCCAGGATCGTCACCAGGCTTCGCGAGGTGCCGGGCCACACGGCCAGCAACTGGAATGCCCCGATGATCAGCGCGCCCCGCCACGCCAGGGACTCGAGGGACAGCCCCGCGTCCGGCGCGATGCCCCGGCGGCTTCGGCGGGCAAAGATCACCAGGATCGCGATGCCGCCCGCGGCCCAGGCCGCCACGATCGGCCCCAGATCGAACAGGTGCTTCTTGATCAGGCCCTCCAGGGGCACGCCGACCCCGACGGCCGGCGCCAGGGCCAGCACCAGCGCCAGCGCCAGCCCGCGTCCGACCGGATCGCGCCCCACCAGCCCCAAGGCCATCTGGCGGACGCGCCCGGCATACAGGCCCAGAACCGCCAGGATCGCCCCGGCCTGGATCACGATGGCGAAGGCGTCCGCCGCCTCGGAGGCGGGAATTCCCAGGGCGCGCTGTGCCAGGATCAGGTGTCCCGTCGAGCTGACCGGCAGGTACTCGGTGACCCCCTCGACGATGCCCAGCACCAGTGCCTGACCCCAGTCCACGCACGACCTCCGCGACCCCGGCCCGTCAGAAGTGAACCATCATGTCCGACACGACGACCCAACCCAGTTTGTGGTCGTGCGGCACTTGCAGGTGCGCGGTCGCGCCGAAGTTCACGAAGGGCAGGATGAATCCCAGGCGGGCCGAGAAGTCGCCGACGTGGATACCTCCGGCACGATAGTCCGTTTCGTCGTCCCACTTGTCCCCGTCCAGGAAGATCCGCCGGTACGTGACCCCCAGGCCCCATTCCAGCCATTGCGGCAGGACGATGGTGAAGCGCACTGGCATCTCCAGGTAGCCCACCCGCTTGCCGGGCAGGGATTCGCCGGGGGGGATGAAGTCGTAGAAACCGCCAATCAGGCCCGCCACAACCTCGGCGCGCCGCGAGACATGGCGGTAGTACCCCCCAAGGATCAGGTTGTAGGTCGGCACCCAGGTCATGTCGAACTTCAGGACCATGTTGTTCGAGTAGCCCCGGTAGCTTCGCCACTTCTCCTCCCAGACGAAGCCGGTCCGGGACACCTTCCAGTCCGGGTTGCTGCCGCTGGGGGGGGCGATGCCCAGGCCCGTCCAGACGGTGCGCGATGATCGCCCCCAGCCTGCCGTGAAGTCCACCGCGTGGCCCCGGTTGCTGTCCACGTAGAACAGGGGATCCGAGAAGATCCGGGAACGGTAGTCCAGGCGGAACTGGAAGAAGTTCACGCCGAAGCCCGCCGTTGCGCCGTAGGGGCCCAGGAGGGACGGCTTCACCTGGTCGCGCCGGATCGGGCTCTTGTCCAGGGCGTCGGACAGGTACGGGCGACCGACGGCGGCGAAGCCCCGGGCATAGACGTACCAGTCGGCGTCCGGATCCTCGATGACCCAGAAGCTGGGCGCCGCCCCGGGCACGCAGAATGCCCCCCAGCGCGCGCGACCTCGCCCGCAGACGCAGGAACCGGACTTGGCATCCCAGGTGTTGCCGCCCGTGCATTTCGGGATGGCGACGCACGCGTGGCCCGGCCCGGGGTGGAAGCCGTCATCGCAGGCGCAGGTGCCGCCCTGCCTGGACCATCGGCCGTGTTCCCCGCACGCGATTTCGACGCAGGCGCCGTCCTTGCGACTGAACCCCGACGCGCAGGTGCAGGCATCGCCCGCCGCATTCAGTTCCTCGTGGGCCTCCTTGCACAGGATCTGGACGCAGCCGCCGCCCGGGTTGCCCCGATAGCCTGGGGCGCATCGGCAGGATTTGTGGCCGGCCGACCAGACCTCGTTCGCGCCGCACCGAGCGGGCGTGGGGGCGTTCTTGGTCGGCATGGTGGGGGACGGCGTGGGTGCGCCGGGCGTTGCCTGGGCCTGGGTCTGGCCCTGCACCTTCGCCAGTTCGCGCTGGAAGGTCTGCCGGAACTCGGCCACCATCTTGACGAACGAGTTCGAGGCCAGCGACGGCTGCTGCTTCACCGACTCGACCACCTGTTCCGACGTCTCCAGAAGGGTTCTGAACGCCTCCATTCGGTCGTTTCCGGTTCCCTTGACGAATTTCTGCAGCGCCAGGTTCCAGAGGATGCCCGCCAGCATCATGTCGATGGCGACCCCCCGCTTCGTCTGGCGGTATCGCAGCAGCTCGGCGTAGCGGTCCTGCCACGGCTGGGTCAACACGTTCAGCGCCCCGATCGGATCCTGGTCGAACCGCAGCCGGCCGGCCAACTCGACCATGTCCGCCGTGGCCTTCGCCAGCATCACCTCCAGTTCGTAGTCCTTGTCCTGGGTCAGGCGCACCCGCGCCTGGGTCACGACCGCGGAGCTGACCAGATCCTGGATCTCGGCCGCCAACACGTCGGCCGGGATCACCAGACCCATGCCCTCGGATTCGCGGTACTTCGCCACGACGACGCCGGCGAATCGCCCGTCCGACGCGAACGCCGGGCCGCCGCTGTTGCCCTCGTTGATGGACGCGCTCGTCTGCAGCAGGCGCGAACCGTCGTCCGGGGTGACGTAGCGACTTACCACGCCGCGGGTCAGCGCGGCTTCGGTGGCGGCGGCATCCTTGGGATACCCCAGGACCACCAGTTCCTCGCCGCGATTCAGTTCCTGGACCGTTCTGTCGATGCCGACGTGGTAGCTGCCGGCCTCCGGGAAGTTCAGCAGCAGGAACGCCAGGTCGGCGCTTCGCGATACGCGTGCCAGTTCCGCCGGGTAGGCCTGCCCGCGGCCCTCGATCTTGACGGCGACGAACAGCGCGTCCTCGACGACGTGCCGGTTGGTCAACACCAGGCCCTGGCGACTGATCAGCAGGCCGCTGCCGTGCGAAATCGGCGGAATGGCGACGGGGAGCGTGATCTCCTTGCCGTCCATCTGGCTCTTGACCGGCACCCAGTCCCACAGGGGCAACCTGAAGATCCGGACGACCGCGCGGGCGCGCCGGTTCCAGTTGACCGTTTCGGGCGTTTCGGCAACGGGGGCCTTGGACCGCTTCCGGGCCTGCGCCTGGCAGGGCTGCGAGGGCAATCCAAGCGACAGGACCAGCGCTCCGACAGAGAGCATCTGGAGGAGTCTGCGGGGGCTGGTCGGCATGGGGCATGCTCCGAAGTGGGGCCGGAAACATCCGTCCTGTCTGGGACTTTGGGGCGATTATTCCCGCCAATCGCGTGCCAAGTCAACCGGATCTTCCCGGCGATCGGGGCGATGGGCGGGGTGACCTGCGAATTGACACGGCGCCCCGGGACCGCTACATTCCGCGGCCATGAGAATCTTGAGCGGCGTACAACCATCGGGTCGGCTGCACATCGGGAACTGGTTCGGGGCGATCCGCCAGTTCGTCCGGTTGCAGTCCGAAGGGCATGACTGCTTCTACTTCATCGCGAACTACCACGCGCTGACGTCCAGCCAGGACAAGGCGTTCGTGGCGGACGCGACGATGCACCTGGCGATGGGGATGCTGTCCCTGGGCATCGACCCGGCGCGCAGCACGCTGTTCGTCCAGTCGGACGTGCCCCAGGTCACGGAACTGACCTGGTTCCTGAACTGCGTGTGCCCGATGGGGTTGCTGGAGCGGGGCACCAGCTTCAAGGACAAGGTCCAGCGCGGCATTGCGGCGAACGTGGGGCTGTTCGACTATCCGGTCCTGCAGGCGGCGGACATCGCGGTCTATGACGCGAACCTGGTCCCCGTGGGCGCGGACCAGAAGCAGCACCTGGAAATGACGCGCGATCTGGTCGGCAAACTGAACCAGGCCTGGGGCCAGGAACTGCTGGTCCTGCCCCAGCCCCACATCGTCGAGTCGGTTGCGGTGGTGCCGGGGCTGGACGGCCAGAAGATGTCCAAGTCCTACGACAACACGATCGAAATCTTTGCCCCGGACAAGGCGACGTCGATGCGCTGCATGCAGATCGTCACGGATTCGACGCCCCTGGAGGCGCCCAAGGACCCGGACGGCTGCAACGTGTTCGCGTTGATCAAGCTGTTCGCGGCGGCGGACGAGCAGGCCCGGATCGCACAGGCCTATCGTGCGGGTGGCTACGGCTACGGGCACGCGAAGAAGCGTCTGGGCGAACTGATCAACGCGGAATTCGCGCAGGCGCGGGCGCGGTACGCCGAACTGGAGCAGCATCCCGACGACGTGCGCGACATCCTGGCCGAGGGCGGGCGCAAGGCGCGTGCGGTGGCCGAGGCGACGATGGCCCGGGTCCGGGCGGCCGCGGGCATCCTGACGCATCGCTAGACTCCCGGTTCCCCTCGAATGGTTCCCACGATCATGGCGGGCGTGTTTGGGGACGGATCTACGCGTTGCCCGCGGCTTGCAGCGGCGCCCAGCGGGTGATGACGGCCTCGGCGGCGCGGATCCCGTCGGTGGCCGCCGACATGATGCCGCCCGCGTAGCCCGCGCCCTCGCCGGCCGGGAACAGGCCCCGGATCCGGGATTCCATCGCGTCGTCGCGCAGGATCCGGACCGGTGACGAGGTGCGCGTCTCGACGCCGGTCAACACGGCTTCGGGCAGGTCGAAGCGCCGCAGGCGACGCGCCATCTGGGGAATCGCGGCGCGCAGGGTGCCTCGCACGAATCCGGGCAGGCAGGCGTGGACATTGGCCGGCGTGACGCCGCCCAGGCAGGACGGGGACACGCTGGAAAACCCCGTGCCGGGCCGACGTGCCAGGAAGTCGGCGATGGTGCAGGCCGGCGCTCGGCCCTGGCCCTCCTCGAACGCGCGCCGTTCCCAGGTGCGCTGGAAGGCCACGCCCGCCAGCACGCCGCCGTCCGGTTCGAAGTCCGAGGGCTCGACTCCGACCACCAGCGCCGCATTCGCGTTGTTTGCATCCCGCTGGTGGTGGCTCATCCCGTTGGTGGTCAGGCTGTCGGGCTCGGTGGCGGCGTTCATGACGAAGCCGCCGGGACACATGCAGAAGGTGTAGGCGCCGCGGCCGTCGGGCGCGTGCCAGGCCAACTGGTACGAGGCCGGGCCCAGGGCGGGGTGATCCAGCAGGTCTCCGTACTGGGCGCGGTCGATCAGGCGCTGGGGGTGCTCGATGCGCACGCCGATCGAGAACGGCTTGCGCTCCATCGGGACGTTCCGGCGCAGCAGCATCTGGAAGGTGTCCCGGGCACTGTGGCCGATCGCCAGGACCACGGCGTCGGTGGGCAGGACGTCCCCGTCGTTGATCTGGACGCCGACGACCCGTTCGCCGTCCAGCACCAGATCCGTGGCCTGCGTCTGGAACCGGAAGGAACCGCCCAGGTCGCGGATGGCCTGGCGGATTCGCATGACGACGTCGCGCAGCAGGTCGGTGCCGACGTGCGGCTGGTACGAGTACTGGATGTCGTCCGGGGCGCCCGCGGCTACCAGATCCTGCAGCACCTGGCGACAGCGGGGGTCGCGGATGCGGGTGGTCAGCTTGCCGTCCGAAAACGTCCCGGCGCCGCCCTCGCCGAACGCGACGTTGGACTGGGGGTCCAGGCCGCCGCCCGCCCAGAATCGGGTGACCTGGGCGACGCGTTCGGGAATCGGTTGGCCGCGTTCCAGGACCAGGGGGCGGTAGCCGGCGCGCGCCAGGGTCAGGGCGCAGAACAGGCCGGCCGGGCCGCTGCCGATGACGATCGGCGGGTGGGGCAGGGGAATCGTGCCTGCCTCGGGCATCCGGTAGGTGCCTTCCGGGGGCAGTCCGATGTCCGCCGCGTCGGCGTGCGCGGCCAGCACGGCGCCCTCGTCGGCGACATCGCAATCGATGGTCAGCACGAAGGCGGCCTGGCCCTTGCGGCGTGCGTCGATCGATCGCCGGACCGTGCGCCACGAGCGGACGCGGTCGGCCGGAATCCCCAGGCGGGCGCGGATGGCGGCGCCGATCGCGTCGTCGTCGCAGTCCACGCCGATGCGCAGGTCGCGGATCCGAATCATAGGGTCCCTCGTGTCGTGGAAGCGATCGTGGATCCAATCGAATCGTCAGGGAAGGGCTTCGGGGGGGCCGCGGCTAGCCGCGTCCTCCGGGGCGCCGTGGACCGCGCCCGCGTCCGCGTCCGCCCCCCCCACCGGACCGATCCGAGTCCGCGTGGCCTTCGCTGCGCGGCGGGCGCGGCGGGCGATCCTGGGCCTGCCCGTCGGGCACGCCGTTCGTGGTCGTGATCGGACCCGACAGATAGGCATCGACCAGCAGGGACACCAGGCCCTCGGCCTCGGGGTCCGTCAGGATCTCCCTGGCGATCGTGACGAACTCCTCGGGGATGACCGCGCCGGCGTCCAGGCGCTCCTTGAATTCACGAATGCGTCGGTCGGCCAGCATCTTCAGCGTCTCCTCGCGCGTGGGCGTTTCCGCCGGGGTCAGCCGGATCCCGTAGGTCCACTCGATGCGCTTCAGCGCCTGGAGGTCGCGGACCGAAACCATCGAGATCGCGCGGCCGCTGCGATCGACGCGGCCGGTCCGTCCCGTCCGGTGGATGTACTGTTGCGCATCGGACGGCAGGTCGTAGTGGAGCACGCACGGCAGCAGGCTGATGTCGATGCCGCGTGCGGCGATGTCCGTGGCGACCAGCAGGCGCAGGCGGCCGGCCTTGATCCGGGCCATGACCTCCTCGCGGGCCGTCTGGGACAGGTCGCTGTTCAGGTACTCGGCGTCGTAGCCGCGTCGCCGCAGGTACTTCGCGACGACCTCGGTTTCCTGGCGCGTGTTGCAGAAGATGATGGCGGCGACGGGATCCTCGGCCTCGATGATCGCGACCAGGGTGCGGATGCGCGCCCCGGTCGTATCGACCGGATAGGCGATGTTCGCGATGCGATCGACCGACACCTGTTCGCCCGACAGATCGACGCGAACCGGATCATGCATGTGGCGCTTGATCAGGTTTTCCAGGTTCATCGGCAAAGTCGCCGAGAACAGCAGCACCTGCTTCAGGCCCGTCAGCATGTCGAAGACCTTGCGGATGTCCTCGAAGAATCCCGCCGACAGCATCTCGTCCGCCTCGTCCAGGATGATCGCCTGGACCGCGTCCGTGCGGAAGTTGCCGCGCCGGTAGTGGTCCAGGACGCGTCCCGGCGTTCCGACGACGACGTGGACGCCCGCCTTCAGGCGGTCGATCTGTTCGCCGAACCGCGTGCCGCCATAGATGCAGACGGACTGCAGGCCCGCGTAGCGCCCCAGGCGCTCGAACTCGCCGTGGACTTGCAGTGCCAGTTCGCGCGTTGGCGCCAGGACCAATACCTGGGGCCGGCGGTCCTCGTAGCGGATCCGGTGCAGGATGGGCAGTGCGAACGCCGCCGTCTTGCCGCTGCCGGTGCGCGACTGCACGACCAGGTCGCGTCCCTCGCGGGCGGGCGCCAGGCAGGCCGCCTGGACCGCCATCGGCCGCTCGTAGCCGGCCTCGCGCACCGCGCGCAGCAAGGGTTCGGGCAGCCCAAGGGATTCGAAGGTGGGCAGTTCGGCGTGGATGTCGGTCTTCAGTTCGTCCAACACGGCGCGCACTCTACAGGGATTCGCGGGGAAGGGCAAGGATCCGATTCGCTTTCCCAGGGCCGTCGCAACGTCAGGGGACCTGGCCCCGGACGACGGTCACCGTCAGGCCGCCGTGGGCCAGGCGCATCGCGGCATGGATCGGCAATCCCAGCGCGGGCACCAGGCGCGGGGACGGCACCACGATGGCGAAGCGCCAGCCCCGCCATGCGATGCCCAGGCGTCGGCCGATGTCCCGGAACATCGCGGCGGTGTCGGCCTCGGATTCCAGTCGCAGCCCGTACGGGGGGTTCATGACCAGCAAGCCGGGGCCCTGGCTGCGCGCGTCGGCATCGGCCGGGACCAGCCGGGCGAAGTCGGCGCGGTCCAGGGACACGACGTCGGCCACGCGGGCGCGCTGGGCGTTCGAACGGGCGGCGGCCAGTGCGGCGGGGTCGCGGTCCAGGCCGCGGATCCGGGCCGTGACCGGGCGCTCCGAAGCCTTGGCCTTGCCGATCAGGTGTCCCCAGGTTGCGGGTCGGTACGACGGCCACCGCATGAACGCGAAGGTGCGGTCGCGGCCTGGGGCGATGCCGGAGGCGATCCAGGCCGCCTCGATCGGGAAGGTCCCCGACCCGCACATGGGGTCGCACAGGGGCTGCGAGCCGTCGTACCCGGCGAACCGCAGGATGCCCGCGGCCAGGGTTTCGCGAATCGGGGCCATCGTGACGGCCGTACGGTAGCCGCGGCGGTGCAGGGCGTGACCGGACGCGTCCAGCGACACGGTCAGGCGGTTTCGCTCCAGCCGCAACAGCAATCGTTGGGGCAGGGGACCGTCGAGGTCCGTGGGGCCGTCGTCGGGGTCGCCACCCGAACCCGAGGCGTCCCGGTGCGCCAGCGACGGCATCGCCAGGTCGGCCGCCGCCATCCGGTCGCGCAGGGCATCGACCACCTTGGTCGCGATCAGGCCGGTCGAGGCCATGCGGGACTCGTGCGCGGCGACGTCGATGCGCAGGGGGACGTCCGAGCAGAGCCAGGCCTCCCAGGGAATCTCCCGGGCGTGGCGGACGACGTCCTCGGGGGCGCGGGCGGGGAACGTCGCCACGCGCACCAGGATGCGGTTCGCCAGGCGCAGTCGCAGGTTCGCCAGGTAGCCGTCCGCCAGGCGTCCCCGGAAACTCGCGCCACCGGTCGTCGGGGCGACGTCGGCCAGGCCGATCTCCCGCATCTCGTCGGCCAGCAGCGGCTCCAGTCCCGGGGCGCAGGCGGCGAACCAGGCGTGCGCGGGCGCGTGGACGTGGCGGCGCACGGCGCGGGACCAGTGCGGCTCGGGGTCGGGGGTGGCAGGGGCAAGGGGCTCGGGGGCGGGGGGCTCGGGGGCAAGAGGCTCGGGATCGGGGGGGCGGGGGGGGGCGGGAACCAGGGGGTTCGAGTCCGGGCGCATGCGCGTCGCCTCCAGGGGTCCAAGTGTACACCGCGTGGCGTCTCGTGTCCGGTTTCGCCTGGGGGTCCTGGACAAAGAGGGGCCGCGATCCCATCTTCGGCATCGACCCTTGTCAAAAACACGGAGGCACTTCAT
>JARKOL010000177.1 GCA_029975745.1 Myxococcota bacterium | reverse complement strand
GGCGTCAGCGGCGGCGGCGATGGTGCCGAAGCCCTGGGTCCTGTAGTAGGAATCGACCGTGATGGCGGCGTCCGTACTGGATAGGGTTGCCGAAACCCCAAGAGCGGCACTGGTGCCGCTGTTTCGCAGCGCGATGTCGATTCCGATGCGTTCCCCCTTGTTGATCTGCCGGTCGCCGTTGTCGTCGCTGACGACGGCTGCGGTCTTGAACTGGATTGCGGCCCCGGTGGCCACGATCGGAAGGATGAACTGGGCGGTCCAGGAGTTGCCGTCCTGGGCCTTGATTTCCAGCGAGAACGGGATGTCGTGTGGTGTGGCGGAACTGGCGACATCGAAGTAGTAGAAGCCGTTTCCATCGGCTTCGGAGGCGGCGGCGATGGTGCCGAAGCCCTGGGTCCTGTAGTAGGAATCGACCGTGACGGCGGCGTCTGTACTGGACAAGGTTGCCGAGACCCCGGATCGGCTGGACCCGGTGCAGTTGAGGATGGAGAGATCGATTCCGATGCGTTCGCCCTTGTTGATCTGCCGGTCGCCGTTGTCGTCGCTGACGATCGTGACACTTTCCAGGGACATGCCACTCGCCTGGCAAGTCGGGGTCACGTGCCGGTCCGCACCCGCGTCGTGGCTACCGTGTGGCAGGTCTTCCTCGGGCCATTCGGGGATGCAACTGCTGCCGGATGCGGCGAACACCGCCAGTCCGACGAAAATCAGAAACTGGCGTTCCATGACGCTCCCACCATCGTAGGGGTTACCAGCGGCGCGGGAATTCCGGCCAGGGCCTTCGAGGTCCCCCCTTGGCTGCCCGGGTTCTGCGGCAAGGTTGCCAGCAGCGAGACTCCGATGATCCCCAGCAAGGCCCCGGTGCCGTACAGGCCGTAGGCCGCATGGTAGCCGGTTCGAGCCTGATCGTACCTTGGGCGGTCCATCTTGCCGATGGCATCCTCGGCCTTCTCTTTCGAGATGCCGTGAGCCAGACCGCCTGCAAGCAGTCCTGCGAGCCCCATTGCCGTGAACGCGAGCCCCGCCTTTCGTTGGATTGCGCGCCGGTTGGCCGGGGCCTTCTTCCTGACAACCTGCGGGGGCGCCACGGCGCTCGAACGAGGCGGCTTTGGATCCAGTTGGAAGAAGACCTCCGCGGTGCGTCCTTCGAATACCTCCACCGTCCGGGGCTCCGTGTCTCCGAAGGGGGACGCGACGCGCACGACATGGGGACCGGTGGGCACCTTGTCCTTCCAGGGGGTCTCTCCAACAGGAGAGCCGTCCACGGTCACCTTTGCCCGTACGGGCCGGTTGTCCCCTCCGTCGCGGCTGGACGCACTGACCTGGAGCTTCCCGAAGACAGGTTCCAGGACCGGACGCACATGCGCCACCTGGGACGAACGGACCATGACCTGGCCATCCCAGTCCCGATGTCCCGTCTTCTGGAGCCGGATCTTTCGGCCTCCAAGCGGGGCGCGTTCCAGGATCAACGGCGTTCGACCGACCGGGGATGTCGCGTCGTCCAGAAGAACCGAGGCCCCTCTGGGTGTCGAGTCCACCTCCAGGCGTCCGAAGTTCGCCTCGAGGGTCAGCCGGACCCGGGCCTGTTCCTCGTCCTCCACGATGACGACCTGTTCCGCCTCGAAGTAGTCCCTGGCGGTGCATGCGACTCGATAGGTGCGCGAAACCTGCTGCTTCCGCAGCAGCGGGGTGCGTCCCGGCAGCGGGATCCCATCCAGGCGGCATTCGGCGCCCGGAGGTTCGGTCTCGATGAGCAGCGAGCCGAAATGGGGTTTCAACGGGAACGAGAGGTGCCGACCCTCCGCGGGGATCTGGCCGGACCAGGAGTCCGGATGGTAGAGGTCCGCGTACTCGACGACCACGACGTGGTAGCCGGGCGCCAGCTTCAGATCCTGGTAGGGCGTCTTCCCGACGACGCGACCATCGACAAGAACCGTTGCACCCTCGGGCTCGGTACTGACGTAGAGCAGCGCGGTCGCGTCCTCGCCCGTCGTGGACGGCTTGGCTTCCTCGGCCTGGGCTGTCGTTCGGGCAGGCACCGTGACCTGGACGCTGCCCCCGGCGGGATGCAGGCGTCCGGCCAGATTCCGGGCCATCGCTTGGCCGCCTGGGAGCACCTCGAACAGGCGAACGGCCGCAGCATAGGTCTGTTGCTCGAGTTGCTGGACGTGCTCCGCGGAGGCCGTCTGGAAGTTCAGGAGTGCCGAAGTCGTCGTGTCATGCAGTTTGAGCGACACCTTGAGTACCCGGCCGAAGGTGATCACCTCGCCCGAGACCACGAGGTTCGCCCCGACGTTCCGACCGGTCGCGATCTCGCACTCTCCCTCACATTCCGCCAGGTCGGTGCCTGGAGGCAGCAGTTCCAGGATGTTTTCCTTGGTGATGATCCGGTAGGCTTCGCCGGGCAGCAAAATCGCCACGCTGCGAACCGTGTCCGTCAGGAATGCCGCCTCCTCGGGGGTCAGGCTCGACAGGTTGCGGAACTCGAGAACCGCGACACGCTTCTGTTGGCAATCGGCGGCATGAGGCAGCAGGAGGCATGCCAGCAGGATCGGGATTCCCAGGAATCGATTCATCAGACACCAGGTCTGTCGGGTCAACGGATGCTAGCACAGATGCAGGAAACTGGACGGGCACCAGGGGTCTCCGGGAAGCCAGGACCAAGGGGCTCGTTCTTCGGGTTGACTACCCATCCCATCGAGATGGTTACTGGGGTGGTGGTCGGTGATCCGAGTCACGGGGGCGGCCCGTCCCCCCGTGGGACGCGCGCCGGGGCGATCCGAGGGCGCGCCGGGCTGGGCAGTGCCGCCCAGGCTCGGGTGGCGGCGCAGGTGACCGCCGCGAGCGCCAGCGACAACAGCCCGCCCCACAGGAAGACCTGGTGGGGGTCGTTGGCCCGGACGGCCTCGGCCGCGACGGGGGACACGAACTGGCCCAGGAACACCGCGGTCGTCAAGGCGCCCAGCGCGCGGCCGCGAAGGGACGGCGTGACGGCGCGGGTCAGCCAGACGGTGGCGTTCGGCAGGATGATGCCGGCGCCCGCGCCCGCCAGCGCCAGGCCGCCCAGGGTCGTGCCCATGCCGGTCCCGAGGCCGACGACGAGGTAGCCGGCGCCCATCCCCGCGAAGCTGAGCGCCGCCAGTTGCACGAAGCCCAGGCGTGCCCGCAGCGCCGCGTAGCGAAGCGAAACCGTGGCCGAGACGGCCGCCGCCCCACCGATCACCAGCGCCGTCCGGACCGGGTCGGCACCGTGCCGCAGGGCCAGCAGGTAGGGCGCCTGTGCCGGGATCAGGTAGAACACCACCTGGCCGGCGAACACCAGTCCATAGACGCGGGCCAGCGTGGCCCAGGGGCGGGGCTCGGGCCAGGCGGGACCCA
>JARKOL010000167.1 GCA_029975745.1 Myxococcota bacterium | reverse complement strand
GGATCCCGCCGGCATACCGGCCGGCGAGTACCACAGCCAGGCCGCGGTGATTCCGAGGAAGAAGACAGCCATGATCGCCCACTGCACGTAGCGGGGCGTGCGAGTCACCAGCCAGACGAGCAGGTAGGCGATCGCGGTCATATGCAGGATGCCCGCCGGGTAGATGTCCATCGGGAACATGTACTTGTAGGAGACCAGCACGCAGCCGATCATAAGAGCTTGAATGTGCGTCCCAGTGCATTGCGCCACCTGGTGCGGGTGGCGTAGGGCATCGCAGTGCCCATGGCGACCAGGAAGCCGGGAAAGACCGTGTCGGCCAGTGTCAGGCCGCTCCACTCGCTGTGCCCGAAGGCCCCGGGCAGGTACCAGTTGCCGGGCCAGTTGACGAAGACCATCAAGGCGATGGTCAGTCCGCGGAAGGCGTCCAGGGCGTAGAAGCGGGGTGGCTTGGCCAGGGTCGCCTGCGGTGTTGCGGACGAGGCCGCGTCCGTGGGGCTGGCGGCGTCGGGCCGGGCCGGGCCGGTCTGCGGTTCGGGCACTGGAACGTCGCCGGTTGCCGGGCTGATCGGCCGGGTCACCGGATCGTCGCCGGTGCCGGATCCGACCGTGGCGGCTGCCGGTTCAGGCGCGGCACGGGCAGGCCCCCGCATGGCGGTGGTCTCGTCGTTCGCGGCCCGGCCGTAGACAGCCGTTGGTTCCTCGGACACGAGCGCCATTCTTTCACCCCGAAGGCGCGGTAACGTCCGGCGCAGCGCCGACGGGCACCCGACGCACAGCGGGGGCCGGGCAGCAGATCGCCGCCCGGCCCCTGGGATCACCCGAGTGTAGGGATCAGATTCCGGTCTGTGCCTGGATTGCGGTGATCGCGACGGTGTTGACGATGTCGGCCACCAGAGCGCCACGCGACAGATCGTTGACCGGCTTGTTGAGGCCCTGCAGGACCGGGCCGACCGCGATCGCTCCGGAGGTGCGCTGTACGGCCTTGTAGGTGTTGTTGCCGGTGTTGAGATCGGGGAAGATGAAGACCGTCGCCTGG
>JARKOL010000159.1 GCA_029975745.1 Myxococcota bacterium | reverse complement strand
GGGCGCGCCCCCTGTCGGGCTACACCGTCCTGGACCAGGGGGCCGGGATGGTCGATGTGTCCGCGGCGTTGCGGGCCTTCCGATCCCGCCTGGCCGACCCCTGGTCCCGGCGCGTGTTCGATTTCAAGGTCGAGGCGCCGTCCTCGACCCTGCCGGTCAAGGGGACGGGGTCGTTCTGGCGGGCCGGGGGCTGGGCGCCTCCCATCGACGAGCCCGCGGAGGTCTCGGTTTCGATGCGCTACCCTGCCACGGTGGGGCCGAAGGAACGCGCCGACACGCGCGCCGAGGTGTCGCTGTCCAGCAGCGCCGGCTGGCTGAAGGTGCCTCGCGCTCGCCTGGCTCTTCGCGGAGAGGGCAAGGGCACCTTCACGTTCCACGTCGATCCGGCGGGTGTGGCGCGGCCCGGGGTTCACGTGGCCACGATCCGGGGACGCGGTCCGGGCCGGACGGGCTTCGTGCTGCCGGTCACGGTGGTGACCCCCCATCCCGCGGTCCAGCAGGACGGCATCCCGACGGTGCGACTGGCCGGGGTGCGCGTGGAACCGGCGGGCATGGTTCGCGTGCCGTTCTCGCCGCCGCCCGGGTCCCGGTCGATGACGCTGGCGATTCGTGCCGCCGGCAGATCCTGGGCCTCCCTGACGGCGCTGGTGTTCGACGGCCGCGGGCATCGAGTCGGGATCGGGGATGGCCAGATCTCCAGCGTCCAGGGCAAGGCCGTTCAGGCGGTGCTGACCGAGCGGGAGCTGCCGGATGGCGGCGCCGGAGAACTGGTGTTGTGGGGCCAGCCCGCGGCGTCCCAGCCCTCGACGGTCGAGGTCGAGGCCCGGTTCTACGCGCTGGAGGCCGAGCCGATCGGCCGCCTGGAAGGGGCGCCCGGCCAGGCTCCCCTGGCGCGGAGCCGCGTGCTGAACCGGATGGGGGCGTCGTTTCAGGGCGCGGTCCGGGGACGGATTCAGGGGGTTGCCCAGACGTTCCAGCGTTCCCTGAATCGGGAGCCCGTACAGCACCGGATTCACCTGACCCCGGAGTTCGAGGGGTTCGAGGTCGCCCTGGAACTGTCGGACGAGGACTGGAATCGATTCACCGACATCGCGGTCAACGTGCTGGACTCGGAGGGGCGGGCCGTCGTGCGCAGCGGTTTCACGAACCCGCGCATGACCGTGCGCGTGGACAATCCAGGAAAGGGCGATGCCTCCTACCGCCTGGAGGTTTTGGGCGGGCGTGGCGAGTTCGGCGGCCCGGAGGCGCGCCTGGGCATCACCGTGCGCCACATCTGGGCCCAGCCCGTGTCGCTGAACGGCACGGTCGGCGGGGATGCCCGGGTTCGGATTCCGCCCGTGTCGGCGGCCACCGTCGAGGTGCGCGCCGATCGCATGCCCCCGGCCGCGCCGGGCGGGACGCACTGGTTCGGCGAACTGGACTTCGTGTCGCAGCGGGATGGCGCCGTATGGCTGCGGCTGCCGCTGCAACTGCAAGGGGGACGCTAGGATGCCGCGGTTCGTGTTCGCGACGTTCAATCCCGGCAAGCTCCGGGAGGTGGCCGGCATCCTGGACGGGCTGCCCGTGCAGGTCGTGGGGCCTCGGGATGTCGGCTTGCTGACCGTGCCCCCGGAGGATGGCGACACGTTCCTGGACAACGCCGTCATCAAGGCAGTTCACGCGTGGACGCGGACGGGGCTGCCGGCGCTTGCGGACGACTCGGGTCTGGTGGTCGAGGCTTTGGACGGGGCGCCCGGCGTGCATTCGGCCCGGTTCGCCGGAGAGGCCCAGGACGATGCCGCGAACATCGACAAGCTGGTCGATGCCCTGCGCGGGGTGGCGGACCGGCGCGCGCGCTTCGTCTGCTGCGCCGTCTGCATCCTGGGACCGGAGTGGGCGACGGGGCGGATTCCGGAGACGTCGGGCGAGGTGCGCCTGATCGCGGGCCATCCAGGGGTGCCCGAGGGCTGCCATCTGCTGGCGGCGCACGGGGAGGTGGCCGGTCGCATCATCGACCAGCCGATGGGCACGGACGGGTTCGGGTATGACCCGGTGTTCTTCCTGGACGAACTGGGACGGACGTTCGCGCAGCTTGGGCGGGACGAAAAGAACGGACTGTCCCACCGGGGACGCGCGTTTCGCGCCCTGCGTCAGGCATTGGAGGGCATGCTGGCGCCATGAGCGGGAACTTCCTGGACTGGGCGGACCGGATCGGGGCATTGCGCGCCCTGCTTTCACCCTGCCGCCTGTGCCCCCACGAGTGCGGCGTCGATCGCCTTTCCGGGGAGGTGGGGCGTTGCGGCGTCGGTGCGGGGGCGGTCGTGGCCTCCGCGGTGCCGCACTTCGGCGAGGAACCGGAAGTCTCGGGTCACGGCGGCTCGGGGGCGGTGTTCTTCGGGGGCTGCAATTTGCGGTGCCTCTATTGCCAGAACGCCCAGATCAGCCAGGATGACTCGGTGGCGGCGGGGCGGGCCTGGACGCCGCGGGCCATCGCCGATGCCATGGGCACGCTGGCGGCGCGCGGGTGCCACAACATCAACTGGGTATCCCCCTCGCACGTCGTGCCGTTCGCGGTCGAGGCCCTGGCCCTGGCTCGCATGGACGGGATGACGTTGCCCCTGGTCTACAACACCGGCGGCTTCGACGGGCTGCGGACCTTGCGCCTGCTGGACGGCGTGGTCGATGTCTGGCTTGCGGATCTGCGATACAGCGACGATGCGGTTGCCCGGGACCTGTCGGGTGCCGAGGGGTACGTGGCGGCGTCCCGTGCCGCCGTCGTCGAAATGGCGCGTCAGGTGGGCACCGGGAACACGCTGGGGCCCGACGGCACGATCCTTCGAGGCCTGATCATTCGATTGCTGGTGCTGCCCAACGATCTCGCGGGGGTCCGCGAGTCGCTGGCGTTCCTGCGGGATACGGTGGGCACCGGGGTCCGGATCGCACTGATGTCGCAGTACTACCCGACCCATCTGGCCGAGACCGAGCCGCTGCTGTCCAGGCGAACGTCCTACGGGGAGTACGCGCGGGTCGTGGATGTGGCGGACCGGATGGGGTTCGCCAACGCGCTGATCCAGGAGCACGAGGCGGCCGAGTTCTACCGGCCGGACTTCGGTCGCGGCGACGAGCCGTTCCGGGACGCGTGCCACTTCACCGGTGGGGCAAGGAGGCCGGAGTGACGGACGTCGGGGCACTCTGTCATGCGGACATGCACGCCCATTTCCTGCTGTACGGGCACTACCTGCGGCAGGGGTATTCCGGGGCCGGGCGGCGCTGGGCCCCATGGGGACCGCTGGGCAACCGGCTGTTCCTGGAGCACGCGCTGGCGGGCCAGGTTCATTGCGTGACCTTCACGGTGTACGTGCCGGCGGGGCGCTGGTTTGGGGTGGGGGCCGCACTGCGCCAGATCGACACGCTCGATCGGGTGGCCGCGGAAACCGGCGGTCGGCTGACCCTGGCGCGGACCGGCGCCCAGGTTCGGGCGATTGCCGCGTCGGGTCGGGTTGCCGGGGTGCTGGCGATCGAGGGGGGGCATGCGCTGGAACGGGACCCTTCCGATCTGGAGCGGCTGGCGGCACGCGGAGTCCGGATGGCAACCCTGGCGCACTTCGTTTCCAGCAGCCTGGCCGACGTCGCGGCCTGCGCCTATCGGCCTCACGGGGGGTTGTCCCACGCCGGCAGGGACGTCGTCCGGCGGATGGGGCGCCTGGGGATGTTCCCGGATGTCGCCCATCTGTCCGACGCCGCGATTGAGCAGGCGACGGTCGAGGCCGAGGGGCCCGTCGTGTCCTCGCACACGGGGATGCGGGACCTGCGGGACCTGCCGCGGAATCTGGGCGACGCCCAGGCACGCCGGATTGCCGCCACGGGCGGGATGATCGGGATCCTCTGGTTTCCGCCGTACCTGTCCGACGGCTTCCTGGGAAGGGATGCCACGATCCAGACGTTTCTGGACCACTGCTGCCACGCGGCCTCGGTCGTTGGCCCCGGCCACGTCGGGATCGGGACCGACATGGACGCCTTGACCTGGCCCCCCGCCGGGTTGCGCGACCACCGCGACTACCCCCGGGTGGCGGACGGCTTGCGGCAACGGGGATTCAGCGCCGCCGAAGTGGACGGCATCCTGGGGCGGAACTACCTGCGGCTGCTGGGGGACGGGGGCGTGGCGAGCGGCCCCTGACGTTCCGGACGTCCCGATCGTCTTCCGGCCTGGATCCCCGCCACCAGAAGGCATCCAGCCAGCAGCAGCCCCCAGGGCGGGGCGGGGACTCCGGATGTCCCCGCCGGGCCGGCGGCGCAACCGCCGCCGGGTCGATTGGGGGCGGCGTCCCCCGATGGCGGGTTCGCGATGTCCTGGCCCCAGTGCGCGTCCGGCGTTGTGTCCGCCAGGGCCGTGCGGTCGGTTCCGGCGTCCGGCATCGGTCCCCAGTCGGTTCCAGCGCCGGCGTCCCAGGTCTCGCTTGCATCCGCCACGGTCGCGTCCGCTTCGGGAGGCTCGTCCAGGTCGGGGGGGGGCGGCCCTGTGTCCGACAGGGCATCAGGCCAGGGCTCCGCCGCGTCCGTCGGGGGCTCGATCGCGTCGGGCATCGGCTCGGCGGTGTCGGGAACGGCGTCCGCCGGCCCGTCGGTGTCCGGATCCTGGGGGCCCGGGCTGCCGCGTCTCAGAACCGGACCAGCCGGTCCATCAACGCGGCTCGAACCTCGACGGCGACGATGGTCTCGATGGGGAAGCCCAGCAGCACCGCGCCGCCGGCCGCCGCCCCGCGTGCCACGGCCGCCGTGCCGCCGCCCTCGTACTGCAGCACCGAGGCGGCCGACCCCACGGGGCTCAGAACGTCCAGGGACCGTGCGTCGTAGGCCCCCCGGGAAGCGTCCGCCAGCATGATCTGCGGCAGGCCGTCGAACAGGGTGCCCGGCACCGGCCCGACCTGCCGGGTTCCCGCGTCGTCGGCGGCATAGGCCGCCCCAAGGGCGTCGGCCAGGAATGCGCGGTCCGTTGCGGAGCCTCGGGCGTCCAGATCCCAGGCGATCTCGCTGCCGGACGCCACCAGGCACCCGCCGCCGGCCAGGTATTCCAGGACCTGGGACTGCGCGTCCGAGGAAAACGTCTCGTGTTCGGTCGATTCCCTGCCCATCAGCCAGTCGGTCATTCGGTAGTCGTCCAGGTCCAGGTCGCCGGCCAGCACCGCCTCGTCCGAGGCGCCGTCGAATGCGTGGCCCGCCAAGGCCAGCGCCTGGCCATGCTCCATCGCGTAGTCCCGCCGGTTGTGGTCCTCGCGAACCCAGGGATCCAGTCGGTCGAATGCGTTGATCACCAGGATCCGGGCCGCACGGCCATCGGGGGACGCCATCGCGGCGACCGCCTCGGTCGGGGTGGATTCGCCGCCGGCATTCAGTGCGGTGACGCGGACCAGCGCGACGCTGCCCGTCGGCACTTCAGCCAGGCTCAGCTCGCGGGATGTCGTGACCATGCCATTGCCGAATCCACGTCCATCGATCGCGACGTAGACCCGGTAGCCCAGGGCATCCGGACTGGGCCGCCAGTTTGCCTTCAAGGCGCCGGCTTCCCCGCGCAGGCTCAGGTGGGTCGGCGGTTCGGGCGGGAAGGGGGCTCCGGGGGCGACCTGGGCGATCAGGCCGCGCACGATCGCGCGCGCCATCACGCGGCGGAACCGCGGGTCGTGCAGGCTTCGGTTGTCGGGATAGCGCAAGCCGGCCGCCGTGTCCAACCCATCGAAGTAGGCGGATTCGACCATGCAGCCCGGGATGCCGTCCAGCACGCGCAGTTCGCCGAAGTTGGCCACCAGTCGTCCCCGGTCCTTCCAGGCGGGGTCCCATCCGGTCCGCAGGTCCGTGACGATGCGCTCCTGGATGGCGTACTGCAGCGCGGCGCTTCCGGCGGGCCGGTCGCAGACGGCCGGATCCAGCGGCTGCCACCGGACGTCGGTCAGGCAGTTGTGGCGGTAGGTCGATGTGCCGCTGGCCTGGCTGCCGCCCCCGGCGTTCGCGTGGAACGACAGGAATCGGTCCGCACCCAGTGCGTTGGCCAGCGCCGGTCGGACGGTGATGTCGCTGACGTCGCCCAGGCCCGGGGTGCCGGCGGCCTGCTGCCACTGGAGCGCCGAGACCTGCCACCAGGGCCGCCTTGACGTCGGATCGGTGCCTCCGCCGATCCGGACGGCGTCGGCAATCACGTGGCAGTCCCCGGTCGTCGGCGGTGTCAGCGTGACGCGGGCGGCTCCGGCGTTGAAACGCAAGCGCCCCAGGGCCACCCAGGTCGAGCCGTCAATGCGCTGATCGACCACGAAGTCCGTGTCTGCTCCGGCGTGCGACACGGTGAAGCGGGCGTCCCGACATCGATTCGCGCCGGCAGCCCAACGAGCCTGGACCCAGTAGTCGCCCTCCACGGGAATGTCCAGGGTCCACCGGGCACTGCCGCCCTTCGGGGCGTGCAATGCACGGTAGTCGTTCTGGAATCCCAGCGACGGGCTGGTGCCCTGCTGCCACGGACCGACTTCCTGGTAGCTGGCGTCTCCATCGTCGGCCTGGACCGAGCGTGCCTGGCGGTCGATCTGTCGCGCCACGTAGACTCGCGCGCCGGCCTGTCGCAGCATCGGGACCAGGTGGTCGGCGCAGATCTCGGCGTTCAGCAGATCCTCGCGCACGCCCTCGCAGGCGCCGCAGTTCGTCCACTTGAACAGTTCTCGCTGGAAGCCGCCGGTCAGGTCACCCTGCCAGCCGTGACCCGGACTGACGACGATTCGCATTCCGTTCAGGGCCGAGCCGAATGGAAATGCCGTGCCCCGGTCCGAAAACCCGGACGTCGGCGGCTGGAACTCCTGGGCGAAACCCGCGGCGCACAGCAGCAGGCAGGACACAAAGGTTCCCAGGCGCACATGCATCCGCAACTCCCCGGTTGTCCGGATCATATCAGTGTTCCCAGTCAAGGGACGAGGGCCCCCACTTTCCATCGGAGGCCGTGTGGGACGGGTTCTGGAGTACACTTGCCGGGACCATCGGGAGCGTCGGGGATGTCGATCGTGGGCGACCGGGAGTCGATGCGGGGCGCGCGTCGCCGGGGCGCCTTCCGGGCCGCCCGAATCGCCCTGCTCGTCCTGCTGGTCGAACTGGCGCTCCGGTTGGGGGTCCTGGCCTACGCCAACCTGGCGCGTCCGTTGGCCTGCGGGCCCGCTTCTCCGACCTGGGGCCGGCTGTTCGTGGCGTACCGCGTGGGCGGGGGCCTGGGGGCCGGCGGTGCCTCGGATCGCGCGCTGGTCGCGGATCCGCATCGTGGTCACAAGATGGCCTCGTCCCTTCGAGCCAGCTACCCGGACAACCGCGTCCTGACCACCAACCAGACGGGAGCCAGGGGACGCCGGGATCACGCCATTCCCAAGCCTTCCGGCGTGTTGCGTATCGTGGTCCTGGGGGATTCCATCACGCTCGGGCATGGCGTCGGTGACCACGAGACCTGGCCGGCGCAACTCGAAGCCCTGCTGCCGGGCTCCGAGGTCGTCAACCTGGGCTGCGAGGCGTACGCCCATGACCAGATGCTGTTCGCCCTTCGGGACGACGGGCTTCCCTTGCAGCCGGACGTGGTCGTCCTGGGCTTCCACGAACCGGACATGCATCGAAATGTCTTCGAGTTCTACTGTCACGACAAGCCCCGCTATCAGCAGCGTGGCGGCGAGTGGCACATCCGGAACCACCCGATCCGGCCGCCCGCGGAGGTGCGCCGGATGCACCGGATCCTGCCCATGCTCTACCTGCTGCCCCGCGTGGTCTGGGAACGGATTCTTGCGAAGGCCGTGCCCCCCGGGACCGGCGAGTCGGAGGCTGCCGAGATCCTGGGGCGGTGTCGGCGTCTGGTCGAGGAGGCCGACGCGCGCTTCGTCGTCGTTCGTCTGCCCATGCTGTCCCATCCGGAGGGGCGTGCGTTCTTCCCCGCCTGGTGCCAGGCCACCGGTGCCGATTGCATCGACACCTTGCCCGCGTTCGAGCAGGCGATGGGCGGCGACCCGGATTCGCGGGGCCCGAAGGGCCTGACCCTGGCGGATGGCTGGCACTACGGTCCCCAGGGGCACCAGTTGGTGGCCCAGGTGCTTCGGGATCACCTGATCTCCCTCGTGGCCCAGTCGTCCATGCCCTAGACGCAAGCAGGGGATGGGGAGGGCGTCCAGCCCTTCGTCCTGGCAGGTGGGGGCGCACGAGGGTAGAATGCGGCCTCGGGCGGGCCGGCTTCCGTGGTTCGGGTGTGCCGGGCTCGCCGGGAGGCACGCGGTGTTGGACGCGAGGGTGTTGTCCACAATCCCCAGGCTCACGGTGCTGGTCGGCAAGGGCGGTGTCGGTCGGACGACGCTGTGCGCGGCCCTGGGATGCGTTGCGGCCCGTCGGGGGCGCCGGACGCTGCTGATCGAGGTGGCCTCCCGGCAGTCCATTCCGCCCCTGTTCGGTCGCGAAGCCCAGGGCTACACCCCGGTCGCGCTGGGCGATCACCTGTGGTCGGTCCGCGTGACGTGGGAGGATGCCCTGCGGGAATACGGCCTGATGAAGCTGCGGCTTCGGACGGCGTATCGCCTGGTGTTCGAGAACCCGTTCATGCGGCGGCTGTTGCCCGCCGTGCCCGGGATTGCCGAGATCCTGGTGATCGGCAAGATCATCCATGCGGCGACCGACGGCGTTCCGGGGCTGGGGACGATCGATGCGGTAATCCTGGACGCGCCGGCGACGGGCCACGGCCTGTCCCTGGTCGGGGCTCCCGCGGTCGTCTCCCAGACCGTCGCGGCGGGGCCTCTGGCGGAGGATGCCCGGCGCCTGAACGAACGGCTGCTTGACAGCGCCTTCACGCGGTTTCACATTGTCGCGACTCCGGAGGAGATGCCGGTGACCGAGTCCGTGGAGTTGTACCGTCGCCTGGGCATCGGGGCCGGCATGCCGATGGGGCCGATCCTGGTGAACCAGGTGTCGGATCGCGGGCTGACGCCCCCGGAGGTCGAGGCGCTGGGGGCGCTGTCCGGCGCGCCGATTGCCCCGGGAGTGTGCGCGGCGATCCACGCGGCCCGCTTCATGGCGGATACGGCGGAGTGGCAGCGAGGTCACATCACCCGACTGCGTGGCCAGGTGCCGCTTCCGATCGTGTCCCTGCCGGACGTGCGAGGGGAGCGCGACGTCGCGCGCCGGGTCGAGGTACTGGCCGACCACCTGGATGCCAGGGTCTGGCGCGAGGCGCGATGACCGCGACCCCCGACCTCATCGAGTCCGCCCGCCGCGTGGCGGATCGCTTTCCCCAGGCTGCGCCCGTGCGCCTGCACTCGTGCGTCGCCTTCGGTCGCGATCGGATGGCCGCGAAGTTCACCCTGGGCAACGGGATGGCGGTCATCGTCGCTCCGGACCACGGTGCGCCGCTGGTGTCCTTCCAGGTCTGGTACGGCGTGGGGTCGCGCCACGAGCATGCGGGGCGAACCGGGCTGGCCACCTGTTCGAGCATCTGATGTTCAAGGGCACGCACCGCCATCCCCACGCGGCGTTCGATCGACTGCTGGAACGCGCGGGGGCCCAGACCAACGCGGCGACCTGGCTGGACTGGACGTTCTACTACGAGAATCTGCCCTCCTGGGGCCTGGACCTGGCGGCGGACCTGGAGTCCGACCGGATGACCGGACTGATCCTGACCCCGGAACAGATGGAGGCCGAGCGCGAGGTCGTCAAGAACGAGCGTTCGTTCCGGGTGGATCACGACCCGGATGGGGCGATCGAGGAGGCCCTGTTCGAGGAGCTGTTCCCGACGCATCCCTACGGCAAGCCGACGCTGGGCTTCCTGGACGACATCCAGGCCCTGACGATGGCCGACTGCCTGGACTTCTATCGAACGTGGTATTCGCCGGGAAACGCCACGCTGGTCATCGCGGGGGACGCGACGCCCGAGCGGGCCCTCGTGGCGGCGGCCCAGTGGTTCGGGGGGATTCTGCCGGTGACGGTGCCTCGACTGGACCCCCCGTCCGAGCCCGAAAGCCCCTCGCTTCGGACCCGGGAACTGGTGCTGCCCGTCGCCACCGAGCGCGTGCGGCTGGGCTGGCGCACCGTGCCCGCGGCGCACCCGGACAGCCACGTGCTGGAAGTGGTCAACGAGGTCCTGTTCGCGAACGAATCCTCGCGAGTGTACCAGGCACTGGTCGAGGATCTGGAGATCGCGTCCGACGTCGATGGTTCGGTCGAGCCGCTGGCGCTGGACGGCGTGTTCGTGACGGACGTGGTCCTGGACGAGGGGCGGGACGCGGGCAGGGCGGTGGACGTCGTCCTGGACCGGATTGATCGCCTGGCGGCCGAGGGCCCGAACCCGCGCGAGTTGCAGCGGGCTCGCAACCACATGGAGAGCGCGTTCCTGCGGTCGCTGTCCTCCGTTGGTTCCCGGGCCACGCAGTTGGGCAGCCATGAGCTGGTGGCGGGCGACTACCGGCGGATGTTCGGATTCGTCGAGGCGGTCCGGTCCGTGACGGCGGACGACGTGGCGCGGGTGGCGGGGCAGTGGCTCCGGCGCGAGCGGGCATCGGTGGTGTTCGGTCGACCCTCTCGGGCCGGTCACTGAGGTTGGGGGGCGCATGGCGGTGGCGGTGCGACAGGTGGACGGGGTCCGGCTGGTCCACGCCGAGGATCCCGACCTGGGATACGTGATCGTCGAGGTGGTCGTCGAGGCCGGCGCGCTGCTGGACCCTCCGGGGCGCGAGGGGCTGGCCAGCCTTGCGGCATCGACCCTGCTGCGAGGCACGCGCAATCGCACCCACCAGCAGATCATGGATGACGTCAACGACCTGGGGGCGGGGCTGGATACGACCGCCCAGAAGGAAACGATCGCGATCGTGGGCGACGTGATGCCCCGCTACCTGGCGGACTGGGGCGCGGTCGTCGCGGATCTGCTGGCGCATCCGGCCTTTCCTGCCGACGAGGTGGAACGCGAGCGCGCCCTGGTGCTGGAGGATCTGCGGAACCTGCGGGATGACGACGGCGAACTGGCGGGCCACTTCTTCAACCGATTCCTGTACCGTGGCCACCCGCTGGGGCGACCGACCGACGGCAGTCTGGCGTCGGTGGCGCGCCTGAAGGCCGCCGACTGTCGTGCCTTCCACCGGGCCCACGTCCGGCGGGGCAACCTGATTGTCCTGGCGGCGGGGGCGATCGACGCCGCGGGGGCCGATGCCCTGGTGCGGCGCCTGGTGGCCGACGTTCCCGAGGGGCGCACCGAGCGGGCCCGGATGACGGTGCCTCCGCGCGTCGAGGGGCGGCGCGTGCTGATCGTGGACAAGCCGGGACGGACGCAATGCCAGGTGGCGCTGGGGCACCCCTCCATCTCGTGGCGGGACCCGGACCTGTTTCCCCTGCTGGTGGGCAATACGGCGTTCGGCGGGTCGTTCACGTCGCGCCTGGTGCGCGAGATTCGCGAGGAGCGCGGCTGGTCGTACGGCGCGGGAACCGCGATCACCGCGGGGCGCGAGATGGGGACGTTCTCGGCCCGCTTCTTCCCGGCCACGCGCGACACGGTTCCGGCGATTTCCCTGACGCTGGACCTGATGGCCCGCGCGGCTACCGACGGCCTGGACGACGAGGAGGTCGCGTTCGCCAAGGATGCCCTGGCCAACCAGTTCCCGTTCGCCATCGAGACGGTCGCCAAGCGGGCGTTCGAGCGCCTGGTGGACGAGGTGTACGACCGGCCTCCGGAGTTCACCGAGGCCTACGTCGAGCGGGTTCGGGCCCTGGATGCCCAGGCCGTCAACGCGGCCCTGTCCCGCTGGTATCGGCCTCGCGAGGCCGCGATCGTCGTGGTTGGCACCGCCCGGGACCTGCGCGACGACCTTGCCGCGTTGCCGGGCGTGTCTTCGGTCGATGTCGTCCCCTACACCACCGATGAGTTGGCCCCATGATGCCCCGGCATCGCCGGGAGTTGCCGGCGGACATCGTGGCGCTGATCCGGTCGCTGGAGGCGGGGGCCACGTCCGCGACCGCCGCGTCGATCGAGCACGCCACGGTGGCCGCGGCGATGACCGCGTCGCGCATGTCCGTGTCGTTGCTCCTGGTGCTGCCGACGGCCGCGCAGGCCGAGCGGATGGGCACGCTGGTCCGCTGGCTGCTGGGAAACGGTTCGGTTCCCTTCGGATTTCCCCGCTGGCCTCGGGGCGCGGAATCGCCCTACGAGGAAGTGGTCGAGAGTCCGTACGTCGCCGCCGCTCGCGCCGGGGCGCTGGGCACCTTCGCGCTGGCCGACACGCCGTTCGCGCTGGCCATGGACGCGCCAGCCCTGGCCAGGCGCACCGTGCCCTTCGACGCGTTCATGGAGGGCGTCCAGTTGCTGGAGGTCGGTCGGGAGGTGGACCGGGACGTCCTGGTCGGCCTGCTGGCGGCGGCCGGCTACCGTCGCGCCCCGACCGTGGCCGAGGTGGGCGAGTTCGCCGTCCGCGGCGGGGTCGTCGATCTGTATTCCCCGTTTGCCGAGGACCCGGTCCGGATCGATCTGGACGGGGACACCGTGGCGGCACTGAAGCACTTCGATGCAGCCACCCAGCGCACCCAGCGGGCGATTCGCGCCACCTGGGTCGTGCCCGCATGGGAGGTGCCCTCCGATCCGGGCCGCCTTCGCGAGGCCCGCATCCGGCTGGCCGATGCCGCGGCCGAACTGCGCGTGCCCTCGCGCGAGGTGGCCACCATCGAGGCGCAGCTGGACCAGGGCCGCACGCCGCCAGCGTTCGCGGCGATGCTGCCGCTGTTGCACGGGACGCTGGACCTGCCGTCGTCCTACCTGGCCGAGGATACCCTGGTCGCGATCGTCGATCCGGTGGGGTGCGCCGCGTCGGCGTCCGCGGCGCTGGACGCCCTGGGCGAGGCGGTCGAGGCGACGGCGGGACAACCGCGCCTGTTCGCACCTCCCCGGGCGCTGGCGGCCGACGGCCCGGTCCTGCTGGACACGCTGGGACGGCACGCGCGCACGCTGCAAATCACCGTCGGCGCTCCGGGCCTGCTGGGGCCCGTGGCCGACTTCGCCCGTGGGTCCGACCTGATTCGGGCGACGACCCCGGACGTGCCGGTGCCGCAGCGGGTCGCCGGCCTGGTCGAGCTGGCGCGGGATCTGGGCGAGACGGGGCGGCGGCTGGTTGTCGTGTCGCCGTCGGATGCCGAGGCGCGCCGGGTCCGGGACGTGCTGGCCGCCGAGGGCCTGGCGCCCGAGGTCGCCGGGGCAAGCGGCCTGAACGAACTTCTGGACACCGGTGCGCCGGTCCGCGTGGGTGTCGGGCGGTTGCGGACCACGGTCGGCCTGGATTCCCTGGGCGTCCTCGTGGTGCCCTCCGAGTCCGTCTTCGGGTTGAAGGACCACCTGGCCGGGCGCCGTACCGAGCGGCGCGGGGTCGCGGCCCTGGCGGGCGTTCGAGAACTGGAACCCGGGGACCTGGTGATCCACCGGGATCACGGCATCGGGTCGTACGAGGGGCTGAAGGAGTTCACGGTCGAAGGGCGCACGACCGAGTGCCTGGTCCTGTCCTACAAGGGCGGGGACCGTCTGTATGTCCCGGTCGAGCGGTCGGACCTGCTGGAAAGGTACGTTGCGCCCGGCGAAGGGGGTGCGAAGGACCTGGACCGCCTGGGGGGCCAGGCATGGGTCAAGCGCAAGCGCAGTGCCCGCAAGGCCGCCCAGGAGATCGCCGGCAGGCTGCGCCTGATCTACGCGCGGCGCATGGCGTCCACCGCCGAGCCCATGTCGCCGCCCGATGCCGAATTCCGTGAATTCGAGGCCACTTTCCCCTTCGAGACGACCCCGGATCAGGAACGGGCCATCGAGGAGGTCCTGGAGGATCTGGTTCGCGACCGCCCGATGGACCGTCTGGTCTGCGGCGACGTCGGCTTCGGCAAGACCGAGGTCGCGGTGCGCTCCGCCTACAAGGCCGCGATGGACGGCCACCAGGTCGCGGTGCTGGTGCCCACGACGATCCTGGCCGAGCAGCACCGGCTGACCTTCGCGGCCCGCCTGCGAAACACGCCGATTCGGGTCGATTCGTTGTCGCGGTTCAAGTCGCCCGCCGGCGTGCGCGAGGTGCTGTCGGGCCTGAAGTCCGGTGCCGTGGACATCGTGATCGGGACCCACCGTCTGCTGTCGAAGGACGTGGTGTTCCGGGACCTTGGACTGCTGGTGATCGACGAGGAGCACCGGTTCGGCGTGGCCCACAAGGAGCGGCTGCGCGAGATCGCCGCATCCGTCCACACGCTGACGCTGACCGCGACGCCGATTCCCCGGACGTTGCACATGGCGCTGTCGGGCATCCGCGACCTTTCGGTGATCGCGACGCCACCGCGCGATCGCCTGGCGGTCAAGACGTTCGTGGCGCGATCGTCCCGCGATCTGGTGCGGTCGGCCGTGCTGCGCGAACTGAACCGCGGCGGCCAGGTGTTCGTGGTCCACAACCGGGTCGAGGACATCTACGAATTCGCGAACGGGATTGCCCAACTGGTTCCCGAGGCCCGGGTGACGGTGGCGCACGGCCAGATGTCGGCCCCGGACCTCGAGGGCGTGATGTCCGCCTTCATCCGAGGCGAGAAGGACGTCCTGGTCTGCACGACGATCATCGAGTCGGGGCTGGATGTTGGGACCGCCAACACGATGCTGATTTCGGGGGCGGACTCGCTGGGGTTGGCCCAGTTGTACCAGCTGCGCGGGCGCGTCGGCCGGGCGGCCGAACAGGCGTACTGCTACCTGCTGGTGCGGGATCCCGCGACGCTGACGGATGATGCGCGCAAGCGCATCGAGGCGATCGAGCGGTTCAGCGAACTGTCCAGCGGGTTCCACCTGGCGTCGATGGACCTGGAAATCCGGGGCGCCGGCGACGTGATGGGGGCGGACCAGTCGGGGCACATGGCGGCCGTCGGCTACGACCTGTTCCTGGAAATGGTGTCGGACGCGGTGGCCGAGTTGTCGGGCGAGACCCCGTCCGACCGGGTCGATCCCGAACTGAAGCTGGACGTCGAGGCGCGCATCCCGGCCGACGCGATTCCCGACGAGCGCCTGCGGTTGCGGTTCTACAAGCGGCTCGCGGCGACGCGGGATCTGGCGGATGTGGCGGATGTGGTGTCCGAGATTGCGGACCGCTTCGGGCAACTGCCCCCCGCCGTCGAGCGGTTGGCGGCCTTCATGCGGATCAAGGTCCATGCCCGGACCCTGGGGCTGGCCCAGGTGGGGCTGAACGGCGGCACGGTCCAGTTGGTCGCGGCCGCGGGGCATCCATCGGCGGTGCCGGCGGTCCTGGCCTCGGCCGCATCGGCGGGATGGCGGACGGTCCCCGGGGGCGAGGCGGGGCGCGCGCGAGTCCAGATGCCCCGAGCCACGGCGGCCGAGTCTCGGCTGGCGGCCCTGGAGGATCTGCTGGGCCTGGCCGCCGGGCTGGTCCAGGCGTCCGAAGCATCGCCCGGCCTCTCGTCGCACCATCTGCTGGGGATTCCTGCGGGGAGGTCGTGATGGCGGATGCATCCCACGTCGCCGCCCGGATCCGGGTTCGGGCCTGGGCCCTGGCAAACGCCGTGGCGTACGTGGCCATGGTGGCGGTCAATGCCCTGGCCAACGCGCTGCCGCT
The DNA here is from genome assembly GCA_029975745.1 of Myxococcota bacterium. GTDB lineage: Bacteria > Myxococcota_A > UBA9042 > DTJE01 > DTJE01 > DUVQ01. The sequence goes on along the minus strand of JARKOL010000159.1, from coordinate 21,711 downwards.
GTTCGGCGTCACGACGGGCGAGGTGTCGGATTCGCTGCCCAACCTGTTCGTGCCGGCGGGCGTGACGTTCGCGATCTGGGGGCTGATCTACCTGTGGTTGGGTGGCTTCGTCGTGGCGGGGATCGTCGATGCCTGGCGGTCGCCGCAACGGCACGCCGGATTCGTGGACCGCATCGGATCGGGCTTCGTGCTGTCGTCGGCCGCCAACGCGGGTTGGATTCTTGCGTGGCACGCACGCCTGTTCCCCCTGTCCCTGGTCCTGATGATCGTGCTGTTGGTTTCCCTGGTGGTCACGTACCGGCGCCTGGGAACCGGCCGCGTCCCGTCGGGCCACCTGGAGCGCTGGGCCGCGCGGCTGCCGTTCTCGGTGTACCTGGGCTGGATCACGGTCGCGACCCTGGCCAACGTGACCGCGGTGCTGGTCTGGGCCGGATGGACGCCGGTCCCGGTGGCATCGACCGTGGCCGTCGTCCTGCTGGCCGCCGCCGTGGGGGTCGTGATGCTGGTCCGCCATCGGGACGTGGCGTTCGCGGCGGTCGGGGTCTGGGCGCTGGCGGGCATCGTGCTGAAGCGAGTCGGAGCGCCGGAAGTCGCGTGGCCCGTCGTGGTCGCCGCGGCGTCCGGCGCCGTCGCGCTGGGGGTCGGCGCGACCGTCGTGGCCGTCCAGGGCGCAAGACTTCGCCAGCGGATGGGTCAAAGGTCGGGACGATAGCCGATGCGATGGAACGGGTTCACCATGGACGTGCAGACGTTCTTCAGGTGAGCGCTGACCCTCTTCAGGTAGCGCAGGATCAGCACCAGGCCCAGTTTCCACTGCTCGACGCTGTCCCCCTGGACTCCCCCGGCCGAGACGATCTCCTCGAGGGTCCCGTCGCAGATCTGCGAGATGCTCCGGTAGCGCAGGGAGGCCTCCTGGGCCTTGGCCTCGTTCCCGTCACGCAGGGCGATCAGTGTCAGGTCGAACATCTCGAGGGTGCCTGCCACGACCTCGTTGTAGCGTCCCTCGTACTGGTGGAAGTTCAGGCGAGCCGGAACCATGTCCACGACTTCGGCGATGTTCTTCCCGTAGTCGCCGATGCGTTCCAGGTCGATGACGATCATCAGCATCTGGAGGCCCTGCAGCATGTCCTTGCCCTGGGACAGGACCAGGTGTTCGAAGACCTTCTTTCGGACCTCCTGCTGCTGGGCGTTAATCTGCTTGTCCATGGCCGCGACCTTCTCGCGGACCTTGATGTCGGTCTCCTGTTTCATGGCCTCGGTCACGATCAGCAGCATCTCCCGATCGGTCACCAGCATCCGAAGACAGTCGTTCCAGGCGTCGGAAATCAGCCCCTGGCGGCCCTTCAGCAGTTCCCACATACGTTCGAGCATGGCCGACTCCTTGAAGTCCAATCAACCACCCGCGGGCGGCGTCACCGGAACAGCATCACCAGGGAAATCGGAACGACGAAGAATACGCCCAGAACGAAAACAAGCGCAACGACCCGGGTGCGCGCGGCAAGGCGTCCGAAGGCCAGGGCTCCGTTGATTGGAATCCGGCGAAGGGGCAGGAAGACGGCAAGGCCCAGCCCGTTGAACAGAAGGTGCCCGAACGCCACCGCCACCGATGCGATGTCCCCCACGGACAGTGCCGCAAGGATCGCCGTGATCGTCGTACCCACGTTGGCACCGAGGGTGTACGGATAGATCTGGTGGATCGACAGGATCCCCGCACCGGCCAGGGGCACGATGATGGACGTGGTCACCGAACTGCTCTGGACGATGGCAGTGACCAGCATGCCGACCACCAGGGCCCGGGTGGCGGTCTTGAACACGTAGTCGTGGAAGAGCGTCTCGATGCGGTGAACCACGACCGAGCGCATGATCTTCACGATGCCAATCAGGGAGCCGAAGAGCAGGCCCAGTCCCAGCAGGAAGGTGGCCATGGGAGCGCTGTAGACGGCATCGGTGAAGTGGCGAAGCAGCAGCACGACAAGGCTTGCCAGAACAGCCAGCAGACCCGCCAGCAACAGGCCCTGACCCAGGCCGGCCTGGGCCCTGCGAACCAGGAAGGCAATTCCGATGAACAGCAGGAAGGCCACGACGATGTTCACCAGGAACTCGACTGCGACCGCCTGCCGGAAGATGGATTCGACCAGGTCAACCTGGGGCGACACCAGGTACTTCAGGGGACTGACGACCTTCAGACCGCCCATCGCAGCGAAGGATTCCGCCAGGAAAAGGGATGTCTTGCTAAGCAGGCCAGTCAGGATTTCCAGCGGCAGGAAGATGGCCACCGAGAGCAGGTTGAAGAAATCGTGGACCACCGCACAGGAAAAGGCCCTTTCGAACTCCCTGCGGTTGGCCACATGGGCCATGGACACCAGAAGGTTCGTGACACTGGTGCCGACGTTCGCCCCCATGATCACGGGAATGGCAAGGGGGATCGCCGCGGCGTGGTCCTCGCCGAAGGCACCGCCAGCGACCAGGGCAACCACCAGGGCGGTGGTCGTGGAAGATGACTGGACGATGCTGGTCACCAGGATTCCAAGCAGCAGACCGACGAAGGGGTTCTGGGCCAGATCCCTGATGAGGGCCGCGCCGTAGCCTTCCCCGAGGCCCTTGAATGCACCCAGCAGGGAGATGCTGACGAAGAATACGTTCAGGACGAACAGGAACAACGGCAGCTTCAGCCAGCCGACCAGGCGGGCAGTGCCGGGACCCAGGGAAACGGGCATTGACCATCCTCGATTCGTCAACGCGGGTCTAACGGCAGACGCCGACGGTGTCAAGCAGATCTTCCATGACACATTGTCAAGTTCTCGAATTTCATTGGTTTTGGCGATGCATGGACGCCCCGGTTCGAACTGCCATCCCAGGCAAGCAGGGGGTGACGGTGTCGGAACCGGGACGTGGATTCCGCCGGCCGGATGTCGGCAAATGTCAGTGACGTGCCCGATCCGGCCTTGAAATCGGAATCGGTGTGATAGCATCCGTTCCGAACGGGCCACTGTTCCTGCCTGCGGGTTCCCGCCGGGCGGTTCGAACGGGCAATACCAGCATGTGGGAGAACGCGATGAGGAAGATCCGTGTGATCCAGTGGGGCCTTGGGGCCATGGGCAGCGGCATGGCGCGGCTGGTGCTCGAAAAGGACGGGCTGGAACTGGTCGGAGCCGTGGACATGCGGCCCGAGTTCGTCGGGAAGGATCTGGGCGATGTCCTCGACATCGGCCGGACCCTGGGCGTCCAGGTGCAGGCCGATCCGGGCGCGATGCTGGACCGTGCGCACGCCGACGTCGTCGTGCTGGCGACCACCTCGTGGACGGCCGAGCAGATGCCCGATCTGCGGCGCATTCTGACCGCGGGCGTCAACTGCGTCTCGATCGCCGAGGAGATGGCGTCCCCCGAGGCGCAGCACCCCGAACTGGCGGCCGAGATCGACGCCCTGGCCAAGGCCCACGGCGTTTCCGTCCTGGGCACCGGCGTGAATCCCGGCTTCGTGCTGGACCTGCTGGTCGTCGTGTTGTCGGGCGTCTGCCACCGCGTGGACCGCATCGAGGCCAGCCGCGTGAACGACCTGAGCCCCTACGGTCCCACCGTGATGCGGACCCAGGGGGTCGGGACGACGCCCGAGCAGTTCGCGGCGGGGGTTGCCGACGGCTCCATCGTGGGGCATGTGGGCTTCCCCGAGAGCATCCGGATGATCAGCGACGCTCTGGGCCTGGGCGTGACCCGCGTCGAGGAATCCCGCGAGCCGATCATCTCGAAGGTGTACCGCGAGACGCCTCATGTCCAGGTGGGGCCCGGCATGGTCGCGGGCTGCGCGCACATCGCGACCGGATTCGCGGGCGACAAGCCCGTCGTCAAGCTGGTGCATCCCCAGCAGATTCACCCTCACCTGGAAGGCCAGGACACGGGCGACTACATCCACATCTTCGGCAAGCCCGAGATCCACATGGCCACCGGCCCCGAGATCGCCGGCGGCATCGCCACGATGGGGTTGGCGGTGAACATGATTCCCCACGTCGTGGCGGCGACCCCGGGCCTGAAGAACATGATGGACCTGCCGGTGCCCGCGGCACTGATGGGCGACACCGCCTACCGTCGCCGGGTCTGAGCATCTTGGCTCCGGCGGCGTGGGGAGGAGGACCCACGCGTCCTCCCCGTCGCCTGCCGGGCGAGGAGGTGTGTCCATGAACGTTCCCAAGGGAACCTGGGTCGAGATCGAGTCCATCGTGCTGCACCCTGCCGAACGCGCTCCGGGCATCCCCCCCGAGACCGCAAGGTGTCCCTACGTGCGGCGCCTGTCCGGATTCCTGGAGGACGATGGCGTGCCGGGCGGCGAGGTCGCGGTGCGCAGCCTGATCGGGCGGACGCACCGGGGCATCCTGCGCGCGGTCCAGCCGGGGTACGACCACGGATTCGGGCCGACGGTGCCGGAACTGCTGCCCATCGGGATTTCGGAGGTGCGCGATGGCTGACACGAGCTACGCCGCGGTCCTGGGCCGTCGGAACGGGATCATGAAGGCCAGCCTGGGCATCGACTTCGATTCCTACGTGACCAGTCCCATCGCCTTCGACTACGAACGCATGATGGCGGACACCGGGTACAGCCTGGAGGACATCGTTCGGATCCAGTCCCAGACCAAGGTGGGCGGCACGCCCCTGCACGAACTGACCCGCCTGACCGAGTGGGTCCGCCGGACCGCCGAACCGGGCAAGGGGGCGCGGATCCTGGTCAAGGACGAGGCGGCGAACGCCTCCGGGTCGTTCAAGGCGCGCCGCGCGTCCATCAGCGTCTTCGAGGCCCAGCGGCGGGGATTCGAGGGGGTGGTCGCGGCGACCAGCGGAAACTACGGGGCCGCGGTGGCCAGCCAGGCCGCGATGCGGGGCCTGAAGTGCATCATCCTCCAGGAGGTCTTCGACAGTCGCGGGGTCTGCCAGCCCGAGATCATCGAGAAGTCCCGGGCCTGCGAGGCCTACGGCGCCGAGGTCCAGCGCCTGTCGGTCGGCCCGGAACTGTTCTATGTGCTGCTGCGGACCCTGGAGGAAACGGGGTTCTTCAACGCCAGCCTGTACACCCCGTTCGGGATCCGGGGGGTCGAGACCCTGGGCCACGAGGTGGCGACCCAGGTGCGGGAGCGCTTTGGCCGGGATCCGGATGCGGTGGTCGTGACCCACGCCGGGGGCGGGAACGTCACCGGCACGGCCCGGGGGCTTCGGGCGGCCGGATGTCTGGACACGCGCGTCGTGGCCTGTTCGGTGGACCTGGAAGGGCTGCACATGGCGTCGGACGTCGATTTCAACCGCAAGAGCTTCACCACCGGGCACACGGGTTTCGGGGTGCCCTTCGCCACCTGGCCCGATCGCGTGGACGTGCCCAGGAACGCGGCGCGCAGCCTGCGGTACATGGACGAGTACCAGCTGGTCAGCCAGGGCGAGGTGTTCTTCGTCACCGAACTGCTGGCCAAGATCGAGGGTCTGGAGCGGGGTCCCGCGGGCAACACCAGTCTGACGGCGGCGGTCACGCTGGCCCGCCAGATGGATCGGGAAGGCATCGTGGTGGTCCAGGAGACCGAGTACACGGGGGCGGGCAAGCACCACAATCGCCAGTTGTCGTTTGCTCGCGAGAACGGCATCGAGGTGCGCGTGGGGGATCCCGCCCAGAACGTGCCGGGGACGGCGATCGTCCTGCCTCGGACGCTGGATCAGGTGCGCGGTCGCGTCCAGGACATGGACCGCCTGCGCCTGTCGTACCTGAAGAACGCCGCTCGACATCACCCCGTCGGCGCGTGGACGGACGCGGACGTGGCCTTCCTGGCCGCGGACATCAAGCAGGACGCGGCCTGGGTGCGCCGGGCCGTCGCGGAGGACAGTCATGAATGAGGACAGGAACACCCGGTTCGACCGGCGTCGGGAGGCGCTTCGGGCCATGGGGGACGACGAGCTCAAGGCCCGCTTCTGGGAGCTGACGAACCAGGTCGTGGCCCCGATCGTCGAACTGGCCAAGACCCACACCAGCCCCTCGATCGAACGGTCGATCCTGCTGCGCATGGGGGTCGATTCGGTTTCCAGCCACGGGGTGGTCCAGCGCATCCTGGACGCGGGGCTGCTGGGCAAGGGCGCCGGTCATGTCGTTCTGAAGGTGTCGCAGCGTCGGGGGGTGGACGTTCGCGCCGCCGCGCAGGCGATCCTGGACGACGCGTCGGTGCTGGACGGACTGTTCTGAGCCACCCGGGCCTTGCCCTGGAGAGGGAGATGACCCTATGAAGAAGGCACCGAACGTACAAGAGAAACTGGACATCGAGGCGATTCTGGAGGGCCTGGAGGGGTACCACCCGCCGCGCAAGGGATGGACCTGGCGGACGAAGCCCGAGGGCGGCCTCGACATGGGACCGTTCCACTACCGCGACATGTCGTTGCCCCTGAAGCGGTCCATTGGCCTGCCTGCGTCCAAGTACTTCGACCACATCGACCCGCAGCCCGCCTGCGTGGTGACGACCGAGATCGCGTCGGGCCGGTTCGAGGACGACATTCGCCGGATGCGCATGGCCGCATGGCACGGGGCGGACCACCTGATGGTGATCCGGACGACGGGCCAGAGCCACATCGACGGCCTGCTGGAGGGCACGCCCGAGGGCATCGGGGGCGTTCCCATCACGCGCAAGCAGATCCGGGCCAGCCGCAAGGCCTGCGACCTGATCGAGGCCGAGGTCGGGCGGCCCATCAACTTCCACAGCTACGTGTCCGGCGTGGCCGGGCCCGAGGTCGCGGTGCTGTTCGCCGAGGAGGGCATCAACGGCGCCCACCAGGATCCGCAGTACAACGTGCTGTATCGCAACGTGAACATGTACCGTTCCTTCGTCGATGCCGCCGAGGCGAAGCGCGTCATGGCAGGCGCCCGAATCTTCCAGATCGACGGTGCGCACAACGCGAACGCCACCGCCAAGGCCGGTTGGCTGGTCATGCCGGAACTGATGGTCCAGCACGGCATCAACTGCGCGTACTCGGTCGCGGTCGGCATGGACAAGGCGCTGATCGGCCTGTCCACGGTCCCGCCCAACTCCCCGCCGGCCCCGAAACTTTGGTTCGATTTGCCCTACGCGGTGGCGCTGCGGGACTTCTTCAGCGAATACAAGATGCGGGCCCAGCAGAACACCCGGTACATCGAGGCCGACATCGAGGAGGCCACCCGCACGCACACGGTCGATACGCTGATCTCGATGCTGACGCGCGCCGACATCCAGAGCACCATCACCCCGGACGAGGGGCGCAACGTTCCGTGGCACTACAACAACATCCGGGGCGTCCAGACGGTCAAGCAGACGTGGGCCGCCCTGGACGGCATCCAGGAACTGCTGTCCCTGCGCCATGACGGGCCGCTGGGTGAAATGGTGCGGGACATCAAGGAGCGCTCGGTCGCCTTCCTGGAGGAGGTGCTGGAGGTCGGCGGGTATTTCGCCGCGGTCGAGCGGGGCTTCTTCGTCGATTCGGCCAAGTACCCGGAACGCAACGGGGACGGGATTGCCCGGGACGGCAACGGCGGGGTTGGCGCGGGGTCGCTGGTGGCGCGCGACCCGGACTACATGGCGCCCGTGTGCGACCACTTCGGGGAAAACCACCTGCCTTCGGGGACGGCCAAGGCCTGCGACCCGATCGGGGGATGCACGCTGTGCAACCCCGCGAAGATCGTGTTCATCGACGAACTGGACCCGGACGACAACTGCCACAAGCGCCTGGAGAAGACGCTGCCCTACCGCAAGGGGGGCAGGATTCGGCCCGAGGCCGAGTGGGCCGGCGACGGCACCGTCCTGATCCAGCTGTTCGTTCCCGAAAACGAGGACATCGCGCCGGTGTACGCGGTCGAGATGGCCAGGAAGATGGGGCTGGCGGACCCCGAGGTGATCCACACCATGGTCCTGCACCCGGCCGAGGGCTGCTTCGTCGAGGTCAAGGGCAAGGTCGGGTTCGACATCGACCGCGCGACCCTGAAGATCCCCGAGAAGGAAACCTTGCTGCCCGAGCAGGAACTGCGCGACGCGGTCAAGGCCGTCGGCCTGAAGGTCGTCGCGGCTACCGTCGGCGAGGACGAGCACAGCGTCGGGCTGCGCGAGATCCTGGACATCAAGCACGGCGGCATCGAGAAGTACGGGGTTCGCTACCACTACCTGGGCACGTCGGTGCCCGTGGATAAGCTGGTCGATGCGGCGGTCGAGACCGGGGCGCACGCGATCCTGATCTCGACCATCATCAGCCACAACGACGTTCATCGGGCCCAGATGCGGAAGCTGGCGGAACTGTGCGTCGAGAAGGGGATCCGGGACCGGGTCGTCCTGGTGGCCGGCGGGACCCAGGTCCACCGCGAGATGGCCCGGGAGACGGGGATGGATGCGACGTTCGGGCGGGGCACCAAGGGGCTGCACGTCGTCAACGCGATGGTCAAGGTGCTGAAGGCTCGCGGCGCGGTGTGACGGCGGGCGTTTCGAGGGGATGCCAGTGGGCATCGAGATCCTGACGATCGAGGTCGGTTCGACCATCACCAAGGCGAACGGCTTCGCGCGCCTGCCCGAAGGCGGGTTCGAGGTCGTGGCCCAGGGGTTCGCGCCGACGTCGGTGGCCGGCGGCGACGTGGGAATCGGGGTGGACGCGGCCCTGGCCGACCTGTCGGCGCGTTCGAGATGGGTCCCCGATGGGATCCCGACGTTCGTGAACAGCTCGGCCGCGGGCGGGCTGCGGATGACGGTCCACGGATTGACGGCCTCGATGACCGCGCGGGCGGCGCGCGAGGCGGCGCTTGGGGCCGGCGGCATCGTCCGGATGGTGACGGCCGGCGAACTGGACGACTTCCAGCTGGACGAGATCCGGGCCGCCTTGCCGAATCTGGTGCTGCTGGCCGGCGGGGTCGATCACGGCGAGCGCGGCATCGTGGTGCGCAACGCCGAGCGGCTGGCGGGGCTGGGCCTGGGCGTGCCCCTCCTGTACGCCGGGAACGTCGCGGCCCGCGGGGCCGTGGTCCAGGCGTTCCGGCAGTCCGGTGCCGAGATCTGGGTCGCGGACAACGTGTTCCCCGAGGTGGACGTCCTGAACATCGAGCCGCTGCGGCGACGGGTCCACGAGGCGTTCAACCGCCACATCGTGCATGCGCCGGGCATGGCGCGCCTGGCGGAACGGACGAGCCACCCCATCCTGCCCACGCCCGGGGCGGTGTTGCAGGCGGCCGAGCTTTTTGCCGAGGTCGCCGGGGACTGCGTGGTGTTCGACGTCGGCGGCGCGACCACCGACGTCCACAGCGTCACCCAGGGCAGCGCGCGATGGCAGTCCCGCCTGATCGAGCCGGAGCCCGTCGCCAAGCGGACCGTCGAGGGGGACCTGGGAGTCTTCGTCAACGCCGGCAGCGTCGCCGCATTGTCCGGAGAGGACGACGCCGGCGAGCGGCTGAGGGACCTGGCCGCCGTGCCGAGCACCGAGGCCCAGCGCGAGCTGACCCGGTGGCTGTGCGGACAGGCGGTCGTCCTGGCGGCGCGGCGCCATGCGGGAGTCGTGTCCGACGTGTACACCCCCACCGGGCGCCGGACGGTGGTCAAGGGCAAGGATCTGACGGCGGTCCAGTGGGTCGTGGCGACCGGGGGCGCGCTGACCCGCGTGTCGGGTGCGGCGGACTGCCTTCGTGCCGTCTGTACCGGTGCGGGCCGTCACCTGCTGCCCGAGCCCACCGCGACGATCCTCGTGGACGATCAATATCGATTCAGCGCCCTGGGCACCCTGGCCCAGGTCTTCCCGGACGATGTCCGGGCGACGTTTCGGCGCTGGGTCGCGAAGGAAGGTGCCAGCCAAGGAGGATGACCGGATGTCGGTCTGCACGCCCCGCCTGGAAATCTACCCGGACCGGATCGCGGCGAACGCCCGCTCGGTCATCGACCTGTGCCACCGGCACGGGGCGCAGGTGGCCGCGGTGACCAAGGTGACGTGCGCCCACCCCGCCGTGGCGCACGCCCTGGAGGCCGGCGGCGCCGACATGGTCGCGGACAGCCGGATGCGCAACCTCCAGGCGGCGGTCGAGGCGGGGATTCGTCGGCCCCTGATGCTGCTGCGGATTCCGGCGCCCAGTTGCGCGGCCGAGGTCGTGCGATGCGCCGACATCTCGCTGAACAGCAACCTGGACACGATCCGGCTGCTGTCCGACGCCGCGGTGCTGCAGGGGGCGCGTCACCAGGTCGTGGTGATGGTCGATGTCGGGGACCTGCGCGAGGGTGTGTGGCCCGATCGGGCGATCGAGATCGTGCGCGGCGCCGCCGGCCTGCCGGGGATCGAGGTGGCCGGCTTGGGGTGCAACCTGGCCTGCTACTGGGGCGTCATCCCGACACTGGAGAACATGCAGGCTCTGGTGGACGTTCGGGATCGATGCCGCCAGGCCACGGGCCTGGAGCTGGGACTGCTGTCCGGGGGCAACAGCGCGAACCTGCCCCTGATCGCCAGTGGGGGCATGCCTCGGCAGGTCAACCACTTCCGGATCGGCGAGGCGATCGTCCTGGGTCGGAACGTCATCGACCGAAGCCCCTGGCCCGGCACCCGTCAGGACACGTTCCGCATGGTGGCCGAGGTCGTGGAGGTCGAGCGCAAGCCTTCGGTTCCCATCGGCGATCGCGGGCAGGACGCGTTCGGGGGCACGCCGGAGTTCGAGGATCGCGGCATGCGGCTGCGCGCCATCTGCAACGTCGGTCGGCAGGACGTCGTGGTCGATGGCATCGAGCCCGAGATGCCGGGGGTCCGCGTTCTGGGGGGCAGCAGCGATCACCTGATCCTTGACGTGGAGGACGCCGAGGCCAAGATCAAGGTCGGCGACGAACTGGCGTTCATGCCGGGGTACGGGGCGTTGCTGGCGCTCAGTACCAGTCCCTACGTCCAGAAGGTGGTGATGCGCGGATGACCCTCGACTACGCGACCCATGCCCGGGTACACCTGGGGGCAATCCGGGACAACCTGCGTGCGATTCGTGCGGCGGTGGGCTCGGACCGCGGGATCCTGATCGCGGTCAAGGCGAACGCCTATGGACACGGGGCCGTCGCGGTGTCGCGGATGGCCCAGGACACGGGTGTCGCCGACTGGCTTGGCATCGCGACGGTGCCCGAGGCCCGGGAACTGCGGGACGCCGGGATCCACCTGCCGTTGCTGAAGTTCGGGCCGACGTTTTCGTGGGAACTGCCCGGGGCCATCGCGGCCGGCGTCACCCTGGCGGTGTGCAGCGACGACGAGGCCGTCGCGGTCGGTCATGCCGCGCAGGCGACCGGGCGGGACGTGGCCGTCCACCTGAAGGTCGATACCGGCATGGGTCGGGTCGGCGTTCCCGCGGACCAGGCCGTGGCGGTGGCGATGCGGCTTCGGGAAGCGCCGGGCGTCATGCTGGGCGGCGTGATGACGCATCTGCCCTCCAGCGACGCCGCCGACCCCTCGTGGACCCGGGCCCAGATCGACCGGTTTCGGGGTGTTGCCGACGCCGTGCAGGCGGCGGTCGGGCGCAGGCTTCTGGTCCACTGCGCGAACTCCGGAGCCGTGCTTGCCCACACGTCGGCCTGGATGGACCTGGTCCGACCGGGCATCATGATCTATGGCTATCGTCCCGATCCCCAGACCCCTGCGACCATCGAACTGCATCCGGCGATGACCCTGGTGACGCGCGTGTCGTTCCTGAAGTGCGTCACCGCCGGCACGTCCATCGGGTACGGGCGCACGTGGACGGCGTCCCAGGACACCGTGATCGCGACGATTCCCGCGGGCTACGCGGACGGGTTCAACCGCCTGTTTTCGAACCGGGGCCGGGTGCTGATCCGGGGCCGAAGCTACCCCGTGGTGGGGCGCGTCTGCATGGACCAGAGCATGGTCGATCTGGGCCCGGTGACGGACGTCCAGGTCGGTGACGAGGTCGTGCTGATGGGGCGAAGCGGGGATGCCCGAATCACCGGCGAGGAATGGGCCCGGATGCTGGGAACGATCCCCTACGAGGTCACCTGCCAGATCAGCCCGCGGGTGGTCCGGATTCACGACCCGTACTGACCGCGGACGCGCTCCGAGGCCTGCCTGCCCGGGAACCCCGCCCGGGATTGATTCGGCCTCGTCAATCGCGTAGGCTCGGGACCTCGGGCGTTTCGCCCTGATGGCGTGGAGGTCGGCTGGGTGTCCAGGGGGACGGCAATCCCGTGGGTGATCGTCATCGGCTGCGCGGTGGCGTGGTCCATGGCGTGCAAGCCCGAACGCCCGACTGGGGCCTCGGTGGCGCCGGTCGCCGCCGAGCGCAAGGACGACACGGCCGACATCCCGGTGGCGCGCATCGGCGAGCGCCTGGTCCGCTTCGGCGAGATCGAGTCGCGCCTGGAGATGATGCCGGTCTTCGTCCGCGTGCGTCACCAGACCGTCGAGCGCAAACTGGAATTCCTGGAGGCCTACCTGGAGTACACGGCCCTGGCCCTGGCGGCCGAGGCGCGCGGTCTGGGGCGCGACGGGCGCGTGATCGACGCCCTGAAGGACGACCTGGCCGAGCGGTGGCTGCGCCGCGACGTCGATCTGACCGTCAAGACGTCCGACATTCCCGAGGCGGACGTCGTGGCGGCCTACGAGGCGCGCTGGTTCGAGTTCAATCGGCCCGAGCAGGTGCGAATTCGACATCTTCGGGTTCAGGACCGGGCGCTGGCGGACAAGTTGGCGTTCCGGATCCGCAAGACGATGGAAACGACCGACGACGACCTGGCTCGCGTGTTCGAGGGGTTCGTCGCGCAATGGTCCCAGGATGCGGCTTCCCGGGGGCAGGGGGGCGCGATCGGCCGGTTTCCGCGTGTCGGGAACGAGGGGCCGGACATGCCCCAGGCGGTGGTTGAGGCCGCGATGGCCCTGACCGAGCCGTTCCAGTTGAGTGGCGTGGTCGAGGCGCCCGATGGCTTTCACATCTTGTTCCTGGAGTCCATCGAGCCGGCCGTGGCCCGCACGCTGGACCAGGCCAGGCCCGGGATCGTGTCGGACCTGATGGGGCGCGAGCGGACGCGGCTGCGGCGCGAGCGTCTGGATGCGCTGCGGACGGAAGCGGGTGTCCGTGTGGACGAGGATGCGTTGCGGCGAGTGCTCCAGGAGCGCGCCGTGGAAGGGGCCGTCGATGGGTAGGATGGGGATCTGGTTGGCCGGAGCGGCCGTCCTGGCTGCGGTGCCGGTCGCGGCCCGCGAACCGGTGCTGATCGACCGCGTGGTCGCGTACATCGGGGACGAGGCCATCACGCTGCACGACGTGCGCAGGCGCGCCGAGTCGGCTCGCAATCCGGTGGCGGGAACGGTCAGCGGGGATCCCATGGGCGACGCGGTGACCCTGGCGGCGGCGCTGGACGATCTGGTGGACGAGCGGCTGATCCTGGCCGAAGCCACCAAACTGGGGATCAAGGCGTCCGACGAGGACGTGGAACGCCACATCCAGGGCATCATGGAACAGAACGAGTGGTCCAGCGAGGACTTCGCATCCGCCGTCCGGATGCTGGGGTTCACGGACATCGCGGGCTACCGGGCCCATGCGCGCAAGGAACTGATCAAGTCGCAGGTGTTGCGCCTGAAGGTCGGGGCCAAGGTTCGCGTCACCGACCGCGAGATCGAGGAGGCCTTCCTGCGGGAATACGAGGGTGGAAAGGCCGAGGTCGAGGTCCGCCTGTGGCACATCTTCTTCCCGATCCCCGAGGACGTCGATGCGGAGGGGTTGCGGGCGCTGATCGAGCACGCATCGAAGGTCCAGCGGATGGCGGCGTCCGGCGAGCGGCCTTTCGAGGATCTGGCACGGGAGTTCGGTGGGGACGGATCCGCGGCGAAGGGCGGCGATGTCGGCTGGTTCCCGCGGGGCCGTCTTCAGGCGTCCCTGGAGCAGGCGGCGTTCGGCCTGCCCGAGGGCGCGGTTTCCGGCGTGGTCCAGTCCGCGGGCGGCTTCCATGTGCTGCGTGTGACCGAGCGGCGCAAGGTGCCGTTGGCCGATCCAGAGGAGGCCCGTGCCCGAATCCGCTATGAACTGACCGAGGTCGGCTTCGAACGCGAGTACAAGGCCTGGGTCCGCAGCCTGCGTGCCTCGGGCCGGATCGTGGTTCGTTCGCTGGAGCCCTGACCACTTGCGCGCCCTCGCCGCTTCCGGTTGACGCGCGGTCCCCATTGGCGGTATTGAACGTGGACTCTCTTGACGGAGGCCTCGTCATGGCCGATTTGCAGGAAATTGTCACCCATCTCGAGTTCCAGGGATACGAGGTCGAGGAGGGCGAGAACAACTTCCGCGCTACCCACGAGCGGTACCTGAACTTCCTGTTCAAGGAGTTCCGGGGCGGCGTGCTGATCACGATCATGTTCGCCGGCAGCGAGTACGCCAAGGACAACCTGTCTGATTTCAAGGAGATCGTGAACGAGATCAACGCCCGGGCCGGTGTCGCGCGCGCCTACGTCGATGGCGACGGCGACTTCATGATGGAGGGCTACTTCCCGTTGCCCTACAACCGGGCGGCCTTCGCCAGCTTCCTGGAAGTCCTGCACGCCGACGAGGCGATGCTGTTCCAGGTCGAAGGGCTGCGCGACTTCTTCGATTGATTCCGCCGCGCCCGGAGCCCCCGTCCCGGGGGTGCATCAGGGTCAAACCCTCCATCTATTCAGGTGATTTGCAATCTCGACGGTGCGGGTCTCGGTGAATCTTGACATATCAGTAAACTTTGACCATATTAGTCCTGGTTGCGACGCTTGCGAGGTGCCCTTGAAGGTCAGCGCCACCGAAGAGTTCGGCGTCCGGTGCCTGATGCGGCTGGCGCAGGCCTGGGACCGCGGCACGTCGGCGACGATTCCCGAAGTGGCGGCCGCCGAGGGGATGTCGCCCCAGTACGTCGCGAAACTGGTGGGGCTGGCGCGGCAGGCGGGTCTGGTCGAGACGACCCGGGGGGTTCACGGCGGCATCCGGCTGGCCAGGGAACCCGGGACGATTACCCTCCACGACGCCTTTGCGGCGTTCTCGGGCGAGGCCCTTCGGACGGGGCGCTGCGTGGCGCCGGCCCTGTCGGCGTGCGAGCGTGCGCCCGACTGCGGACTGCGGCGCGTCTTCGGGGCGCTGCGCCAGGTGGTGGCGGATCTGCTGTCCAATGTGACCCTGAAGGATCTTGTCCGGATGGAGGGCGATCGGAACTGGCGGCCCGCGGCTGTGGCCCACGCGGCAGGCAGCGAGGGCGCCGGTGCGAGTTCGAACGAAAGCGGGAGTATTTTCGAATGAATCACGAAACCAACACGGGTGTCGCGGCGCCGATTCTTGAAGTCCTGGGGCTGCGCGCATCGATCTCTGGCAAGCCGATTCTGAACGGGGTCGATCTGGTCGTGCGGCCGGGCGAGGTCCACGCGATCATGGGGCGCAACGGGTCCGGCAAGAGCACGCTGTCCAACGTCGTCATGGGGCATCCGGCCTACGTCGTGGATGGCGGCGAGATCCGCTACCAGGGGCGCGACCTCCTGCGGATGGACGTGACCGAGCGGGCGCGGGCGGGCATCTTCCTGGCGTTCCAGTACCCGGTCGCGATTCCGGGTGTCGGTGTCGCGCAGTTCCTGCGGTCGGCGCTTCGGGCGATGGGGCGCGAGGTCCCGGCCCGCGAGTTCCGCAAGCAGCTGTCGGCGGCCTTCGCGGACCTGGGCATTCCCGACTCCTTCGCGACGCGCCACGTCAACGACGGGTTTTCGGGCGGTGAGAAGAAGCGCCTGGAGATCCTCCAGATGCTGCTGCTGCAGCCGAAGCTGGCGCTGCTGGACGAGACCGACTCGGGCCTGGACATCGACGCGCTGCGCACGGTTGCCGCGGGCATCAACCGCGCCATCGCGCAGGGCGTGTCGGTGGTGCTGGTGACGCACTACCAGCGAATCCTCGAGTACGTGCGACCCGACCATGTCCACGTGTTCCTGGACGGTCGCGTCGCGATGTCGGGCGGGCCCGAACTGGCCACCCAACTGGAATCCCGGGGCTACGAGTGGGTCGAGGCCGACGCGGTGGCGTCCCAGGCCGTATCCGCGTGACCCCGGAAAGGAGTGTTGCCATGGAAGCGCAGACTTCGCCGGAACTGGTCGGCGACTACCAGTACGGCTTCTCGGACCCGGATCGGTCGGTGTACAAGACGCGCCGCGGCCTGTCCGAAGCGGTTGTCCGCGATATCAGCCGGCTCAAGGGGGAACCCGAGTGGATGCTGGCGTTCCGGCTGAAGGCCCTGCGGATGTTCCGCGATCGCCCGATGCCGCGCTGGGGAAACAGTGCCGTCCTGGACGCGATCGATTTCGAGAACATCATCTACTTCGTCCGTGCGGCCGACCGCCAGGGGCGCACCTGGGACGAGGTTCCCCAGGGCATCAAGGACACGTTCGAGCGCCTGGGCGTGCCCGAGGCCGAGCGCAAGTTCCTGGCTGGCGTCAGCGCCCAGTACGAGTCGGAGGTCGTCTACCACTCGATCCAGGCCGAGATCGAGAAGCAGGGCGTGATCTTCACGGACATGGACTCGGCGCTGCGCGATCACCCGGAACTGGTTCGCAAGTACTTCGGCACGGTCGTTCCTCCCAATGACAACAAGTTCGCGTCGCTGAACTCGTCGGTGTGGTCGGGTGGCTCGTTCCTGTACGTGCCGCCGGGCGTGCATGTCAAGATCCCGCTCCAGGCCTACTTTCGCATCAACCTGAAGGACATGGGCCAGTTCGAGCGGACGCTGATCATCGTGGACGAGGGGGCCAGCGTTCACTACATCGAGGGATGCACGGCGCCGACGTACGCGACGGACAGCCTGCACGCGGCGGTGGTCGAGGTGATCGCGCTGCCCGGCTCGAAGGTCCGCTACACCACGATCCAGAACTGGTCGAAGAACGTCTTGAACCTGGTGACCAAGCGGGCCCAGGCCCATGCGGGGGCCCAGGTCGAGTGGGTTGACGGCAACCTGGGGTCGCGCCTGACGATGAAATATCCGGCCATCTACCTGGTCGGCGAGCGGGCGCACGGCGAGGTGCTGTCGATTGCGTTCGCCGGCGAGGGCATGCACCAGGACGCGGGCGCCAAGGTGATTCACGCGGCGCCGAACACGACATCGACGATCACCAGCAAGTCGATCAGCAAGGATGGCGGGCGGGCGTCCTACCGCGGGCTGGTCAAGGTGTACCCGAATGCGACCGGCGCGAAGGTGTCGGTGAAGTGCGATGCGCTGCTGATGGACGAGCGCTCGCGGTCGGACACGTACCCGACGATGGAGATCGCCGAGAACGGCGCGCGGATCGGTCACGAGGCAACGGTGTCGCGGGTCGGCGACGACCAGATGTTCTACCTGCGCAGTCGCGGGCTGACCGAGGACGAGGCGACCCTGACGATCGTCAACGGGTTCATCGAGCCCTTCGTCAAGGAGTTGCCGATGGAATACGCGGTGGAATTGAACCGCCTGATCCAGCTCGAGATGACCGGGTCGGTGGGCTAGACGGGGGCGGGCCGGGACCAGGGTCCGCGCCGGCGTGGAGTGACAGATGACCTTGCAGCGATTCGAGAACGAGCCGGCCTTCCTGGCCGATCTGCGGGCCGATGCCGCCGTGCGGGCGTTGGACCTGCCGTTGCCCGACCGGGCTACGCATCGATTCCGGTTCACCGAGGCGGCCGCCCTGTTGCCGGGAGGCGCGTGTACGCGCGAACTTCTGGAGGCGCCCGTGGTCGCGGTGGACGCGTCCTTCGACGTGCCCGACGAGGCGGTGGCTGCCGGCGTGCGGGTCCTGCCGTTCGGCCAGGCGCTGGCATCGGACCTGGCGGCTCGCATCGGCGAGAGCCTGGGGGAAGTGTCCGGTATGGACGATGCGCTGCTGGCCGCGAACCTCGCGATGTTCTCGGCGGGGGCGGTCGTGGTCGTCCCGGACGGGGCGCGGGTGGAGGCGCCGATCGTGCTGCGCTTTCGGACCGGGGACGGCGGGAGGCTTTCGGCGCTTCGCACCCTGGTTCTGGTCGGAGCCCAGGCGAAGGCGACCGTGATCGAGGAACTGGACGTGCCCGCCGGATTCGGCGCGGCGGTGACCGAGGTCGTGCTGGGGCCGGGCGCGACGGCGACCCACGCCCGTCTGGAATCGGGCGGTCCCGGGGGCGTCGCGTTCACCCGCGCGGCCTACCAGGTGGATCGGGATGCGTCGCTCCAGCACGTCCACATCCTGATGCCCGAGGGGCTGGTGAAGGTCGAGGCGGCCCCCGTGATTCGGGGTCCGGGAGGCCGGGTCGAAGGGCTGGGCATGGCATTCACCGCGGGTCGGGCCCGTGCCGACTTCCGGGCGGTCGAGGATCACGCGGTCGGGGACTCGGAAAGCCGGGTGACCTGGCGCGCGGTCGCCGCGGATCGCAGCCGGTCCATCTTCACGGGGCTGCTGCGCATCGCCCCGGGGGCCGCGCGCAGCCAGGCGTTCGAGGAGGCGCGCTCGTTGCTGCTGTCGAAGCACGCGGTGGCCGAGACCATCCCGGAGCTGGAGATCCTGAACCATGACGTCCGCTGCACGCACGGCGCGGCGGTCGCGCCCGTGGACGAGGAGGCGGTGTTCTTCCTGCGGTCCCGGGGGCTGACGCGTTCCGATGCCTACGCGATGCTGGTCGAGGGCTTCGTCGAGCCGGTGCTGTCCGGACTGCCGGTGGCGGCCATGGCGGACCGGGTCCGGGACCGGCTGCGGACGGCGTTGGCGGCGGCCTGATGCGGGAGGGCGCGATGGGCGATTGGCGGGACGTGGCGGCCGTGGACGACCTGGGGGACGGGGCGGCGGTTACGGTCTTCGTGGAAGGCGAACCGGTCATGCTGGTGCGCGTGGGCGAACGCGTGTTCGCGCTGGATGCGCTTTGCACGCACGAGGATCTGGACCTGGCGTCGGGATGCCTGGCGGGGGATGGGGCGTGGGAGTGCGCGCACCATGGCGGGCGGTTCGACCTGGAATCGGGGCGTGCGACGGGGATGCCCGCCGTGGCGCCGTTGCGGACGTGGGCCGTACGTGTCGAGGGCGACCGCGTGCAGGTGCGGGAGGACTGACGTCCCTGGACTGCGCCGGCTTGACGGCGCCCTTGCGGCCTTGGGTGGGCGCAGCAGTCCAGGGGGACGGGGCCCGGGGACCGGATCGGGTACCCGGCACCAGGCGTCCCGGGGGGGAGGACTGACATTGGACATCCAGGCGATTCGCCGCGAGTTTCCGATCCTGGCCCGCGAGATGAACGGGCATGCGCTGGCCTATCTGGACAGCGCCGCGACGACCCAGAAGCCGCGGGCGGTAATCGCGGCCCTGTCCCGGTACTACGAGGAATCGAACGCCAACATCCACCGGGGCGTGTACCGGCTGTCCGAGGAGGCCACCCGTGCCTACGAGGATGCCCGGGGCAAGGTCGCGTCCTTCCTGGGGGCGCCATCGCCATCCGCGGTCGTGTTCGTCCGCAACGCGACCGAGGGCGTCAACCTGGTCGCCCATGGGTGGGGTGACCGCAACGTTCGCGCGGGCGACCAGATCCTGGTCACGCGCATGGAGCACCACGCGAACCTGGTGCCGTGGCACCTGCTGGCCCGTCGCACCGGGGCCGTGATTCGCGAGATTCCGATCACCGACGACGGGCGGCTGGATCTGGCCGCGTTCGAGGCACTGCTGTCGCCTCGCGTGAAACTGGTCGCGGTGACCCACGTGTCGAACGTTCTGGGCACGATCAACCCGGTTGCGCGCATCGTCGCGTCCGCCCGTGCCGTCGGGGCCGCGGTGCTGATCGACGGCGCCCAGGCCGCGCCCCACCTGCCGATCGACCTTGCCGTGCTGGACCCGGACTTCTATGTCGTGTCGGCCCACAAGATGCTGGGCCCGACCGGCATGGGGGCGCTGGTCGTCCGGACGTCCCGCTACGACGAAATGGACCCCTTCCTGGGTGGGGGCGAGATGATTCGCGACGTCGAACTCGATGCCTCGACCTACGCCGATCCCCCCGCGCGCTACGAGGCCGGCACGCCGGACATCGGAGGCGCCGTCGCATTCGGCGCCGCGATCGACTGGCTGGCGGCGCTGGGGATGGCGAACGTGGCGGAGCGCGACCGGGCCGTCGGCACGTACGCCCACGCCCGGCTGTCCCGGTTGGCGGGGCTTCGGATCCTGGGACCCGGCCCCGGGCCGGACTGGGCCGGCAGCCTGGTGTCGTTCACGTTGGATGCGGCCCACCCGCACGACATCGCCCAGGAACTGGACGCGCGCGGCATCGCGGTTCGGGCAGGCCACCACTGCTGCCAGCCGCTGATGAAGCGCTTCGGACTTGCCGCGACCACGCGGGCGTCGTTCTCCGTCCATACCACCGAGGCCGAGATCGACCGGCTGGTCGATGCGCTGGAGGGCGTGGTACGGAAGTACGCGCCGCGGGTCGGGGCGGGGGTGGGGGCGGGGGTGGGGACGGGTACGGGTACGGGGACGGGTACGGGTACGGGGACGGGCTCGGGTACGGGTGCGGGGACGGGCTTGGGGGAGGATCTCGGGGACGACGGACTGATGCGCGAGGTCGTGATGGACCACTACCTGCACCCGGCGGGGCGCGAACCGGTCGATGGCGCGCAGGTCGAGTGGTCCGGCAAGAACCCGCTGTGCGGCGACGAGGTCACGCTGCGGCTGCGGCTGGAGGGCGAACGGATCGCCGGCATCCAGGTTCTGGGGCACGGGTGCTCGATCTCGGTGGCATCCGGGTCGATGCTGGCCGTGCGCCTGAAGGGCCGGACGCTGCCCGAGGCGCGCGCGCTGCTGGCGGGGACCAAGGCAATGCTGCGAGGGGAACCGCTGCCGGCGGGGCTGGACCTGGGCGACGTCGAGGTGCTCCAGGGGGTTCGGGACCTTCCGGTCCGGGTCAAGTGCGCGCTGCTGCCCTGGACGACGCTGGAGGAAAGCCTGGCGCACGGCGAAACGCAAGGAGGTCACCCATGACGCCCGATCCCGTGACACGCGCGCAGGTTCTGGATGCCCTGCGCACCGTCATCGAGCCCGAGACCGGCTGCTCCATCATCGACCTGGGCCTGGTGCTGTCGGTCGATGTCGTCGATCACGGGCTGACCGCCGTGGTTCGCGTGGCCCAGGAGCCCCTGGCGCGCCGCCTGCTGGGCCCGATACGCGCGGCGCTGGAAACGATCCCCGGCTTGATGGACGGGCGCCTGGAGTTCACCAAGGAGCCCGCCTGGGATCCGGACTCGATGGCCACCGAGGCGGCGAATGTGGCGCTGGCCGAGCTGGCCGCGCGTCCGTCGGGACCCGCCACCGAGGCCGCTATCTGGGACGGACTGGCCCAGGTGATCGAGCCCGAGCTGGGGTTGCCGATCACCGACCTGGGCATGATCTACGGCGTCGATCTGGCGCCCAACGGCCGTACCGCGAACATCCGAATGACCTTGACCTCGCCGATGTGTCCATTCGCGCCCCAGTTGATGGAGATGGTCCGCCAGGGCGCCCTGCTGGCCCGCGGCCTTCGCGAGGCCACCGTGGAACTGGTCTGGGACCCCCCGTGGGACCCTCGGACGATGGCGACCGAAGACGCGCAGATGGACCTGGGAATCTACTAGAACCGATCCGGGAGCAATCCGCGCTGTTCGCAGGTGAAGTCCTGACGGGCTCGCGCGGGCGTTCGGCGAGGGAGTTCACCCCAGGATTCGGGGCATCAGGTCACGTAACTGCTTGATCTCCCGAGACAGCCTTCTTGGCAGGCACAAGAAA
>JARKOL010000145.1 GCA_029975745.1 Myxococcota bacterium | reverse complement strand
CGCGTCCTTGGAGTGCGCCGCCCAGGGCGGCGCCCTCGCCCCGACTCATCGCGTCCTTGGAGTGCGCCGCCCACGGCGGCACCCTCGCCCGGACGCACCGCGTCCTTGGAGTGCGCCGCCCACGGCGGCGCCCTCGCCCCGACGCACCGCGTCCTTGGAGTGCGCCGCCCACGGCGGCGCCCTCGCCCCGACGCATCGCGTCCTTGGAGTGCGCCGCCCTCGGCGGCGCCCTCGCCCCTTCCCCCGGTTTTCGGCATCGGGGCCTTCTGCTATCGTGTCGGCGTGAAGCGCCTCTCCCCGACGATTGCCCCCGTCCTTGCCGTCCTGGCCACGGCCTTGCTCTACGCAATGTTCCTGCCGCTCCGGGTCGTGGATTGGGACCCGATCCAGTTCGCCCTGGGCCTGGAACGGTTCGACCTGGCATTGCACCAGCCGCACGCGCCCGGCTACGTCGGACCGATGGGGCTGGCCTGGGTGATCGCGCGCCTGGGGGTCGCTCCCGGCGATGCGGTGCTGTGGGCCAGCGTGGTGGCGGGTGCGCTGGCCGTCGGCGCGGTGCTGCTGCTGGGGCGTCGCCTGTACGGGACGGGCGTCGGGGTGGCGGCCGCCCTCCTGCTGGCCACGAATCCGGTTGCCTGGGGCTACGCCCTGACCGGCGAGTCGTACCCGGCCGAGGCCGCCATCGGCGCCCTGGTGGTGCTGGCGGGCCTGCGAATCGGTCCGAGTGCATCCTTGCGGGCGCTGGTCGCATTCTTCCTGCTGTACGGGATGTCCGGCGGGGTGCGCCAGTCGGTGCCGCTGTTCCTGTTCCCCTTCGCCGCCTGGCGGCTGGTGCGGGCATGCCGGGGTTCGGGCGCCTCCGGCAGCGTGGCGCGGTTCGCGGTCGCCGGGGTCTCGGCCGTCCTGGGCATCCTGGCGTGGGGTGTGCCGCTGGCCTGGTTGGCGGGAGGCCTGGGGCCGCTGTCCCGGGCGTTCGGTGGCCAGTTCCTGGACCTGTTCGGGAGGGCCTATTCCCCGCTGATGGGGGCGTCGGTCGGTGCCGTCCTGACCAACCTGGACGGGATGTGGCGCTTCCTGTTGTCGGGTCTGTCGGTCGGGGGCCTGGCCGGGCTGCTGGCCTTCCCGTTGTTGCGGGATCGCACGGGGCAGCGCCGCGAGGCCGTCGCGACGCTTCTGTTGTGGGTCGTGCCCCCGATCCTGTGGTTCGGCCTGATGTTCATCTACAAGCCGGGACACGTGCTGGGCATCGTCCCCGCGTTTGCCCTGGGGGCGGCGGCGGTCCTGCTGAGGGCGGGGCGGGCGGCGCCGGCCGGTGCGTCCCCGGGGGCGCAAGCGTCCTCGTCTCGGTGGCTGGGGCCGGCGCTGGTGGGGGCGGTGGTTCTGGGCCAGGTCGCGCTGTTCCTGGCGCCGCCGCCGGGCTGGACGCGGACGGTGGGCGAACAGGGGCTGCCGGCCCTCCAGCATGCCCAGATCGATACGTCCGAAACGGTTCGTGCGCTGGAGGCCCTTGCCGGCGACGATCCGGACTCGGTGCTGGTGGTCTGCCGCGACGATCGCTTCAGCTTCCGGCGGGCGATGTACCACCTGCCGTCGCTTCGGGTCCTTTGGCTGCTGGATCCCGACTCGACCGGGGCGCCGATGGCCGGCCTGGAACTGTGCGAGTCGCGGCAGCACTGGACCACGTGCCGTTCCGGGGCCGGCTTCTGGCAGTGGCGGGCATTGCCCTCCACCATCGAGGTGTCGCTGGACACCGCGACGCGCCACATCGCCTGGTTCGTCGAGTCGGGCACGGCCTTTGACCGGGCGTTGCGGTCCGGTCACGTTTCCCTGCGCGCCGTCGAGGTGCCGCCGGTGTCGTCGCTGGTGCTGACCGACCTGCCTCCCGGTCCGATCGACCTGCGGGTCGGGCCTTGGCGGTTCGTTCGCTAGATTCGTCCTGCCGGGCGGGGCCCCTCACGTCGGCGACGGGACTTCCTGAATCGTGAGGCCTTCGCGAACGCCCCACGTGTGGATTTCCAGCGGAACCTGGGGCGCGTGGGCATTGCGGGCCTCCAGCACCGCCCGGGCCAGCCCGCCGCAGCACGGCACCTCCATGCGCAGCACCGTGACACGAGCCGGCCGTCCATGCGCCAGAATCCCGGCCAGGCGGGCGCGGTGCGGCTCCATGTCGTCCAGCTTGGGGCACGCCACGACGACGGCGCGCCCGGACAGGTAGCGGGCATGGAAGTCCGGCACGACGAACGGCACGCAGTCGGCGCAGATCAGCAGATCGGCACCGGCCAGGAAGGGGGCGGTCGGGGGGACCAGCCCCAACTGGATGGGCCAGTGCCCCAGGCGGGAAGGCGGCGGGGAGTTCGTGGATGCGCCCTGGAATGGGGCGGCCGGGCGCATGCCGGCGACCCGCGCTCGAAAGTCGCGCAGTCCGGACCCCGGGCAGCCGCCACCCGGGCCACTGGGGCAGCCGGCCTCCGCCTCGATGGGCCGTGGCGTCTGGGCGGCCAGGCGAGCCAGGTGGGCATGCACGGCGGCCTCGTCGAACGCGACCGCCTCGCGTTCCTCCAGCGTGATCGCGCCTTGGGGGCATTCGCCCAGGCAGGCCCCCAGGCCATCGCAGTAGGCGTCCGACACCAGGCGCGCCTTGCCGTCAATCATCCGGATCGCCCCCTCGGCGCAGGCATCGGCGCACTGCCCGCAACCGTCGCACAGCGCCTCGTCAATCCGGATCACCTGCCGCTTCGCCATGGCCGATTCTCCCCATCTCCCCGGGTACTGTACCGCGGTTCCTGGCAGCCACCGGGACATCGACCAAGGGAGCGATGGCGAATCAGTCACTTCCGGTGCAATCCCCTCGGCAGCACCGGCCTGCGGGACTCTCGTCGCGCGATCGCTTGACAGGCCCCCGCCCCATGTCGATAATCCGCTGGCTTTTCGTTCTTTGAACACGCGACGGTGGCAGACGGTTCGGTCGGTGGTCCGCATTGCGGTTTCCTGTGCGCGCCTGTAGCTCAGCCAGGATAGAGCAGCGGACTTCTAATCCGCCGGTCGGAGGTTCGAATCCTCTCAGGCGTACCCGAGGCGCCTGGATGCGTTCCAGGTGTCGAACGTCCTTTTCGCGATGGTGCCTGTAGCTCAGGGGCAGAGCACTGGATTGTGGCTCCAGTGGTCGTGGGTTCAAATCCCTCCAGGCACCCCAGTTTCCCTGCCGGCATTCCGGCCTGCCGCCGCTCGCGTGACCACGCCTTGTTGGGCGCCCGTGGCTCAATGGATAGAGCATCGGACTTCGGATCCGACGGTTGGGGGTTCGAGTCCCTCCGGGCGCGCCGCTGTCTTACGAAAACGTCCCCACTATTGCTGCGAAGATGGTTGAACTGCCAGATGCGCAGGGTTGTCCCTGACTGACCCGGTTTCGTCGTGAGGGTGGACACATTTCCGGACACACCTCCCCTGCGCCGCTCGGGCCGCCGGACTGAATCATCTCAGGCCCGCGGACCCAGTCTGCCCGCCCGGACCTTGGAACAGGGGACGCCCCTGTCTGCACCGGGCGAGAATGGGCCGGATTCTCGCACTCGGTTCCAAGACCATTCCAGGCTACAACGGACGTCGCGCGGACAGCCGTGCATTCGTCAATGGAGGCTCGAATGGCAATGAAACTGCTGAGGCTGCCGGAGGTCGCGGAGCAGTTGGGCGTGTCCCTGCGCGGGCACCGCCCCTGGGAGATCCGGGGTCCCCTTCAGGTGCCGGAAGTAGTAGCCGAGAGTCGCGCGGCTCACCCCGAGTCGGCGGGCAAGGTCGACCTTCAGCAGGACTCTATCAGGAGATCTGATCTACAGCAGGAACGCATCGCTGGGTTCAGCTGCATATGTGGACACCAGTGAATTGTTTTGCATGGGCCAAGATGTCTGGACGACACCCTCGGGGTGAGTTTCCAGGGACAGATCATTGGCCGCTTCACGGCGGACGGTCGCCTTCTGGGCAAGCGGCTAGGCGGCCGACAGAAACGGCAAGGGAACAGCGCCGGAACGGGACTGACCGCATGAAAACGCGGAGGAATCATGTCCGAGCCACGCGCTCCCCCCTCGGGGGGAGGCTGCTGCCCCTCCGGGACAGCACCTACATGGAGACCGACGCCCTGGCGGGTGCCGGTCATCGATCCGGGACCCTCTCGGGTCCCTCAACAACCGGACATCTACAAGAGCTTATGACCCGGACTTGTACAAACGCTTCTGACAGTACCACGTGGTCTTCATTCCCAAATACCGGCGGAAGGTGTTGTACGGGGAATTGAGGCGGTCGTTGGGTGAGGTGCTGAGGACGCTTGCGGCGCAGAAGGAGTGCAGGGTCGAGGAAGGCCTCCTGATGCCGGACCACGTCCACATGCTGATCTCGATCCCGCCGAAGTACGCGGTCGCGCAGGTGATCGGGTACATCAAGGGCAAGAGCGCGATCCACATCGCGCGAACGTACATGGAGCGGAAGCGGAACTTCGTGGGCATGCACTTCTGGGCGCGCGGCTACTTCGTGTCCACGGTCGGACGCGACGAGCAGGTGATCCGGGAGTACATCACGAAGCAGGAAGCCGAAGACCGACGGCTGGAGCAGTTGCAACTGTTGCCGTTGCCGCCTTGGGCGGCTCACGAACTGAACCCCCCGGCTCTGCCGGGGGATACTGTTAGCGGACCCCTGGGGCACCGGGCAACCGCGCGTGGCGGCGGCGGCCCCCCATGACGCCGCAGGCGGCGATCAGCAGCAGCCAGGCCCCGGTCGCACTCGCCGTGCCTCC
Organism: Myxococcota bacterium; assembly: GCA_029975745.1. Taxonomy (GTDB): domain Bacteria; phylum Myxococcota_A; class UBA9042; order DTJE01; family DTJE01; genus DUVQ01. Next base: position 22,868 of record JARKOL010000145.1, on the reverse strand, counting down.
GGCGCTCGCCGCGCACCCGTCCGACCCGCCACCGGGTGCGCCGCCCGTGTCGCCGTTCGCTTCGGGCGCCTCGCACCCCTCGTCCACCTCGCCGTCGCAGTTGTCGTCCACGCCGTTGCCGCAGACCTCGTCCCGTCCCGGGTACCGGTCCGCGTCCCCGTCGTCGCAGTCCTGAAGCAGGCAGGCCCCGTCCCCGTCCTCGTCGATGCACCGGCACAGGCCCAGCCCGGCCGGGCCCGCGTTCGCCACGCAGCGATCCCCGTCGGCGCACGCATCGTCGCCCACGCACACCGGACGACACGTTCCGGTGTCGCCCTCGCCGTCACACGTCAGCCCGTCCGCGCAGGGGGCCGCCTGGCCCGGGTCGCAGGCATCGCCCGCCCCGCCCCCGCCCGAAGCCACGCAGGTCGTGCCGTCCCCGTCCGGGCGGCAGGCCTGGCCCTCGGGGCACGTTCCCCCCGTCAGGTCGCAGGGAGGCGGCGGCAGGCAGGTCTCGATCTGGGCGCGGCACGCGGTCCGGGCGCATTCCGACGTCCGCCCGGCCAGGTTCGCGGCCACCCCGCACTCCGATTCCAGGCAGTCCGCCATCTGCGACCGCGCCGCCATCGCCTCGACCGAGGCCACTCGGTTGCAGGCATCGATGCACAGGTCGTCCCCCGCCGCGCAGAGGTCCAGGCAGGTTGCCAGCGATGCGCAGTCCCCGGTGCTCGTGGCGTCGGCCACGCACTTCGCCAGTTTGTCGGCGCACGCCGCAGCCACGCACTCAAGACGATCGGGCGTTCCCGTGGGGCACGCGGCATCAATGCAGTACCACGCGTTGCGCAAGGGGACGAACGCCGTCTGGTCGACCAGGAACTGGCAATCCATCGCGCAGCCGTTGTCCCCGGCGGCGCATCCCGCCAGGCACCCCAGCCCCTCGCTGCACGTCCGGGTCCGGCACGCCAGGTTGTCGCAGGTGCCGTCGGCGCGGCAGGCCTGGGGGCAAAGGCACTGGTCGGTTCCGGCGCAGGAATCGAACGTCAGGCCGGTCACCTCGGCAATCCAGGATGCGTAGGCATCCACGCGCATGTAGATCCCGGTGCCCGTGGCGCACGGGTCGGCGCCGCCCCCGGACATGGACGTGCCCGCGGACACCACGCCCGCCACCCGCCACTCGTCCCCCTCTTCCAGCAGACCCGGGCCGCCGCTGTCTCCGAAGCAGGTGCCCGAGCCGTCCATGTCCGCCAGGTAGGTTTCGTCGGTCAGCCACGTCAGCGGCAGGGTCGTCGTCCGCTTCAGGCCTCCGCCGGACTGGGTCCTTCCGTTCGAGACGCCGAACCCCACGTAGCGGATCGGGGTGTCCAGGTCCGCCCCGCCCAGCGCGCGCAGGTTCAGGGGCATCGGCGTGACGTCGGTGATCGGCTCGGCCAGCAACACCAGGCCCACATCGTCGAACCCCACCAGGCCCTCGGGATCGTAGTCCGGGAAGGGGAAGAAGTCCTCGACCTGCACCATCCTGCCCGTGGACGGGCCGCCCGAGCCGCCGCGTGCCCGTGCGTCGTTCCCGACGTAGAACCGCACGATCCCGGGGATTAGCGGCCATCCTCCCTGCTGGGCGGTGACGCAATGGCCCGCGGTCAGCACCCAGTAGGGATCGATCAAGGTCCCGGTGCAGTAGCTTCCGAAATAGCCCCAGTCCGGGACCACGATGACCAGGGCGCCCACCGCCGGGAAGCCCTCCTCGGTCTCGCCGTTGACGATGGGGCGCGTCACGATGGGCTCGGGGAGCGTTCCGGCGAGGTCAGATTCGCATCCGACCGGAAGCAGGGTCATCAGAACCAGGAACGGCACGATGGACTTGCGGCGCATGGCGACCTCGCTTGACGACATCTGCTTTCGGTGCGCGTGGGTCATCGAAGGTCCGACCTCACGAAGTGGACGTTCGGGTGGGTGTTCAGCAGGCGGGCCAGTTGCAGCGCCTCGTCGGCGGTGCCCTTCAGCACGTAGAAGACCCATCGCACGTCGCCCGTGGCCGGTACGGTCTCGTCGATGAACTCGATCAGGTCGGCATCCCCGGTGGACAGGCGTGCCGCCAGATGGACGTCGCGGCACGACTTGATCAGCCACAGGTTCGGGCCCAGCCCGAGCAGACCGTTGGCCAGAGGCACGTAGATCTGGTTGGCGAACAGGCTGAAGTCCGACAGCGGGTGCGACACGACGGCGTCCTCGATCAGCGCCGGCGTGTAGCGCAGCGTGCCATCCGCCAGGGGCATCCTCAGCACGACGGTCCGCTTCGGCAGATCCAGGCCCGTCGGGTCGTCGCTGGGGCCGATATCGACGTGCAGCCGGTACACCCGTCCGTCATCGACCCACTCCGTTTCGACCGTGCGTCCCTGGGAAAAGACCTCGATCGCCACGGGCACCTCGGCCTCGGGGGTGGGCGCCAACTGGAACTGCGGCTCGAACATGCCCGATTCCTTGGCCACGCCGGCGTCCAGATCCAGGATCGCGAACGCCTGGTCCCACTTCACCAGCAGGGCATCGACCGCCCGGGTACACGCCGCCTCGGCCGACTCGTTGTTCAGGAAGCCATAGACCCACTCGCCCATCCAGGGATTGATGCCGGTCGCGTCCGACACCTGGGCGCGGATCAGGTCCAGGTACCCGTCGTCGATCCAGGCGCGCTCCTGGGCCACGTCGTGCCCATCGTCCGCCACCAGTTCGGCCAGAAGCGCCGCCCCGGCCAGGCAGGTGGACGCCCGGTAGTTGTCGGTCCGGATCCGGTTGTCGTTCTCGTGGGTCGAGTACCCCAGCGTCCCGATCCGGCCCATCCAGCGCGAGATGCCCTCGGTGCTGGGCGGCTGCCACGTCGAGTCCGCGATCGGCAGCAGCGGCTTGGGCGCGATGCCCAGTTGTTCCAGCCGCGCCACGTAGTCCGTGATGGTGGTGTGCAGGTAGCCTTCGTCGGCCCGCGTCTGGAGCTTGCGCTCGAAGCGGCCGACCTCGGCCCAGTCCGGCTCGGGCTGGACCGGCGCCAGGTAGGGGTTGCCCGGGGTCGCCAGCACCTCGCCGTCGTCGAAGAAGGTCCAATCCACCTGCACGCCCGCCGCGGGATCGACATTGCCGCCGACCACCACCTTGACGGCGTGCGGCGCGCCCGGCCCGGTGCTTTCGTAGACCGGCCAGACCCCGTCATCGACGTCCGCCTGCTGGTGGTAGCGGTACAGGTTCCGGTGCAGCACGTCGATCGTGTAGCCCTGCTCGGCCATGATGCGGTGCTTGCCGACGCCCGACTGGCCCTCCTGGTTGAACACGACGCCGGACAGCGGCAGCGCCGCGTCCTCGAACACCTGCCGGTTGTGCTCGATGGACCAGACCAGGTCCCGGGACGGGAACGCCAGGAACAACTGGTCGGACCAGTGGATGCTGACGATCTCGATCTGGCCGCTGTTCGCCGCGCACTGGAGCTTCGCCAGCACGTCCGGCTGGCGCTCGGCCATCGCCTGGACCATCAGTCCCGGCATCTCGAACGTCGCGCGCCAGTCCGGGTGCGCCAGGTACAGGTCCAGGATCGGCAGGAACGACACCCGGATAATCCAGTCGATCAGCACGTCGTCGGTCCAGCCCTCGCACATCTCGTGGGTGCCGAACATGTCGAAGCACATGCTGATCTGTTCGCCCTGCCACTCGCCGATCAGCCCGCCCGCCACGTACTGGATGTTCCAGTGGAACATCGTCAGCCCGAACTTCGTCCGGCCGTCGTCGATCGCCGGCCACCCTTCGTGGGTCGGGCAGACGAAGGGCTCGCCCGGGTCGGCGCCCGCGTCCGCGCCCGGGTCGTCCGCGGCGTCCGTCGCGACGTCCCCGGCCGGCACGTCCTGGCCCGGTTCCGCGTCCGTCGCCACGTCGTTCGTCGCGTCCAACGCGCCCGGGTCGTCCGCGGCGTCCCCCGGTTCCGTCACATCGGCGGCGTCGCCTCCCGGCAGATCGCCCAGGTCGGCCGCCCCACCCCCGGAACCGCACCCGATGGCGAGCGCCGCGAACAGGGCGACCAGGCCGGAAACCGTCGAGAAGCGCACGATCCGCATGCCAGACCTCGCAGCAGGAAAACCGGTGGATGATAGACCGGATGCGGCATCCGGGAAAGCCCGGTCCCCGCCGGGCCGCGCGTGTCGCGCCGATCCGCCTGTCCTGGAACGCGTCGCCCCGACCGCCCGCCCCGCACCGTGGGTGTGGTATCTTCGCCGGCACGCCGCGTGCGCCTCCTGGAGGGCCCCCATGCACTACCACGAGCCGATCTTCCGTCCGCCCAGCGAGGCCGAGTCCCTGCTGCTGCCCGTCACGGTCGGATGCTCCCGGAACCGCTGCACGTTCTGCGCGATGTATGACGGGAAGTCTTACCGGGAAATGGACCTGGACGTGGTGTTCGCCGACATTGACGAGGCCCGCGCGATGTCGTGGCGTCCCCGGCGCGCCTTCCTGCTGGACGGGGACGCCCTTTCGGCCCCGACCGACTTCCTGGCGGCCATCCTGGTCCGGATCCGCGAGCGCCTTCCCTGGATCGAGCGCGTCGGCGTGTACGGCGAGTCGACCGCGATCGTCCGCAAGGGGGCGGACGGGATGCGACGACTTGCCGAACTGGGCCTGGGCATCGTGTATCACGGCCTGGAGAGCGGCAACGAAACCGTACTGAAGCGCGTCCGCAAGCCCGAGACGATGGCGCGGATGATTCGCGCCGGCGGGATCCTGCGGCAGGCCGGTGTGCGCTACTCGGTCATGGCGCTGCTGGGCCTGGGGGGCGTGGAACTGTCCGACGATCACGCACGCGACACCGCCACGGTCCTGTCCGGCGCCGACCCCGACTACATCGGACTGCTGACGGTCATGCCCGTCCCCGGGACGCCGTTCTTCGAAGACATCCAGGCCGGTCGCCTGGTCCTGCCCGACCCCCTGGGCATGATTCGCGAACTGCGCGCCATCCTGGCGGGTCTGGACGTCACCTCCGCCCGCTTCTCGGCGAACCACGCATCCAACTACCTGCCCCTGACCGGCAACGTGCCCGCCGACCGCCAGGCCCTGCTGGAACGGGTCGATCGGATTCTGGCCGCCGGCGACCCCGCGCTGCTGAAGCCCGAGTGGCGTCGGGGGCTGTGACCTGGCGGGGCGGTGTCTCCCGAGGTGCCCGCGACGAGTTCGCGGCGTGTTCCGCCCGTTGCGCGGCGGCCTGCCAGTTGTTATCTTGCAGGCCGACTCGTTGCGGGGGCGCCCCACCCACCCATGTTGTACTTCCTGCTGTTCCTGGGCGGCCTGATCTTCTTCCACGAACTGGGACACTACGTGGTGGCCCGGCTGGTCGGGGTCACGGTCCTGCGGTTTTCGATCGGTTTCGGGCCGAAGATCCTCGGCTTCAAGCGCGGCGTCACCGAGTACTGGATCTCGGCCATCCCGCTGGGTGGGTACGTCAAGTTCCTGGGATCCGATCCCGATGACGTGATCGAACCGGGCCACGAGAAGCGCGGCTTCCTGACGACCGACACCTGGCGCAAGGTCCTGATTGTCGTGGCGGGTCCGGTCTTCAACCTGATCCTGCCGTTCCTGATCTTCTTCCCGATGTTCCTGGGCCAGTCGGCGCTGCCGCCGGCGATCCTGGGCTCCACCTCGATGGAAGGTGCGGCGTGGCAGGCGGGGTTGCGACCCGGTGATCGCGTGGTCGGCATCGACAATCGCCCCGTCGCCTACTGGTGGGAAATGCTGGATCGGGTGTCCGGCAGCCCCGGCGTTCCCCTGGAATTCCAGGTCGAACGCGACGGTCGGCCGATGTCGTTCACCGTCACGCCCCGGCCCGTCGAACTGGCGGGTCTGCGCGAGATCGGCCTGAACCGGACGGTCGGTCGCATCGAGGTGACCCTGGAACGTGCCCTTCCCATCGTGCTGCCGGCGTCCGGATCGCCGTCCGAGGTCGCCGGCATCCTGCCGCTGGATGCCGTCGTGTCGATTGACGGCAAGGATGCGGTCTCGTTCGAGGACGTGGCGCGGGCGGCCCTGGCGGCCCGCGAGCGTGCGGTCACCTTCGTCGTGGCGGTGGTCGATTCCGAGTCGGCGCGTCCCGGTCCGCAGCGATCGGTCGTGCTGGGTCCGCTGGGATCCGACATCGATGCGGGGCTGGGCGACGGCCAGGCGGTCGTGCAGCACGTCGAGCCCGATTCGCCGGCCGCTCGGGCCGGCATTCAGCCAGGGGATCGGGTCGTGGCGCTCAACGGCCGGGCCGTGACGGACTGGGCGTTCTTCCTCGAGGCGCTGGGGCGGGATCCGACCCTGACGCGCACGGTCCAGGTGGTTCGTGACGGCGAGACCCGCGACCTGGAACTGTCGCTGGCGAATCCCCAGTGGGTGCCCGGGGCCGCCGTGCCGAAGTACCAGCGCCTGGGCGCGCGAGCGACCCGGGCCGTCGTGGCGCCGGACCCGATTCCGAACCAGGCGCGGATTCGCTATGCGGCCATCCAGACCTGGGACGAGTCCATCGGGATCATGGTCAAGACGGTGGCGTCGATCGGAGCCCTGGTGACCGGGCGCGTCTCGGTCAAGGAAATGGGCGGCCCGATCATGATCTATGACATCGCCTCGTCCGCCGGTTCCCGGGGATGGATCCCGTTCTTCGAGGCCCTGGCGTGGCTGTCGGTCAGCCTGGGCGTGCTGAACCTGTTGCCCATTCCGGTGCTGGACGGCGGTCACCTGGTCGTCTTCGGCGTCGAGGCCGTGCGCCGCAAGCCGCTGGGGCCCCGGGGACGGGCCGTCCTGAACTACATCGGGCTGGCCCTCCTGCTGGCCCTGATGGTCGTCGTGTTCTCGAACGACATCGCCCGGAAGTGGGGCTCGCTGTCCCAGCTCCGGCCGCCGGGGTGATTGTGGCACGAGCGGCTCCGGACCGCGGGCGGCCGGTCGTGCTGGCCTGCGACACATCGACGAAGGTGGGGTCGATCGCGCTGCTGGAGGGCGGCGTCATCACCGCCGAGACGATGGTCCTGTCGGACAACAGCCACAGTCATCGCATTCTGGACGACGTCTCGCGGGTGCTGGAACTGCGCGGCATGACGCCCGGCGACATCGACCTGCTGGTGTCCTCGATCGGTCCCGGTTCGTTCACGGGGGTCCGGATCACGCTGTCCGCGTTCAAGGGGCTTGCCGTTTCGCTGGGGCGTCCGCTGGTCGGCGTGTCCAGCCTGCGCGCGCTGGCGCACCCCCTGTGCGGCCGGGGTGCCGCCGTGATTGCGGCCCTGGATGCCCGCCGGGGCGAGATCTACGCCGCGCTGTACGGCGAGGACGGCATGGAACGGATTGCCCCGACGACCACCTCCCCCGCCGCGTTCGTCGCCCAGGTGGCCGCACGAGTGCCGGACGGCCCGGTTCTCGGCGCCGGCGAGGGCGTGACGGCCTACCACGACAGGTTCCTGACGGTCCTGCAGGGGCGCCTGCGCCCGGTGGCGCCCTTCGAGAACCACGTGCGCGCCGCGACCCTGGCCGTCCTTGGGGTTGCACGGATCGCGACGCCCGACGACCCCGCCACGCTGGAGCCGAGCTACCTGCGGCGTTCCGAGGCCGAGATCAAGCTGGAGGCGGGGGAACTGGGCGTGTCCCGGCGCGGGTCTTCGTGATCCACGGCGGGAATGCTCGCATTCGACCCGGTCGATCCGCTACGATCAGGGGCCTGGATCCCCTGGGTTTTTCGGGACTCGCCCGCGAAGAATAGTTCCAGGTGGATTGCGTCGGAGGCCCGGTTTTTTTGCGCCCGGAGGTGTCCGATGGCCTCGCAAGCTCGATGGTTGCTGACCTGTTTCGTCCCGTTGGTGGCGCTTTCCGGGGCCGCGATGGCCCAGGAGGTGCGGATCGTCGCCGTGGATGGTCGCCTGGACCCATCCGGCCAGATCCGCGAGATCCAGGTGCAGCCCGGACAGGTGGTCTCGTTGACGGCCGACGAGGTCTGGCGGGATGCGGCGGGCTCGCCCGAATACGCCTACCGTGACGTCGAGGACTTCCTGTGGGACTCCAGCGTCTCGCCGGGCGACCGCTGCGATCCCTCCACCGACTGCCGAGCCGCCTCCAATTTCGAGGTCACCGAGTACGGCGTCAACTACTACGTGCCGTGGGATCCGCCGTCGCGGATCACCATCTCCGTGACGACCCGCTGGGGCAGCGATCGGGATCGCGTCGTGCTGGTGAACGAACGTTCCCTGTCCTCCGGGCACGAACACCGGAATCTGGACGGCCTGGGGCGGTGGGTGGTCCTGGCGGGCGACCGGGTCTTCGTGCCGTACGTCGCCGATCCGGGATGGTCCCCCTACACCCGCGGCTACTGGTACTGGAGCGCGCACGGATGGACCTGGTACTCGTACGATCCGTGGGGCTACATGACCGACCACTTCGGGCACTGGCGCCACAGCCACCTGTACGGCTGGGTCTGGATCCCCGATCCGCTGTGGGTCTGGCGGCCCGCGGTCGTCACCTTCTTCTTTGGTCCCTCCTGGATTGGCTGGTATCCCTACGATCCGGGCTGGGCCTGGGGCTATCGGCACGGCTACGCCCACGGGTACGATGACGGCTACTGGGCCGGGTATCGCGCGGGGCGCCACGACGGCCGTCGCGGGCACCGCCATCGGGGCCACGTGATGGTCAGCTATCGCGACTTCTACGTGCCCGGGGATCGCCGGGGGCCCCCGGATCGCGCGGGGCGGCCGGCGGCCAGGGCGACCGCGGCGCATGACATCTCCACGGTCCGGGTTCGGGACACCGAGCTGCTGGACCGCGAGGTCAACGCCGCGTTCGGACGTGGAGATTTCGGGAACGTGCCCGGCGGATTCAAGGATCTGTCGAGCAGCCGCTCGTTCATTGCCGAGCGGACCGGCGTGCGCGTGGACGAGGTCCGCATGGATCGGGTGGGGCTGTCCTCGGGGGCGTACGACCGGGTGCGCTACCAGCCGAAGCAGCCCCTGTTCGAGACGCCGAAGTCCTACGTGGATGCCCGGGCGGCGACCCTCCGCGAGGTTCGGGGCGATCGTGCCTCGGGGCTTCGCGTGACGGCGCCGCTGGCGCGTCCCGACGTGACCCGCAAGCCCGGGGACGCCGTTCGCGGCGTGGCTCCGACCCCGGTTCGTCGCGACACCGCCTCGCGAACCCAGGCCACCTGGCTGCCGAAGTCCTCGTCGGCGGTGCGGCCCGACGCTCGTACCCCCGATGCCGCACGGGACGTGCGCGCGGTGCCGGGCGCCGTGCGGCCCCAGCCCTCCGCGGTTCGCCCGTCCGATTCCGGCCGGACGGCACCCGATGCGCGTCGCGATGCGACCGGTTCCGGGTCGGACCTCTACCGCTACCAGGGGACGCCCTCGCGCGATGCCGCGCCCGTGGTCGAGACCCGTGCGCCCGTGGTGACGCCCCAGCGTCGCCCGGACGTGACGTCTCCGTCCCCGGCGCGCCAGGTTCCCGGGGCCGTCCGGTCCGGTGGGACCCAGCAGGAGGACGAGGACGCCCTGCGGCGGCGTTCGCCGACTCGGACGATCCCCCAGGCGCCGGCTCGTGACGGGCTGCGGCGCGAGGTTCCGGCGACCCGCCAGCCCGCTCGGCCCGGGGATTCGTCCTCGGTCGTGCCGTCTTCCGGCGTGCGCGCCGCCCCCGCCCATTCGGCGACGCAGGCCGCTCCCGCCCGCTCGGCCGTCCAGGCCACGCCGGCCGCGCGGCCCGAGGTCCGGTCGTCCGGACGCATCCGGCAGTCGTCCGAGTCCTCGTCGTCCAGCAACGACACCCCGCGGGTCACCCGGTCCGGCTTCGGAAGCGCGTCGTCCAGTTCCTCCTCGTCGTCCTCGTCGTCTTCCTACACGGCACCCTCCCGCTCGTCCGCGCCGGCACGTTCCGTCGGGGGCGGGGCCTTCGGTCGGTCCTCCGGAGGGGGCGGTCGGTCGGCTCCGGCGCCCGGGGCGCGTCGCTGAACCGTCCGCCGTCGTCGGCAACCGGGGGCCGTCTTCCTGGCGGGACCCAGGGGGGTTGGTGCTATAATGCAGCCGGCCTCTCCCGGACGATCCCATGGCGCCCTTCGAACCCCACATGTTCGGCAAGTACCACCTGATTCGGCGCATCGCGCTTGGCGGCATGGCCGAGATCTTCCTGGCGAAGGCGATGGGGGCCGAGGGCTTCCAGCGGGATGTGGCCATCAAGCGGATCCTGCCGTCGTTCAGCGAGGATGAGGCGTTCATCACGATGTTCATCGACGAGGCGCGGATCGCCGCTCGTCTGCACCACCCGAACATCATCCAGATCCTGGACTTCGATCGGATCGACGATTCGTACTACATCGCGATGGAGTTCGTGAACGGGCGTGATCTGCGGAAGGTGCTGGATCGGGGACGCGATCCGGCGCAGCGCATGACGCCATTGCGGGCCGTCAGTACGGTCGCGGACATCGCGTCCGCGCTGGGCTACGCGCACCAGGTTCGCGGCGAGGACGGCGAGCCCCTGAACATCGTGCATCGCGACGTCAGTCCGCACAACATCCTGCTCAGTTTCAACGGGGTCGTGAAACTGACGGACTTCGGGATCGCGAAGGCGGCGGCGCGTTCGACCAGGACGCGGGCCGGGACGGTCAAGGGAAAGTGCTCCTACATGTCGCCCGAACAGGCGCGTGGCAAGCCGCTGGACGGTCGCTCGGACCTGTTCGCGCTGTGCGCGATCGCCTGGGAAATGCTGACCGGGAACAAGTTGTTCGACGGGGACGGCGATTTCGACGTGTTGAACAACGTCGTGAACCAGCAGGTGGAGCCGCCGTCCCGTTTCAACGACGCCGTCCCCGAGGAACTGGACCAGATCGTGATGCGGGGCCTGGAACGCGACCTGGATCGTCGCTGGCCCGACATGCAGGCGCTGGAGGGTGCCCTGCGCAGTTTCGTGTTCCGCCACGCCCGGGGACTGGAAGAGGTCTCGCTGGGGCCGTACCTGCGGGGTCTCTTCGCCGACGAGATTGCCCAGGAGGCGACGTCCGCCGGGGTCAGACCCCAGCCCGGTGTCGCCGACCGGACGCCCAGCCGGCCGACACCGGCCGCCGTCGCCAGTGCCCAGGAATCGTCGCCTGTGGCCGCGGGCGTCGCGGCAGCCCAAGGCGGCCAGAAGTCGGGCACCCTGCTTCTGGTCGAGGAGACGCCGCGCCCGCAAGCCCAGGCGGCCGAGCCCAGACAACCCGCCAAGGTCGATCAGGACGGCCTGGTGGAAACCGTGCCCGTCGGGGAGTTGCGGAACGAGGTCGAACGCTACCTGCAACAGCAGGCGCAGGGGGCCGCGGCCGTGCCTGCGCGGGCGTCCTCCGCCGATTCGACGCCGGTGCAACCCGTGCCGGCGGAGGTTGTCGCGCCCGCGGCGCTCGGGCCCCGGACACCCCCGAGTGCGGCCTCGTGGCGTCGAGGTCCCCGAGCCTGGTGGCTGGCCGGTGCCGGGGGAGCGGCGCTGCTTCTGCTGGCGCTGTGGCTGGGATTCGGGGCATTCCGGGGGCCTTCCCAGGACCTGGTTTCAAGCGAGGGCGGGGGCGCGCCCGCCTCGGCGCCGCAGGTCGTCGATGAGCTGCCTCCGGCAGAGGCGATTCCGGAAGTCGAGGCGCCGGTTCAGGCGGTCGTGCAGGCTCCCCAGGCCGACGACGCCTCGGCCGAGGCGCCTCCCCAGGCGGCGCAGGCGGAGCGGGACGAGGCGACTCCTCCCCCGGAACCGGTCGCGGTCGCGCCCGAGGCCCCGCCTTCTCCGGCCGTGGGCACCTTGCGGCTGACCGTGTCGCCTGCCTCGGCCGACGTCACGGTCGATGGGCGTGCGATCGCGGGGGGCGGGGCGCGCGACGTCCCGGGTCTGGTCGTGGGAGGGACGGTTCGGATCGAGGCCAAGGCCCAGGGATACAAGGACCTGGCGAGAGACGTCCAGATCGAGGGCCCCCAGCAAGGTCTTTCGATTCGCCTGGTGGCCGCCGCTCCCGTACGAACGGCGCCGCGCGAGATCGGCTATGTGAGCATCAATGCCAAGCCCTGGGCGGATGTCTATCTGAAGGGGCGCAAGATCGGCACCACCCCGGTGCGCGACTACGGGGTGGAGGTCGGCAACCACACGTTCGTGCTGCGGAACCAGACCGGGACCAGGCGCCTGAACGTCAAGGTGCAGGCCGGCAAGACCACGAGCCACGTCGTGGAGATGTAGGCGGGACAACGCGACTCCGGCAATGTGCCCTGGCCCGCAGGGGCTCGGTTCACTATAATCCCCGCTGGGTTCTTCGAACGGGGTTGCCCGATGGTGGCGCGTCGATTCTGTTTCCTGTGGTCAACGGTGCTGGTGCTGGCCTCCTGCGACGGGGCGGACGGCGGGCGGGACATCATCAGCCAGTACGACTTCGGGAACACGGACATCCAGCCCGCAGACGTCGCCGGCGACCTGGGCCCTCGCGATCCCGGGACCGTGGATCAGGGCTACGTTCCCCCGGTCTCGGTGGACGGCCCCTCCGCCGAACTCCTGCTGCGCATCACGGGCCCCTCGGGTCGCGGCCATGCGACGACGACGGGCAGCCTGGTCGCGCTGACGGGGCTGGTGTTCGGCCCCGTTCGATCGATCGCCTGGTCCACCGCCTCCGGGGGCAGCGGCTCGGTCGCGTTCACGGAAGGATCGCCCTACTGGTTGTCGGACGTGATTCCCTTGGCGGTCGGCGACAACCGGATTGTCGTGACGGCGACGGGGACGCTGGCGGATTCCGATCAGGTCGTCACCGTGACCGACGAGATCACGGTCACCCGGAACCCCGGCTACCTGTTCGCGGCCCAGCCGGAAATCAACCCGCCCGCGCTGTTCGTCGGCCAGACCGAGATCGTGTACGTGACGATGGCCGTCGGTCCTTTCGGAACCCTGGCCGAGAACGCGTTGACGCTGCGGCAGGTGGATGCCCTGGGCGCCGGCCAGACGGCGCTGGGCACGATGGTGGATGACGGGGACGTGGCGAAGTCCGGCGACGAGATCCAGGGGGACGGCGTCTTCACGATCAAGCTCAGTCTGACCTGCTCGCAGCCGGGGCCGATGCATTTCCGGGTTGCGGCCCAGGTGCGTGACGACAGCAGCCAGCCCTACGCCGCCCTGTCCGCGCCGGTGCGCCTGGAGTGCCTGCAGCGCGTCACGCGCAACGCCTGCGCCAGCCACCAGCAGACGCTGGGGGATGCGCGCATCGCCTACGAGACCGCCCTTTCGGCGTCGGGCAACGAGGCCGCTGCCCGGGCGTCCGCCATCGCCGTGCTGTCGGCGGATGCCGCCGCGGTCGAGGTGGTCGATCCCGAGGAGGCCGGGGGCTTGTGGGTGCGCTTCGACGACGGGGTCGTGGGGGCCGTGAACGTGGCGGCGGCCGGCGTGCGGGGCGGCGGTTCGGAGGAATCCGGGGGCCTGGCGGCCGTGTCCTCGGCGTCCACCCAGGTCCAGTCGGTCAGCTCCAAGAACGTGCTGTTGATGTCGCCGTTCGTCGCGGATTTCGCGCCCAACGACGAAACGGTGCTCTTCTCGAACGTCGCCAGCAACGTGTCGTGTCCCGCCTACAGCGTCCGCGGACCGCTGAACGCCTCGGCCGCCGGGCTGGCGGCGTTCCGTCGCCTGAACCAGCATGGCATCGTGGCCGTTGCCACGCATGGCGAGATCTATTTCGGCGGGATGTCCGCCGCCGCGAAGCGCGCCATGCACTGGCGTCACAGCGGCGCCCAGGAAGTGCTGTGGACCGGCGAGCGGGTCAACTGCAGCAACCTCAGCCAGGCCGCCCAGACCTGCTCCAGCACCATGGATTGCGGTGTCGGATCGGAATGCATCATCACTACGCCGGCGACCGAAAAGGTCAAGGCATCCGGCACGTGCTACGACCGGACCCTCGTCGATCTGGCCGCCGGCCGGGTCGTGATGGGCGACCAGCACTACGGCGTGACGCCCGAGTTCATCGGCCACTACGCCGAGCGCGAGCGCTTCCCGAACAGCCTGATCTACCTGGGGGCCTGCCGCACCTTGTACAACGGCACGCTGGCGGGCGAGTTCTTCGCCTCCGGGGCCAAGGCGGTCGTCGGCTTCACGAACCGGGTGTCCAGTCTGTTCGCGTTCAAGCAGGGGGGGCAGCTCTTCAGCCGGATGATCGAGCAGGGCATGACGACGGGCGAGGCGTACGGGGTGGGCGCCCAGGATCCGGACAACGCGGGGTCCTACTTCCGCCTGTTCGGCGCCCGCAACCTGGGCATCTCGGACTACGAGATCCTGAACGTCAGTTTCGAGACCGGCGATCTGTCCGCGTGGAACCGCGAGGGGGACGGTCGGGTGATCACCCGCCTGGGCGAGGCGAAGCCCATCGATGGCAAGTTCATGGGCATCATCTCGACGGGGCTGGGATTCACGGTGGACATCGGGTCGGCCACGCAGCGTTTCTGCATCCCGTCGAACGCGAAGACGCTGTCGTTCTACTGGAAGTACTACTCCGAGGAGTTCCTGGAGTTCTGCGGCACGCCCTACCAGGATGCCTTCCTGGCGACGCTGACCGATTCGAAGGGCGTTCGTCACGACCTGGTGAACATGAAGGTCGATGACCTGTGCCCGACGTCCAAGTGCGAGGCCTGCAAGGGCCTGTTCCCCCTGACGAAGGCGGACGTGTCCTTCGACAAGGGCGACGTGTATATGACCGACTGGCAGCGGGCCGAGTTCGACCTGGTGCCGCTGCTGGGAAGCCGGCCGACGAACGTCATCCTGAAGTTCTTCTGCACCGACACCGGCGATTCGATCTACGACACGGCCGTTCTGGTGGATCGCATCCGCATCGAGTAGCGTCCCCCGAATCGCGCCGCCCCGGCGGACTCCCGACCTCTCCTGAATGCGCGCGGTGGCGGGCTGTTGACCGGCAGGCCCCAGTCCTGGCTGCGGCCTTCCTCGGCATGCGCGGTTGCGTCCCGGCAAGCGGGGGTGGGGGCGAGGGGCGGGTGTGGGGTCAAGGTGCCGGCGCTACTTCAGCTTCCCCTGGATCACCGTGAAACCCAGTTCGCGATACAGCTTCGACACGTCGATGGACAGGTTGGTTCCCGGGGGCAGGTCGGCCACCAGGGACGACAGGTCGATGGCGGGAATCGCCACGCTGATCAGTTCCGTTCCGGCCACGTCGGCCAGCAGATCGTTGATCAACTGGCTGCGCAGCAGGTCCATCAGGACCTCCTTTTCCAGGGGGAAGTCCGGATTGATGCTGATGATCTCGATGTCCAGCACCGGGATGCCGTCCAGCGTGATGGCGATCTCGGGGCCCTCGTCGCCTTCGACCACGGCCAGGCTGGCGTCCGCCGCGGCCTGGATGAACAGGCCCAACTCCAGCGGGTTGGACAGGAAGTCCAGTGTCGCCTCGACGTACAGATCCCCCACCTGCAGTTGGATCTTGCCGGGAACGGCGCAGTCCGTCAGGATGGGCGGCAGCAGGAAGTCCAGATCGACGTTCAGGTTTTCGACCCCGTACGACGTCAGGTCGGTGTCGCCCAGGTCCTCGGCCGTGATGGTCATGTTCAGGGTGCCGCCCCACCACACCGCGAACAGCGCCTGGTTCAGCAGGTCGTCATGGGCTGCCAGCGAGACCTCGCTGTTCCAGGGCAGTTCGAACGGTGCCTCGTTCGTTGCCAGGCAGGCGGCCCGTCCGATGGAACCCAGCGGGTTGCGCGCGACGGCCTTCTTCGCGTACAGCGTTCCGGCCATGTCCAGCCAGATGCCCTCGGGTTCGACGGCCAGGTGCGACGGCTTCGTCAGCAGGCTGACCGCCGACGGCTTGCCGCCCAGGATCGGGGGAATCTCGAAGGTCTCGTCGATCTCGAACTGGTTCAGCAGGTCCGTGATGGTCTCGTCGATCAGCGAGCCGATCTGGTCCTCGACGGCCTGCTCGATGGCATTCGTGAAGGTGTTGACCAGCAGGTCGATCAGCCATCCCAGCAGCGTTCCCAACAGACCGTCCAGTTCGACGTTCAGGCCCGCCAACTGCACCTGGACCTGCTGGGTTCTGGCGTGGATCTGGCCGTTGCCATCCATCCAGATCAGGACGTCGGTGATCGCCATGATGTTGGAACTGGACACGCGGCCCGACACGTCGGGGCACCAGTCGATGATGAAGTTGCAGGTGCCCTCGGCCTTCACGTTGACGCTGAAATTCGGAATGGTGATCCGGACGTTGATGCCGCCGTTGAACAGGCGGACCTGGGTCGTCGGCTTGCCGAAGCGCAGGTTCGACAGCAGCACCGTGTAGGGACCGGCCTCGGCCACCGGATTCGGGATCAGGGCGCCGATGTCCAGCGAGGTCAGCAGCACCTCGATGATCGTGGCCAGGTCGTCCGGAGGCAGGCTGTGGTCGCCGTCATCGACGAAATCGCGTCCCAGGAAGGCCCGCACCCCCTGCTGGACCAGGCCGGCCGCCACGTCGTTGCGGTGGTTCGGGTAGTAGACCGGCGAGTAGTAGAAACCCACGCCGGTCTCGGTCTTCAGGCCGGCACCGTTCTGGACCACGACCTTGACCGTGTTCAGGCCCTGCTTGATCGGGGTCAGCAGGAAGGTGAAGGTCCCGTCGGACTTGACGAAATTCCGGGCGTCGATGCCGTTGACCGTCAGCACCTCGATGCCGGTCTCGTCATCGGCGACATTGCCGCGCAGCGTGACCGAAGGCTTGCCGGTCAGGGTGGCGCCCCGCTCGGGGAACAGGATCGACAGCAGCGGTCCCGTGCCCTCGACGACGATGTCCAGATCGGCATAGATGTCGGGCCACGCCTTCAGACGGAACGTCAGCCGATAGAGGCCCTCCTCCTGCAACAGGAACATGCCGGTCGGGTTGGTGTCCACCGGCTTGATTCCCGTGGAGGGGACCATCGTGACGGGCGCCAGTTCGGCGTCCGCGATCAGGTTGCCATAGGCGTCGTGCGCCTCGGCGGTGACGCGCAGGGTCTCGTTCCGTCCGTAGTAGGGCTTCTTCGGGACGGGGCGCAGTTCCAGCGAAACCGGCCGACCCGCCAGGACCGTCAGGTTCGCGGGGATCAGCTGGAACAGGGACCAGTCCTCGCTTTGCGGCACGCACTTGATCGAATAGACGCCGGCGGTCGTGGTCGAGATGGACCTGCCGGCCAGCGTCAGCAGGGGAGAGGACAGATAGACCGAAAGCGGCAGGTCCTTGACCGGGTTGTCATAGAAGTCCAGGGCCGCGCAGGTCACGGTCGTGGCGTCCCCCGCCTCGATCGGGTTCGGGGTCAGGCGCGTGACGATCTTCTTGGGCAGGTTGGGCAGCACGGTCACGGATTCGGGCGTCTGATCGACGATGGCCGTGTCCGCCAGCGCGCAGGCGACCGCGTAGGTGCCCGCGACGGTCATCTGCGCCGAAAGCCCCGAAACGGCGACTCCCTGGGAGGGGGTGATACTGGGGACCAGGCCCGACGTGATCAGGTTGCCATAGACGTCGGTGGCCGTGCAGGTCAGGTTGATGCGCCCGCCGGCCTTCAGTTCGTGGGGGTCCACCTCGGTATCGATCGCGACGGCCGTGGCGGGGGACACGACGACGCGGGCCGGGGAGTCGTCCAGCATCTGGGCGTCGGGCGAGTAGCACGCGACCAGGAAGCGGTCCGCCTTGGTGAATCGCAGGATGGTGCCGTTCAGATTGCGCGCGGTCTGCGTCACGCCGTCGGGCAGGGTCGGGTCGGGCAGCGCATCCTCGGGAGGCTCGGGCGCGTCCTGAGACCGGACGATGAGCCGGACGCCCTGGGGGTCGAATCCATAGCCGACGCACTGGACGGTGATTTCCCCTCCCGCCTTGATGGCCGTGGTCGAAACGACCGTGTCGATGCCGGGAACCGGCGGCGCGGTGTCCAGGTCACCCTGTGGACCGTCGTCGAATGCTCCCGGGCCGTCACCGCCACCACAGGCGGCCAGGTGGAGCCCGAAGACCAGGGACACGGCCGTCAGCAGGGACGGGAGTCGGCGCATGAGGAACCTCCAGGGGCGCATGGAACCGAACTTGCGAGGCCGCGTCGCGGCCGCTAGAATTCTACGAGGCCGAATCCGCGGAAGCAAGCCGGCCGGCACCGGGTGTGCCGGGGGCGGCCCGGGGCGGTCGGCACCTCGATGGGCGAGGTCGGGCCCCCGCGGGTCCGTTGCGGAGTTTGCAGGCACACAATGAAGACCACGATCGCTTGGGTGGCCGTGCTGGGGTTGTCGCTGGTCGGGTGTGGGGGCGGCGGCGGTCCGGATGCCTCCGGGGGCCTGGATCTGGCGGCCATCGACATTCCCGACTATGGCGTGGACCCGGGAGGAGACACGGGCGCGGACACCGGCGGGGACCCTGGGGGGCGACCGGACCTGTTCGACCCCGGCGTGCAGCCGGACGAGGGCGGCCAGGATGGCGTCATCGACGACGCGACGACCGACCTGGCCCAGCCGGATGCCGGATGCGTGCCGAACTGCGAGGACAAGGAGTGCGGTTCGGACGGGTGCGGCGAGTTGTGTGGGTACTGTCCCTACGGCCACATTTGCAACGCGATCCAGGTGTGCCGCCCGTTCTGCGAGCCCCAGTGCGAGGGCAAGTTGTGCGGCCCCGACGGCTGCAACGGGCTGTGCGGCGAGTGCAACGAGAGCGAGGTCTGCGGGAACGACTTCACCTGCGTCCTGAAGGGCTGCGAGCCCCAGTGCGACGGACGAGTCTGCGGTCCCGACGGGTGCGGCGGCCGCTGCGGCCAGTGTCCGGACGGATTCGTGTGCCTGGCGGACGGGCAGTGTACCGAGGACCTGAACTGCTACGACATCACCGCGGTCGGTACCTGCGTCGGGAACCAGTTGCTGTACTGCCTGGACGGCACGTTGCAGAAGGTGGATTGCGACGTCTCGATGGGGCTGGTGTGCGCCTACAGCGCGGCAGGCAAGAAGTACGACTGCGTGATTCCCGAGCAGTGTACGCCGCAGTGCGCCGGCAAGAACTGCGGGCCGGATCGCTGCGGCGGGTCCTGCGGCACGTGCGAAGACGGCCTGGTCTGCTCGACGGGCGGCCTGTGCGGCGAGCCGTGCGGCGGGATCACGAAGCAGGGCATCTGCCTGGATTCCAACACCAAGCTGGCGTTCTGCCACCAGGACATCCTGCTGACCTACAACTGCTACAACCCGCCGACGGAGCCCTTCTTCTGCAAGTGGGACCCCAACGCCAACGGGGGCGAGGGGAAGTACGACTGCCAGCCCTAGGCACCGTTCGGGACGCGTCGCCTGCCTACGCCATCAACTCCTCGACCTCCCGGGAACGGCCCCGCCAGCGCATCAGCCGGACGGCGGGCGGCCCCACGGGGCGGTACTCGACCTGCGCGTACGTCAGGTAGTTGCGCGTCCCCAGGTCGCGCAGTTCCAGGCTGACCATCTTCAGCCAGGTGCCCGTGTTCACATAGACCTTGTTGCGCGGGAATCGGGCGATCCGCGCCTTGTGGTTGTGGCCGACGATCAAAGCCGAGATGTCCTCGGACTCCTTCAGGACCTTGACGGCGCGCCGTTCCATGTTGGTGAACAGCGACACCTCCTCGACCAGGATCTGGACGGCCTTGAACCAGCCCGTTTCGTGGACCGCGGGGCGCGAGAACCGCGTGGCGAACAGGAAGGTCGCCATGCGCCACAGCAGCTTCAGCGTGAATCGCAGGTCGAATACCAGGCCCCACAGCAGGAACGTCGATAGCGGGTGGACCTGGTCCAGCAGCGGCTGCTCGGCCTTGAACGGCAGCAGGGCATGCATCAGGAAGCGCGAACCGAAAGGCACGGCGGCGATGGGGCGGCCATCGGGTCCCGCGACGATGGACTTGCCTGGCTCGATGGCGTTCATCGCCTCGAAATTGTGGCCGTGGGTGACGACGATCCCGCGGGGCAGGCGCAGCGTGTCCTGCTCGACATGGAACGTCACGAGGTCGGGCGATGCCAGGACCCCCAGCCGCGCCCGGATCAGGTGCTGGACCCGCCCGAAGGCCACCTCGACGTCGTGATTGCCGGGGATGTAGGTGATCCGGTGGTCGGGCACGCGCAGGAAGTCGGCGAACGCGTCGAACACCTTGGGGTGGCCCCGAAGCACCCGACGCACCTTGTCCACGGCGACGTCCTCATCGACCTCGATGGGGAAGCCGCCGCCCACGGGGACCTTCAGCAGGTCCATGAAGTCGCCGTTGATGATGATCTCGACCGGGATCAGGGCAAACCGATCCTCGGCATGGTGCCGGATCAACTCGGCCATGCGATCGTCTTGTCGGAAGTCCTCGTATGGATTGGCAAGTCCGGGGTGCTCCCCGGTGCCCAGATGGACGTCCGAAAACACGATCTTGATCTCGGTGGCCTCCGGAGGCGTCGGCACGGCACGCTCCCTGCGAGGATGGCGAAGACGGCCCGCGGCCCCGGCCGGACACCGGTCAGGATGCGTGCCGTACGCGGAACGGTTGCATGGTATCATCGCGACCGACCCATTTCAAAGGCCGCCCGCGGGTGGCGTGGAGGTCGGATGCGACGGGGTCTTCGACAAGTGGGTTTGGTGCTGGTCCTGCTGGCACTGACGGCCTGCAGCGGCGTGTCCAGGGAAGTCGCCGACATCGGGGCCGGGCTGGATCGGTGCGACACGCCGGCGGCCTGCGGGGCGGCCTGGGCGCGTGCCGTGGCGATGGGGCCGGAACGCTGCGCGGCGGATTCCGGGGGGGGCGTTCGGCTGAAGGCGGTGCGTGTCGGCATCGAGGCCGTTGCCGAGTTTCCCGAACCGCAGGCCGCCTTCCTGGAAGCGGCGGGCGTGGATTCGGTGGGAATGCTGACCTCGCTGGACGCGGCGTTGCAGGTGCTGGGCGACGTGCCGGATGCCGCGGATGCCGCGGTGGTGCTGCGGGCGCTGCGCGAGCCCGTCTGCGCGAACGTCGAGGCCCTGGAGCCGATCGAATCGGGGGATGGACCGTTCGCGTCCACGGCGCGGCTGGTGCGGATGACCGCCCTGGGGCAACTGGTGTCGGCCGCCGAGCCCGACAAGGCCGACGTGATCGCGGCGGGCGCGCGCCTCGTGGTCGGATGCACCCTGTCGGACCGGGCCCAGCCCGACGTCGTCCTGGTCGAGGCGCGGAACCGATTCTACGACCTGGTCACGGCCTGTCCGGACGCCGCGGTGGGGGGCGCCCTGGGGCGTTCCTGCGACGCCGCCCGCGCGGCCATGCGCGAGAAAGGGCTCCCGTTGCCCTTGCCCGACGTCGCTTCGGGCGATTTCGTCGGGGCGGTCGTTCCGTCGGGCCACGGAACCGGACTGCGGTTGACGCCGTCCTGGGTGCTGGTGCTGTCGGCGGGACGCTTGTCGGTGCTGGACCAGAAGGTGCTGCCTCCCGGCGTGCGCGCCGCCGGCGAAACGCAGATCGGCGAACTGATCGACCTGCGCCGGCCGCACCGGGTCGATGACGTGCGCCACGCGATTGCCGAGACGCTGAAGACCCGCAAGCCGGTCCCGCTGGACGAGCGGGTCGCCGTGGTGGCGCTGGCCGTCGATCAATCCGCGGTGTTCTCGGACCTGGCCGAGGTGCTGGAGGCCCTGATGGCCGAGACCGACGCGCATCCGGTCGTCGCGGTGTTGCCGCCCGGCTACCGCAGCCTGATGTGGATCCCCCTGAACTACCGGATGGCGTTCAGGACGCTGATGGACCCCGTGGGCCAACTGCGGCGCTTCCCGTCCGGTCCCAACGCCCTGGACCTGGCCATGACGCCGTTCTCGCTGGTTCTGAAGGGACGCCCCGAGCAGACGGCCGAGTTCGGGCGCGGCAGCGACGTGGAGGGGGTTCGCAAGGTGGACCTGCGGGATGCCTACCGCCTGGTGGCGGACCGGGTGAACGAGGGGGCCGAGCCGTTCGCTCGCATGTCGGTGGCGGCGGCGGTTCCCGCGGGGATTCTGATCCCCCTGCTGGACGCGGTGGCGAACCGGTTCCAGTCCGAGGCGCTGGCCAGCGCCGGGGCCTTCTCGAATGCACGGACGCTGCTGGGCCGGATGGGCGAGCCCCAACTGCTGGTCAGCGCGGTGGTCATTCGACCCGAGGGCACGCCCGCGGAGTGATCAAGGGGGTTCGCGCCTCGCGCCAGGCTTGCCTTTGGGGCCTTCATGGAGACAGCAATGACGCCGATTGATCTGCGCAGCGACACGTTCACCCGGCCGACGCACGCGATGCGCCAGGCGATGATGGCTGCCGAGGTGGGCGATGATGTCTGGGGCGAGGACCCGACCGTCAATGCCCTGGAGGCTCGTGCTGCGGCCTTGTCGGGCAAGGAGGCCGCGATCTTCGTCGTCTCGGGAACGATGGCGAACGGCCTGGCGATTCGCGTCCACACCGAGCCGGGCGACGAGGTGCTGATGCATGCGCTGTCGCACCCCTTCCACCACGAGTCCGGGGCGCCCGCCGCCCTGTTCGGGGTGACGATCCGGCCGTTGCCTGGTCCGGGGGGCGCCATCGACCCGGAGGCGCTGCGCGCCGCGATCCATCCGGAGGTCCGGCACATGTCCCGCCCGGCGCTGGTCGAGCTCGAGAACACCCACAATGCGGGGGGCGGCACGGTGCTGGATTCGGCGCACGTGCAGCGGATTTGCGACATCGCCCACGACGCCGGCCTGCGCGCCCACATGGACGGTGCCCGTGTGTTCCACGCGGCCGTGGCGTCCGGCGTCCCGCTGGACCGGATTGCCGCGCCCGTCGATACAATCAGCTTCTGTCTTTCGAAGGGGCTGGGGGCGCCCGTCGGCAGCCTGCTGTGCGGCCCCGCGGCCAGCATCGATCGGGCGCGGCGCTTCCGCCACATGATGGGCGGCGGCTGGCGGCAGGCCGGCATCCTGGCCGCGGCCG
>JARKOL010000127.1 GCA_029975745.1 Myxococcota bacterium | reverse complement strand
TGCCGCGGGTCCAGGCTGCGCTGGTCCAGGGAATCACGACGATCGAAACGAAGTCCGGGTACGGTCTGGATCTGGACACGGAACTGCGGCTGCTGCGCGTCGCCGCCGATCTGGATGCGGCGACCCCGGTCGATGTCGTCTCGACCTTCCTGGGGGCGCACGCGCTGCCCCCCGAGGCACGGGATTCCCGGGATGCGCACGTGGATGCCATCTGCCGGGATTGGATCCCCGAGGTCGCCCGCCGGGAGTTGGCGTCGTTCTGTGACGTCTTCTGCGAGTCCTTGGCCTTCTCGGTCGATGAATCGCGCAGGATTCTTCAGGCCGGCCTGGCCCACGGCCTGCGCCCCAAGGTACACGCCGAGCAGCTTGCCCGATCTGGCGGTGCGAGGGTGGCGGCCGAACTGGGCGCCGTGTCGGCCGACCATCTGGACTTCGCGTCCGACGAGGATGCCGCGGCCCTCGCCGCCGTGGGGACGGTCGGGGTCCTGCTGCCTGGGTGCGCCGTCAGCCTGGGCAGGCCCCACTTCCCGAAGGCGCGTCCCCTGATCGACGCGGGCATGCGGGTCGCGCTATCGACGGATTTCAATCCCGGTTCGTCGGTCACCCAGAACCTGACGTTGATGGGCACCTTCGCGATGGCGTTCATGGGGATGACGGCCATGGAGGCGTGGGCGGGCATCACGACGCACGCGGCCGCGGCACTGGGAATGGACGGCATGATCGGACGCGTGGCGCCCGGCTATCGTGGGGATCTGGTCGTGTTCCACGGCGATGACCCGTGCGGCCCCTTCTACGAATACGGCGGCTCGCGCGTGGCCCGGGTCGTCAAGGACGGCCGGCGGGTCGTGGACCGGGATTCCCGGGGGCGCGTGGAGTTTCCGGGCTGACCCGGCTGCCGCTTCGGAGGTTGAATTGGACAACGGTTCGCGCAAGGTGCTGGTCCTGATGGGGGGCGAGTCCTCCGAGCATGTGGTCTCGTTGCGCTCGGGGGGCGTCGTGGCCCGGAACCTGGCGCAGACCTCCTGGGAGCCGGTGCCGGTCGTGATCGGCCGGGATGGAAGGTTCGCGTTTCCCGCGCTGGACTCGTTGGACGCCCACGGCACGTTCGTGGACCTGGGCGAGGCGGTGTCCCGGATGGTCGCGTCGGCTCCGGCGTGCGCGTTCCTGGCGCTGCACGGCCTGTACGGCGAGGACGGGCGCTTCCAGGCACTGTGCGACCTGATGCATGTCCCCTACGTTGGCGCCGATGTCATCGGGTCGGCCGTCGCGATGGACAAGTGGCTGTCCAAGGCCGTGTACCACGCGCATGACATTCCCACGGCGGATGCGGTCCTGCTGGACGCGGACGACCTGGCACACGACGGCTGGCAGGATGGCGTGATGGAACGCCTGGGCTTGCCCTGTGTCGTCAAGGCGCCGCGTCAGGGCAGCAGCGTGGGCGTTCACATCGTCCGCGAACCCGGGCGTCTTGGGCCAGCCGCCCGCGAGGCCGCGGCCCTGGGCAGTCGCGTGATGATCGAGTCGTTCGCCAGGGGGCGCGAACTGTCCGTGCCCGTCCTGGAGGATCCAGAGACCGGCGTGCCCCGGGCGCTGCCGGCGATCGAGATCATCGTCAAGAAGCGCGAGTTCTTCGACTTCGAGGCCAAGTACGATGCCAACGAGGCCGACGAGATCTGCCCCGCGCCCATCCCGTCGGACCTGGCGGATCGGGTGTCCTCGCTGGCCGTTCGGGCCCATCGCGCCTTGATGCTGTCCGGCTTCTCGCGCACCGACTTCATCGCGTCGCCCGATGGCGCCCTGATCACCCTGGAAACGAACACGATTCCGGGCCTGACCGAGGTCTCGCTGTTCCCCAAGGCCGCCGCGGCAGCCGGCCTGTCCTTCCCGGCCCTGGTGGACGTGCTGGTGCGGCGCGCGATCGCATCGGGTCGGCGTGGCTAGCGGTTCGGTGATTTCGGGGAAGAACTAGAAGCCCAGGTTCACGGCGACGGTGGGGATCAGGAAGATCGCGGAATCCGAATCGGCGGGCGACTGCGAATCCCGGACCTCGCCCATGAAGAAGAAGCCCTTCAGTGTCGGCAGGTTCATGAAGGGGATGTTCAGTTCGAACACCAGCGACGAGTCCGTGACCGCTCCGGACAGCTTGCCGTCGGAGGACAGCGTCAGCCCCTGGGGGATGCCCGCCTTCGGGATGAAGGTCTTGATCAGCCCGGACAGTTCGGTCTCGCGCCAGGTGTAGGGCTTCACGCCGCCCTTGGCCTGGAGCTGCGTGTTGTACGGCACGGGGATCGGGTCGATGATGGTGATGACCGGCAGGATGACGATCTTGATCAGCCACAGATCGAAGACCTGATCCCCGATGATGTTCAGCGGCGCAATCTTGCAGGTCAGCTTGAAGTCGCCCTGGGCGGCCGTGGGCTGATCATCGACGACGCGAAGCGTGAAGTCGAAGGTGCCGTGCGCCTCGGGGGTGCCGGACAGCACGCCCTCGGACGACAGCGACAGGCCCGTCGGGAAGGTGCCGGCGCGCTTGTTCCAGCCGTAGGGCTCGGTGCCGCCGATCGCCTTGAACGTGAACGAGTAGGGGGTGCCTTCCTCGCAGTCGGGCAGCGGCGATCGGGAGGTGATGGCCAGGCCCCGGTCCAGGATCCGCAGCGTGTAGTCCTTCGAGACGGTGAAGCCCGCGTCATCCGTGACCGCGATGGTGATGGCGAAGTCGCCCTTGACCGTCGGGGTGCCCGAGATGGTGCCGCTAGCTGCCAGCGTCAGACCGGTCGGCAGGGTGCCGCTGGCCTTGGACCACGCGTACGGGGCCGTGCCGCCAATCGCCTCCATCGTCATCGAGTAGGCCGACTCGATCTGGCCCACCGCCAGCTCGACGGTCGTGATGGTCAGCGGCACCGGGTTGCAGCGGCCCTCGTTGCAGATCAGCGGGCTTTCGCAGTGGGCATCGACGAAGCACTCGACGCACATGCCCTTGAAGCAGATCTCGGTCGGCGCGCAGGGGGTTTCGACCCACTGCGGCGGATTGCCGACGCACGACAGGATGCTGGTGGCCGTACACTCGGTCATTCCGGGAGTGCAGATCTCCGGCAGGCACTGTCCGGACACGCACTCGTAGCCGATGTCGCAGTCGGTGGGGGCGCCGTAGCCGCTGCCATCCACGTTGCAGACGACCACCTGGCCCGCGTCGTTGCATTCGACGGCGTTCGGCGTGCAGGCCGTCTCGACGCAGCCCTGGGACGAGCAGACCGTTCCCTGCTCGCAGAGGGTCTCGGTCCAACTGGAACCGTCCGCCTTGCACTTCCGGAAGGTCGAGCCGACGCACTCGGTCTGGTTCGGGATGCAGACGGCACCGTCGGGCTTGGGCCCCAGATCCCGGTCCTCGTTCACGTCATCGGGTTCGCCGCCCTCATCGGTCGATGTGATGCTGTCGGGCTGGTCGTTGCCACCCAGATCCATGCCTGGGACGACGCCGCCGTCCTCGCATGCCGCCAGTCCGAAAACCAGCACGAGGGCGGACAATTTCGCAAAACTACGGATGATCATGTTGTTCTCCGGTTGGGGCGCAGCCTCGAAACCAGGGGGATTGTAGGGATTGTGGCCCCAAAAAGGCAAACCTGTTTTTTGGGGACGCGGAAAGTCCACGAACCCGGTTTCCGCCGATGTCGTGATAGCATTGCGCGGGAACCCCGAATCCGGCCTCTTGTCATTCGGAGGGACGAGCGATGGACCCGGTGCTATTGGCGCGCCTCCAGTTCGCAATGACCATCGGCTTCCACTTCCTGTTCCCGCCGATTTCGATCGGCCTGGGGTGGCTGCTGGTCGTCGTCGAGGGCATGGCGTGGCGCACAGGGGACCCCC
The DNA here is from genome assembly GCA_029975745.1 of Myxococcota bacterium. Lineage (GTDB taxonomy): Bacteria > Myxococcota_A > UBA9042 > DTJE01 > DTJE01 > DUVQ01. The sequence continues at coordinate 2,243 of JARKOL010000127.1, read as the reverse complement.
TGTGGGAGCGGATGGGGCGCTTCTTCGCGAAGCTGCTGGGGCTGACGTTCGCGCTGGGCGTGGCGACCGGCATCGTGATGGAGTTCCAGTTCGGCACGAACTGGGCGTCCTACTCCCGGTTCGTCGGCGACATCTTCGGGGCGCCGCTTGCGGCCGAGGCCATCTTTGCCTTCTTCCTGGAATCGGCCTTCCTGGGGGTGTACCTGCTGGGGCGTGGCCGGGTTTCCCGGGGCGTCCACTGGTTCTCGATCCTGATGGTGGCCGTGGGCTCGACGCTGTCGGCCTTCTGGATCCTGGTGGCGAACTCGTGGCAGCAGACGCCGGCGGGTTTCGAGGTCGTGGAGGGGCGCGCGGTCCTGACATCCTTCTATGACGCGGTCTTCAACAGTTCCATGTGGCCGCGCTTCTTCCACCAGATGACCGCGGCGATGATCACGGGTGCCTTCTTCATGGCGGCGGCGGCGGCGTGGCTGTTGCGCAAGGGCCGGACACCCGAGATCGCGTCCCGGGCCCTGAAACTGTCGCTGGTGGCGGGGCTGGTGTTCTCGATCCTGGCGGCCGTGCCCACGGGGCACTGGCACGCGGTCCAGGTGGCGCGCGACCAACCGGCGAAGTTCGCCGTGATCGAGGGCCTGTACCAGACCCAGAAGCAGGCGCCGCTGGCGGTCTTCGGCATCCCGATGGGGGACCCGCCGCGTCTGGCGGCCGAAGTCAGCATTCCGGGCCTGGCGTCCTGGCTGGCGTTCGGTGACGTGAACGCCGAGGTCAAGGGCACCGACGCGTTCGCGAAGGAGGATCTGCCGCCCCTGTTCCTGCCCTTCGTGTCGTTCCATTCGATGGTGATGCTGGGCGGGCTGTTCCTGGGCGTCATGGCGCTGGGGCTGCTGTTGTGGCGGCTGGGGCGCCTGGAGGCGACGCGCTGGTACCACCTGTTGCTGATTGTTGCCGGGCCGCTGCCGCTGCTGGCGAACCAGTTGGGCTGGATCACGGCCGAGGTGGGGCGCCAGCCGTGGACGGTGTACGGGTTCCTGCGCACGGCGGATTCCGTATCGATCACGGTGACTTCGGGTGAATTGGTGTTCAGTTTGGTGCTTCTGGGGTCGATCTACACGCTGCTGCTGTCGTTGTACCTGTTCGTCCTGGTGCGGGAGTTGAATCACGGGCCGGCTCCGCTGCCGGGCACCCCCGAGCCGGAGGTGGCGTGATGGAGTGGCAGACGCTGCAAGTCGCCTGGTTCGCGCTGTACGCGGTGTTGTTGATCGGGTACGCGATTCTGGACGGGTTCGACCTGGGAGTCGGGGCGCTGTCGCTGTTCGCGAAGGACGAGCGCGAGCGCGGCGTCCACATGGACGCGATTGCTCCGGTGTGGGACGGCAACGAGGTGTGGTTGCTGGCGGCGGGCGGATCCCTGTTCGCGGCGTTTCCGCCGGTCTACGCCACGGTGTTCTCGGGCTTCTACATCGCGTTCTTCCTGCTGTTGGCGGCGCTGATCTTCCGGGCGGTTTCGTTCGAGTTCCGCAACCAGGTGGATTCGCCGCGCTGGCGGCGGGCCTGGGACTGGGCCTTCGGGCTGGGCAGCCTGCTGCCGCCGATCCTGTTCGGCGTGGCGGTGGGCAACGTGCTGCAGGGCCTGCCGGTGGACGGTCGGGGCGAGTTCGTCGGGACCTTCCTCGGCCTGCTGAATCCCTACGCGATTGGCGTGGGCCTGCTGGTCCTGGTGATGTTCGTGACGCACGGCGCCTTGTACCTGGCGATCAAGACCGAGGACGCCCTGCACGATCGGATGATCGTGTGGGCGGGTCGGGCCTGGATCGGCTGGGCGGCGCTGTGGGCGGTGATGACGTTCGCGACGTTCTTCGCGGCGCCTGGCCGGTTCGCGCCGGGGCATCCGTTGTTCTGGGTGTTCCTGGCGGGGGCGGTGGGCGCGCTGGCCGCGGTGCCGGTGCTGCTGGGGGCCGGTCGTCTGGCGTGGGCGTTCCTGGCGTCCTCGACGGCGATTGCGTGCCAGACGGCGGTCGCGTTCCTGGGCCTGTTCCCGCTGCTGGTGCCGTCGTCCCTGGGGCGGGAGTTCGATCTGACGGCCTTCAATGCCTCCTCCTCGGCAGCCACGCTGACCGTGATGCTGATCTTCGCGGGCATGGGGATGCCCGTGGTGATCGGCTACACCATCTGGATCTTCCGGGTTTTCCGCGGCAAGGTCGGTCACGGCGGCGGCTATCACTGACGCCGCCGGGGGCGACGCC
>JARKOL010000104.1 GCA_029975745.1 Myxococcota bacterium | reverse complement strand
CGCCGCTGAACACGCAGTCGCCCGCACCCGCGCACCCCTTCAGGCAGACCGGATTGCCGCCGACCCGGATGCACTGGGCCCCGTCGGGGCAAGGCTCGTCCACCCCGCAACGCAGCGACGTGCAGTAGCCCGCCTCGAAGTTGGTCAGGCACCCCATCGCGCCGGCGCAATCCGCCGCGCCGATGCACGGCTCGCCAATCGAGTGCGGCTGGCTGATGACCCCGTGGCAGATGCGGACCAGGTCCCCGTCCGGATCGGGGATCAGTTTGCACAGGACCCCTTCGGCGGGGCGACAGTCCGCGTCGGACTCGCACGCCGCGGCGCAGGCGGGGTTCCGGGGGGTGATGCCCATGCACAAGGCGCCCTCGGGGCACTGCCGCCCGGGCTCCTGGCAGGACAGCCGGGTGCAGTAGGTCGTCTGTTCCCAACCCAGGCAGACGCCGTCCGGCACGATCTCGTTCTGGCAGTTCGAGTTCTTGCTGCACGCGGCCCCGATCACGCCGCCGGGGAAGTGGTCCGTGCCGCCAGGATCCTTCGCGCCCGTGTCGGACGGGACGTCCCCTGGGGCCGCATCGGGAAGATCCTCGACATCCGGATCGCCGGTACCGGGGTCCGTCAGCGGCACTTCGGGCAGAACGAAACCGTCCAGCAGCGACGTGTCCTGCACCGCGCGACAGGTGTCGCCGTCCTTCACCGTTCCCGGCGGACACTTCAGGCCGCCGCCGCAGCCGAGGCTGGCCAACGCGACTCCCCCTGCGACAAACAGGATCCACGTCTTCAGGTCGCCTTTGAGCATGCCGGCCTCCCCGCGTGCATGGGAATGGTAGGCGGCCGGGACGCCGCAGTCAAACAGCCTTGGAGTCGCCAGACCGATTCTGCTAGGATTGCACCCGGCGCGCCGCTGCCGTCGATGACAGACCCGGGTGAATGATGGTCTTCTCGTGCGTACACTGCCAGGCCAGGTACCGGATTGACGACGCCCTGGTCCTGAGCCGCGCGGTGCGATTCGCCTGCCGCAAGTGCGGCCAGGCCCACCTGCTGCGGCACCCGGACGAGGTGGGCCCGGCGAACTTCGTGGCCGCGCTGGGAAGCCCCGGTGCCCCCTCGCCGGACGTTCCCACCCCGACCGCGGCGCCACGTCCGACGGCCCCCACCCCGGGACGTCCGCCGCCGCGCGGGACGGCCACCGGCCCCCGCGTGACCGGCCCCGCGGGCCTTGCCGACCAGCTGTACGGGGATCTCTCGACGCCGTCCTTCGACCTGCGGCGCGCGGGCGAGGTCCAGCCCGACGAGCCGTTGTGGCAGCCGCGGTCCGCCAGGCTGCGCACCGAGCCGATTCCGACCCTGCCGATTGTTCCCGGGGATCCGACGCCGTCGGCGCCCAGGGCGGGACACGAGGACGTCATCCTCGCACCGGCCTGGCCCGCGCCCCCCGCCGCCACCGCCCCCGTCGATGCGGGCGCCGTGGGTGCCGAGCCCCCGCCCTCCTCCGCTGGAGGGGCGGGCACGACGCCACCGGGCCAGACCCCCGATGTCCGGGAGTTCGCGGATCTGCTCCAGTCCTGGGACCGCGTCGCCCGCCGCCGCCGGAATCGACGGCGCGTCCTCTGGGGGCTCGCGACGCTTCTGGTCGTGGGAGCCCTGGGCACCGGCGCCGTCGTCCTGGTCAACGGGCGGAACCTGGCGCCGGCCGTGATGCCCGCGCCAACGAATCCTCCCGCGCCCCGGACCGCCCCCGACCGTCCGACGGCTCCCTTGTCCGCGGCAACCTCCCGGGCCGGACTTCCCGGCACGACCACCGCACCGGACCAGGCCCCCTCGACGCCCCCCGCCGCTGCCGCACCCGCGGTTTCGGCCGCGCCCGCGGTTTCGGCTGCGCCCGCGGCACCGGCCGTGCCCGCCCCGCCCCAGCAGCCGCCTCCGTTGTCGATGGATGCGTTCCTGAAGGCGGAGCACCCGCGTTTCCTGGAATGCAAGAGCCGCATGCGCTCCCCCCCGGTATCCATGGTGACGGTCCGCCTGGATTTCGGGGTTGACGCGACCGGCACGGTGGATTCGGTCGCGGTCGAGGCCCTGGATGGCGTGCGGGACATGCCCCTGGTGAACTGCATCCGGGATGTCGTCGAGGGATGGCGGTTCCCGGCCCGAGCCACGCGGGACTCGTACTCGCGGCTGCTGGGCCTCTAGGCACCGGGCACCTGGTGGAGGGGATTTCCATGAAGCCACTGCTGATCGCCGCCTGCGTCGCGACGCTGCTCGCACCCGCCGCCGCGAACGCCGCCCGCGAGGTGAAGCGCTCGGTCCAGTTCCTGGGGTTCTCCGAGGACGGTTCCCGGTTCCTGCTGAAGGTCGTGGATGCGGACCGCGGCACCTTCCTGTCGCTGCGTTCCTTCGCGAACAACAAGCAGGAGAAGGCCTACCCCATCGAGGACCCCGCCCGGGAGCGGCGGATCACCGAGGACGCGCGCAAGCGCCACCGCATCACCGACAAGGGACGCGATTCCCAGATCGCGCCGGACGAACGGCACACGCTCATCGGCATCCCTCGCGGGCATCGCTACGAGATCGCGGTTCTTCGGGACGGCCGTCTGCTGTCGTTCCAGTCCATTGACGTTCCTCGCGGCGCCTCGGGCTACGCGAAGATCGTCCTGTCCGGCATCCATTGGAGCCGTGACGGGCGCAAGATTGTGGCCATGATTCACAAGACGCTGGCGGACGACCAGGGCATGGACGTCGATGAGGCGCTGCCCTTCGAGTTCTTCGCCGGCAGTCTGGGGGAATGACCATGCCGCTGGGCAATCGATTCGGTCCCGATCGGGAACGTCCTCCCGTGCTCCCGGTGGTTCTGCGCGCGCTGGTGCTGGGCGGACTCCTGATCACCGTGATCCTGTTGCGAAGCGAACTGGGCCAGGGTGCCGCGAACTGCATGGGAATGTTCGGGCTGCGTTGACCCACCCGGACAGCGGGGTACCGGGAGGGACCTTTCTCCTTCCCTGGCCTCCTGGCGGCTTGTGACGACGCCGATCTTTCAGGTATCATTCCCGCGGCCTTCCGGCCGCCCATTCGAACGGGGGACGACGTGAGACATCCGATTCCGATTCTGGTTCTTGCCGTGTCGGCACTTGCCATCGCCTCATGCGGCGGCGGAAGCGCCCTGAAGCGCCCCCGCGTCGAGGTCGATCCGTCCACCCTGGACGTCACGATGGACCTGGAATACTCGTTCAACGTCGTGAACTCCGGCGAGGCGATCCTGAACGTTTCCGCCGTCGGCATCGCCATGACCCAGGGGTGTGACGGCGACGAACCGGGCATCGAACCCTTCACCCTGACGATCGGCAACGGCGTGGTCCTGCCGGTCGCCATCGATCCGCGCGGCATGGACGGGATGGGCCCCGACGGGCTTTCGGCCCTGGGTATCACGGTGCAGTTCGCGCCGCAGGCGGTGTCGTGCGATCGCGCCGCGACCGTCACCATCACCAGCGACGACCCCGAGCGCCCGGCCCTGAACATGACCATTCGCGTCACCAAGGCGGTCCCCAACATCCTGGCGAACCCGACGATTCTGGACCTGGGCTACGTGATGGAGGGCCAGCAGACCGACGGCACCCTGAACATCCTGAACAGCGGCCTGGGCGACCTGTTCATCGACAAGATCGCGTTCTCGGGCGATGCCGGGTTCAGCTTCCTGTGGGGGTGCGCGCGGGTCGATGGCGAGCCGAACACCAAGCCCATCGGCATCAAGCCCCAGGGCCAGGAGATCGGCTCCGACCACTGCGAGCCCCTCCGCATCCCGCGGAACTCCAGCTTCACGGTGCCCGTCCGCTACGCCGCCGGCCATGGGGACAAGGCGAACGCGATGCTGATCCTCTTTTCCAACGACCCGCGATTCGACGCCCAGGCCGGCAGGGGGCTGGAGGTGGAGCTGCGCGCGAACTGGGGCGGCCCGTGCCTGAAGGTCACGCCTACGCCGATCGACTTCGGCTCGGTCGTCGTGCCCAGGCCGAAGGTCATCGCGGTGTACCTGGAAAGCTGCGGCGACGAGAACGTGTCGGTTTCCGACGTCCGCCTGTCCGAGGAGTCCAGCCAGGAGTTCTTCCTGCAACTGGATCCCCTGGGTGCGTTCAACGCCGCGAATCCCCTGGTCCTGAGCCCTGGCGATCGCCGCGATTTCCGCGTGGCGTACGTCCCCCAGTCCGTCCAGGTGGACGACGAGGGCAAGCCCCTGGCCGACATCGGCACGCTGCTGGTCGACAACAGCTCGCCGCGGTCCACCGTCGAGGTGCCGCTGACGGGCCTGGGCGTCGAGGCCGAGTGCGCCGTGTGCGAATTCGAGGTGCTGGTCGCCGGCAAGCCCCTGGCCGAGGGCAGCCCGATCGTTCCGATGACGCGTCTGCAGTTCAAGGACCGCAGCTACGACCCGATGCTGGGCGGCGGCATCGCCAAGCGCCTGTGGACCGTGGACCAGCCCCAGGGATCGCAGCAGATCTTCGACCCGTCGGCCCAGTTCAAGGACCCGACGTTCACCCCGAACGTGATCGGCACCTACCGGTTCATGCTGGCCGTCGAGAACGAGGACGGCTGCCGTTCGGACTGCGAGCGGATCATCGAGGTCCAGGCCCCCGAGGGCTGCCTGGTCGAGCTGACGTGGAACACCCCCGCGGACCTCGATCAGACGGACCAGTGCTGGGAGAACGCCGACTGCGGCGCCGACATGGACCTGCACGTCGTCCACCCGTTCGCGTCGGGGTCGCGCAAGGATCCGACCAGCGGCGAGCCCTACGGCTACTTCGACGGAACCTACGACTGCTTCTGGAACAACTTCCGCCCGACCTGGCGGATGGACTTCGCCAGCGACCCCCGGTACCAGCCCAGCCTGGACCTGGACGACACGGATGGGGCCGGGCCCGAGATCTTCACCTACACCATCCCCGAGCCCGACCGCTGCTACCGCGTCGGCGTCCACTACTACGACGACCATGGTTTCGGGGCGTCCTACCCGACCATTCGCGTGTTCATCAACGACTCGACGCCGGTGTACGAGCGCACGCTGTCCAAGGCGATGCAGACCTGGGACATGTGGGACGTCGGCAAGGTGTGCTGCACCAACGTCCAGGCGCCCTTCCAGGAGTTCTCGAAGACGAACGGCGACCCGGTCATCGTGACCAAGTACAACCCGCTGGAACCCTGACGCGGGTCGGTGGACCAACACTCGTAGCGTCGAGGTGGCCTCTTGCGACATCGCGTTCCGGCGCTTCTGGTCCTGGCCTGTCTGGTCGGGTTCCTTGCCTGCGACGAGGGTCCACTGCCCCGGCCCAAGGATCCCGGTCCGGTGATCGACGACGTGCCGGTCGTGGTGATCCCCGATGCCGGACCGACCGACCCGGGTCCGCGCCCCGACCCCGGAACGGAACCGGACACCCTGGACGACGTCGTGCCTCCCGACGCGGCTACGCCCGACACCGTGACGCCCCCCGATGCCCCGACCGACTCCGGCGGCACCGACCCTGGGGCCATCGACCCGGGCTGCATCCGCCAGTGCGTCGGCCGCGAGTGCGGTCCCGACGGCTGTCGCGGCTTCTGCGGTTCCTGCACCTCGCCGAGCGTCTGCAACTTCAGCGAGGGCAAGTGCATCTGCGTGCCGGAGTGCGGCAGTCGGGTGTGCGGGGACAACGGTTGTGGCGGCTCGTGCGGGTCGTGTCCGGACGGTCTCGCATGCGACGAAGGCTCCGGCAAGTGCGGCACCAGCGGTCCGTGCCCCAGCGTCTCGGCTTCGGACCAGAAGTACACATGCGATCTGAACCCCGTCGTCTTCAGCAGCCGGAACGGCCAAAGCCCCAACGGCAGCAGCGTGGTCTTCTATGGCGGCAGCTGCCAGCGGTACGCCACGGGCGCGGAGAAGGTCTACCGCTTCATCGCTCCGCAGTCCGGCCCCGTCACGATCACGATGAACGGATCGGGGGGCGCCAGCCCGCTTCCCGCCGAACTGGACGTGTACCTGCTGGAAGGCGCCACGTGCAGCGGCGCCAACTGCCTGATGTGGAGCCATGACGGCTTCACGTTCGACGCCGTCCAGGGCACGACCTACTGGCTGGTGGTCGATGCGACGGCGACCGTGGACCTTCAGTACTACATGAAGCTGGAAATGTCCTGGTGCGCAGAACTCGTCCAGTAGGCGGTGGCCGGCTCCTTCGAGTTCGAAGGAGCCCTCCTCGCCGCACGAACTTGCCCCACGCGCCAAACACGCTATGATTCCCGGGCAGGCCATCAACCCAGGGGAAGTGCCATGAGCATCCGCACCACCGTACTGACAATCGCGTCGCTCGCGCTGGTCGCGTGCGGCGGTTCCGGCAAGCAGGTCGCCACGCACTCTCGGCCGGTCCAGCAGCCCACCGGCGAGGAGACGCTGCGTCGCCAGTTCGAGACGGCCTATTTCGCGATCGCCTGCATTGCCAACCACGGCAAGAACCCCGAAACGTCCATCACGCCGATGCGACGTCCGGCGGACTACCTGGTCGCGATCGAGGGCCAGGGAACCCCCGCCGAGGCCCGCGTCCTGGCCATCCTGAGCGAGAACGGTTTCCTGGGCATTCCGATGTTCCGCAATCTCGAAGTGCGCCTGCGAACCGATCGCGCCTATTGGGGCACCGTCGAGGATCGCTTCGTGCCCGAGCTGCTGCGGTGCCCGAAATGAACAGCGGTCACATCGACTTCGTCCGGCACCACTTCGTCGAGTCCCGTGACGGCACGCGGCTGGCCGTGTCCGAGGCCGGCCTGTTCGACGGCCCCACCATGGTGCTGTGCAACGGCCTGGGGGGGAACTTCGACGCCTGGCGCCCGCTGGCCGAACACTTCGCGGGGACCTGGCGCATCGTGTCCTGGGACTATCGGGGGCTGTTCGGTTCGTCCGCCCCGAGGGATCCCCATGCGTACGGGATCGACCGCCACTGCGACGACCTCGAGGACGTGCTTCAGGCTCTGGGGATCCGAACCGCCGTCGTCATCGGCTGGTCGATGGGCGTCCAGGTGGCGTTCGAGACGTACCGCCGCCGGCCGGAGTTGTTCCAGGCCCTGATCCAGATCAACGGCACCCACGGTCGGCCGTTCGAGACGGCGTTTCGCGCCGACTGGATGCGCACGGCAGCCCCCCCGATGCTGGCGCTGCTGGAGCATGCGTCCCCCGTGATCGGCACCCTGGGTCCCCTGGCGGTGGCGACCCGGTTCCCGCTGGCCCTGGCCAAGATCGTCGGCCTGGCCAGCCCGACCCTGGACGAGCGCGTGTTCTTCCACGTTGCCCGCGAGTACGTGCGCCTGGACTTCGTGGCGTATTCCCGAATCTTCAAGGCCCTGGGCGATCACGACACCCGGGACGTGCTGCCCACGATTACCGTACCCACGCTGCTGATCACGGGCCAGAAGGACCTGTTCACCCCGGTCGAGCTTTCGCGGCGAATGTCGGTCCAGATCCCCGACGCCGAATTGATGATCGTGCGGGGGGGCACCCACTACACGCCGATCGAATACCCGATGGTGGTCAACCTGCGGATCGCCAAGTTCCTGCGCGAACGGATGGGGCCGGCGCTGGTGCCCTCGCCTGCCAAGGCGCCGCGAACGCGGACGGTCAGGAAACCGCGGAAAGAATCCGCTCGGCGACCCTCTGGGGCGTGAACCCGAAGACCTGGTTCAGTTCGCCCGCGGGCGCCGAAATCCCGAATCGATCCAGCCCGATGGCCACCCCGTGCGGTCCCAGCAGCCGATGCCAACCGATCGTCGTCTGCGCCTCGACGGACACCCGACGGATGTGCGGCGGCAGCATCGCGTCCTGGAATTCAGGCGGCTGGGCCAGGAACAGCTCGATCGACGGCATGGATACCACGCGGACCGACAGCCCGCGATCCGCCAGCAAGGGCGCGGCCGAAACGCACGAGGAGACCTCGGACCCCGTGGCAATCACGACCAGGTCCGGCGCGACCTGCCCGGCGGCCAGCCAGTCGCCGATGACGCACGCCCCCCGCAGCGCGGCCTGGACGTCGGCGGCGGCCGGGCGCTCGAAGCGAGGCACGGCCTGGCGGGTGGTCACGATGCAGACGGGGCCGCGGTCCCGACGAGCCGCGAAGGTCCACGCCGCGGCCACCTCGACCGCGTCGGCCGGGCGGAACACCGTCATTCCCGGGATGGAACGCAGCATCAACAGGTGTTCGATCGGCTGGTGCGTGGGACCATCCTCGCCCACGTGGAAGCTGTCGTGTGAAAACACGTACGTGACCGGAAGCTCCATCAGGGCGGACAGGCGAGCCCCCGGTTTCAGA
>JARKOL010000095.1 GCA_029975745.1 Myxococcota bacterium | reverse complement strand
GGCCTGCCAGAGTTCGGCGTGCTGTCTGCGCTCGGCCGGATCGATGCGCCCCACGGCCATGCCGGTCGGGTCAGGCCGCAGGAACCACAGGGCCCAGGCGACGGCCGCAACGGCCACCAGCACGAGGGACACCAGGATGGCTCGCCTCATCACAACCTCCGAATGGGATAGGACAAGGCGATTGTACACCGGGCCGGCGGCGGAATGCACCCGCGCGACACCAGAACACAAACAACTGTAATCACGGGCAAAACCCGAAGATGCCGCCCGCAAGGGGACCGGACGCGCCTACTCTTCCTCCCCGGGAACGGAAGGCGCCTCGCCCTCCGCGGGGCTGTCGCCGGCCTCCTCCTCGGCGGCCATGCCGCGCAGTCGCGCCCGACCAATCACCGTGGGGCGAAGGGGAGCCGTTCGCACCTCCATCGGGGCATTGACCTGGTCGATGGGTGCGGCCTGGACCTGCGGCGGCGCCTCGATCTGCGGTGTCTCGACCGGCGGGGGCAGGTCTCGGCGCGGGGGCGGCGTCAACTGGGGCGCCGGCAGCATCGGGGCCGGTCCCGGGACGGCGGACGGGGGAATCACCGGGAGCGGCGCCGTGGACGGGGCCGGAGCCGCGGTGGTCCGCGGCGTCGGCGCGGCCGGGGTCGGTCGGGGCGCGGGCGCGGGCGCGGAGGGGGTCGGTGCCGGCGCGGCCGGCTCCTCGACCTCGGGCTCCTCCTTGGGCGGCGCCTTGAAGTCCCCCCCGCGGATGGCCGGCTTCTTCGGGTTGCAGACAGGCCGGGACAGCATCCCGGTACACACGACGCCCCAGTAGTTGCCCGACTGGGCGTTTCGCCAGCGGGGATCCATCGACAACAGGGTCCGCAGGAACGCATTCGGCGTCCGGACCTCGGCGCCACTCTTCACCTTGCGGTCGATGAACGCGTCGGCGAAGCTGAAGGCCGCCTCCAGGTTCAACTGGCTCTCGCCCAGGGGTTTTCCCGGCGCCAGCCGGATGGTGGACTGGCCCTCGACGAGTGCCTTGATGTCGTTGCCGTCCAGTTCGGCTCGGGCCAGGTGGACCAGCGTCTCGTCCCCCAGGGGCGACCGTCGATCGGCCTTGAACGCACCCATGTTGGAGCGCTTGCCCAGGTGGACCTCCAGCACCAGCGCGCCCAGGCTCGCGTCCGACAGGGTCACGTTTCCCTGAGCCCGGGAACGCAGCGTCGGCTGGATCGCCCGGATGCCGCTGCCCTTCAGTTCCACGTCGCCGGTGCTTTCGGCCAGCCCGGCCTTCTCGTCGTAGTCCAGCCGGATGCGTGCCTCCTGCAGACGTCCATCGAACCGCACCCCGAACAACGGCAACTCGTCGGGAATCGGGAAGTCGCGGACCGTGTCCAGGGATGCCGTGATGCGTCCGCCGGATCGCACCAGTCGCAGGGGTCCCAGCACGCCATCGCCGTCGTGAATGGTCAACTCGACCGAAAGCCCCCCGAACAACAGCCGGAACAGCCCCACCGACACATCGACCTGATCCAGGGCCAGGCGGCGCTTCTGGGTCTCGATCTGCCCGTCGGGCAGCGTGTGCTGGGCCGGGGGCAATTCCAGCGCGACCCCGAAAAGCCGGGCGGACGCCAACCCCCGCAGGGACATGTCCGAGATCCGGACGATCCGCCCGCCGGTCGATAGCCGGTTCTCGAGGTAGGACTTCAGTTTCGGCGTGGGGAACGTCACGATGGTCGCGATGGTGAACACGACCATCCCGAACACGACGTAGCCGGCGATCCGGCCCACGCGCTGCACAACCGGCTTCTTCAACCAATCGAACGTCATCGGCGCCTCATTGCTGCGGGCCCATCCCTCTGGGCGGACCCGCGATCTCCCGAACCCGGGAACCTCAGTCCGGCGAATCCACGGCCGCGACGGGCGCGGCGGCTTCCGCCTCGCCGCTGTAGACGTAGGTCGCGATCCCGACCGTGGCCCGGACGTTGGCCTTGTCGTTGAACTTCCGAGTGGCATCGACCCGGGTCACGAACATCAACTGCTTGGAGCGCTCGACGGCGTCCAGGAACCGGAACAGGTCCTTCGCCGGCACCTCGCGAAACTCCAGGTTCTGCTCGACCTGGACAATCCCCCCCGCGGCCTCCTTGCCCTTCCCCTTGGCCGGGGTCTTCTTTCGACCCGCGTCGATCGGGGTCTCGCTGGTCTTGCCCTCGAACGAAACGATGTCCGCCAGCGTGCTGCCCGTGGCCCCCTGGATGACCGCGGACAGTTCGATCTGCTTCAACAACTCGTTCGACATCGCGCGCACGGACTGCCGATTGCCGCGGATGGCCTCCTCGATGCGCCGGCGGTCCTCGCTGACCTCCAGATAGCGCGGCGCCAGCTGCCGCAACTGCGCCATGACCTCGCGCCCGTGGTCGATCTCCTCCTGGACGGCCCCGAAGAAGGTCGCGCTGCCCACCCAGGCGCCCGCGACGACGACCGCAAGGACGGCCGCCACCAGGATCCCGGTCAGTCGCCGCTCCCGGGGCGTCATCCGCCCCAGCATCGTGTCCAGTGTCTCGAAGACCTTCATTTCGTCGCCCCCTTCGCCTTCTTCGCGGCGCAATCGACGGTCATCCGGATCGAGAACCGCTGCCATCCCTGGTGACGCTGGAACTGGATGCGCTCGGTGCTCTCGGTGACGACGTCGTGGAAGCAGGGATCCGCCTTCAACCGGTTGACGAAGTCGTCAAAGACCTCGATCGTCTCGGCCTCGCCGCGGACGGAGGCCAGCCGAGGCTCGACCCGGAAGGACTCGAACTCGACCGCGTAGGGCGCGTCCCCCTTGATGCCCAGCGTCTCCATTTCCTCGGCGGTCGCGAATCCGGCGGCGCCGGCGTTCTTGGACTTGCCGATGGCCATCACGGTGGCGGACAGGCGGTTCAACGTGTCCACGCCGGTCCAGGCCGGAAACACCTGAAACTCCTCCGCGGACACCGTCTTGACCGTCTTCAGCACCGCGTCGAAGTCCGTCCGTTCCTGGCCCAGAACCCGCGCCGAATAGGCCTTCAGTTCCTGGATCCCGGCATCCCGCTCGGCCACCAGACCGACGTACCGGAACGAGGCATGCGCGATCCCCAGCACCGCGAACAGGGCCAGCACCGTGACGAAGAACCCCGCGTGCTCCCGGAACAGGCCGTGCGTCCCCTCGGCCCGGAACATCCCGGTCCGCAGGTCCAGGGCACCCGGACCATCGGCCAGCGCGGCGGTCAGCGCCAATGCAACCGCCTTGATCGTCGATGGCTCGGCACCGGCCAGCGCCCCGGCCCCCGGAATCGACAGCATCGCCGGCGCCAGGGCCTCGCAGGACAGTCCCAGGGCCTCGCCCAGCGGTCCGGCCAACGACTCGGCGTCCGGCCCGGCCACCCAGACCCGCCCCACCGACGCCCCCTGCTCCGACGCCGAGGCCGTGCTCAGCAACACCTCGCGCAGGAAGGCCGCGCTGACCTCACCTCCCGAAGAGACGGGCTCGCCCAGTCCGACCGATCGCACGACGATCGGCTCGCTCCCGCGCAGCACGACCATTTCGGCCTGCGTCCCCTCGGCCCAGACCAGCAGGGTCGGCGCCCCTTGTTCGTCCGGCGGCAGGTATCGCGCCAGGGCCAGCAGGCAGACGCCGTCCACCGTGACCGACGCGGCGTCCAGCCCCTGGGCACGGGACTCGCCCAGAAACGACGCGAAGTCGTCGATCGGAACCGCCACCGCCAGCGTGTCGGTCCCCGCCCCATCAACGGCGATCTTGCCGTAGGCGCAGTGGATGTCCTCGGGCTCGACGGGAACGTGCCCGATCATCTGGAACGGCAGCGTCGCGTCGATGCGCGCCTTCTCCTTGAAGGGAAACGAAAGGCGCCGCAGGAACGCGCGCTCGCCCGGATAGGCCAGCACGATCGAGTCGATCGCCGACGGCGCGGGAACCAGGGCGCGCGCCAGGGCAGCCGCCGGAGACTCGCGCACGACGAGGGTCGGCTCGTCCTGCGCCACGCCCTCGACCTCCTCGCTCCAGGGCGGGTCCCCACCCACCGCGCGCCGGCCCACCTCGTACACCGCCTTCAGTTCGAACCGCCGAAGACGCGTCTCGATGACCGCCACGCGGACCCTATCGGCGCCGACCGTGACCCCCAGCACCCGGTGACCCATGCTCCACCCCTATGGCGTTGCCTGGCCGGCAGGCGCCTGCGCCCCCCGTGCCAGGATCGGTGACATCCCCGCTTCCCCCTGGGCCTCGATGCCCAGGTTCCTCATCTCGCCCGCGTCGAAGCCGGTCTCCTTCCAGTACAGGAAGTTCTCGGAACCCTGGTCGATGACGGCGGTGATCTGGTGACCGGAGGCCCCCGACCAGCCCCGGGCGGTGATCCGCAGAACCTTCGTGCGCGTCCCGATCATCGGCGTCAGGCGGTTCCCATCGATGGCGACGAACTGGTTCAGGGGATCGGGCAACCGCGTCCAGAAGGCGACGAACTCGGCCTCGTTCGAGAACGGCGGCATGAACAGGGCACGCTTGATGTCCCGACACATCTCCATCAGGGAAATCCCGCGGTCGATCGGCGCATCCGAGAAGGCCAGGCCGTACCCGCACGCCAGGGCCCGATCGCCCACCACCGCGTCGCAGACCAGTGCCTTGATCAGTTGGGGACTGGCCTCGTTGATGTTCACCTTGTCCGTCTGGTAGACGGTCAGCTCGTCGCCGAACTTGCAGAACAGCTCGTCGGTCATGCCCTCGATCAGGCGCAGTTCCTCGACGGTGTCCATCTTGGCATTGCGGGCCCGATAGCCGTGCTTCGAGTAGTCCACGTTCTCGCCCGCGCCGCCGGCCTGGACGAAGTTACCCATCGAATCGATGTCCGAACGGTCGTCGTCCGCGTCGATCCAGTCCATGATGTTCAGCACCAGGTCCGCGGCCTTGCGGTCCATCTCGGTCCGGCGACTGTCCGGGTCCACCTCGCCCGCGAACAGCGGGTACAACCGGGCGAACAAGGCGCGCTTTTCCGCGTCCGTCCCCGCCGCGTTGATGCCGATCTTGCGATCCTCCGATTCGACCTTCAGGTCGAACCCGCCCACCTGGACCCCCAGCCCCTCGGCGCCCCGCAGGTTCATCACGTCGATCCCCAGGAAGTTCAGGCTGGAGGACGCGAAGATCTCGGCGAACTTGCCCGCGAACATCCACAACTGGGGTCCGCGGCCGCGCCCCATGAAGGCGGACACCGCCTGATCGACCATCTTCTGGGACGTGATCACCAGGCGCGCGATCTCGGTTGCGGAACGGGCATGGAAATAAGCCTGCACCTGGCGCTCGACGTTGGATGCCACCTTGATGTCCACGCGGGCACGGTACGTGAATTCGCTGGAAAAGGCCGCCAGGACGGTGATCCCGGCCAGGACCACGATCAGCGCCACGCCCCGGCTGTCCCGGAAACGCCGCGCCTGCCTGTCCACGCCCCTCGCCATGCGTCCGCCTGCCCTCACCCCGCTAGAAATTCAGCGGGAACCGCAACTGGACCCGAGCCTGCGTCTCGAACGGGAACTCGTTTCCATCCGAGTCCTGCAACACCATCCGCACGTACACCCGCGACGGCAGCTTGAAGTCCTCCAGCAGTTTGTCCTGGGCGGCCTTCATCATCGCCGACCCCGCCGGCACCAGCACCGGGGACAGCGTCCCGGCCGAACCGGACCGCAGCGCGTCCTCCATCACCGCCTTCCACTCGTCCTTCCAGTCCTCGGCCTTGTCGTCCCAGTAGGCCAGCCGGAAGTCCTTGACCCCGGTCACCAGCGTCTCGCGAATGCCCCCGCGCTCGGGCTCGGCATCGGGAGTCGCCTTCTCGCGCCGGATCAACGCCCGCCCCTCGGCGGTCCGCTCCAGCCGGTACTCGACAATCCCCTGGTCCGACTCCCGCGCCCCGCGCCTGCGCCGCTCGTGCCCCAGGTACGAGAACAGCAGCGAGTCCTGCCGCCCCTGGAAGATCGTCGCCGTCGCGGGCTCCTGCTGGTTCACGTGGTTCGACAGGTACGCCATCGAGATGTCGGACGCCATGCGCCGCAGCGCCACCTGGGCGGCGTGGTTCAGTTCCTCGACCCGCGAGATCTCCTCGCGCGCCCGGAATGACAAGCGAATCGCCTGGACCATCAGCAGGGACACGAATGCCAGCAGGCCCACGGCGACCAGGACCTCCAGCAGCGTGAACCCGGCGATGGTCCGACGCATCCTCACTTGACGCCTCCCGTCGTCGGCGTCCCCTGCGGCGCGGTCGTGGGCGTTCCCTGGGGCGTGATCGTCCCGCGGTTGCCGAAGCCGGGCGTGTTCGCCTGGATGGCATCCTGGACGTCCGCCATGCGCTCGGCCTCCCGCCGGGCCGCCATCTCTTCCTCGGGCAGCGACACGATGAACGTCTGGACGGGCAGTTCCCGGCGCCCCCGCGGCCCGTCCTTCCAGGTCAGCCGCACCGTCAACTGGCGCGTCCGCTTGCCGACCTCATCGACGATGCGCGGCAGGAAGCCGGTCATCGCCGTCACGCCCATGACCACCTGACTGATGTCCACCCGGCACAGCGCCATCAGTTCCTGGCCCATCGGCCCGAACAGCGGCGCCAGCACGGCCAACTGCCCCAGATCCATGCCGCCGGCGCCCACATCGGCCGTGGGATCGTTCGCCATGTCGCCCATGCCCGCGAACTGCGTCATCGCGGCCTCGACCAGCGTCGAGACCTGGTCCGGCGTCAGGTTCAGGGCCTTCAGGTCGAATCGGCACTCGAAGACGTTCTGGAAGTCGCGCGGCAGATCACAGCGCCGATCCTCGATGCTGTTGGTCGGGAACCCCTGGCTGACGTAGTGCGCATGGATGTCGTTGACCACGCCCTCCATCAGGAAGGCCGCCGTCGTCATGCGCGTGATCCGGCTGACCTGGTTCATCGCCGAGGCGTTCGCGAACGAGATCGCCGCCAACGCCATGCCCAGGATCATCAGCGCGACCATGACCTCCAGCAGCGTGAAGCCGCGCACGCACCGTCCGGCGCGGGCCGCTTCCCGGATGTCGCGTCGTCCGCCCATCGCCTAGCCTTCGTCCAGCAGACCGCGCGGGTCCAGTTCCCGCGAATGGACCACCCCGACCCCCCGCAACGGCAGGGTCTCGACGGTGTAGATCTCGGTGTCCCGTTCCAGGTAGATGAACGCGCGCTCGACGTAGCCGCTGGGAAAGAAGTACACCTCGGCCTGCCCGCCCTCGGTCCGCTCGTCCTGGTGGCTGGTCATCACCCCCATGAAACGGATCCCCTTGGGCAATTCGCGCCGCGTCAGCAGGTTGTCCTTGATTCGCGGCCGCGGCTGGCCGTCGGGCCCCAGGGTCGCGGGATCGTCCTCGACCTCGCTGCCGGCCGGAGCCGTCTCGCGCGGGGGCTCGTCGCTGCCGAACTTCCGTTCCTCGTCGGAAGGAAGCACCGCGGTGCCGCACGTCTGGGACAGGTCAATGCGCTCGCCCCAGTAGGCGTTGCCTTCCAGATCGATCACCAGCCGGTACGTGCGGTTGTTGATCGCCGCCAGGTCGTAGAGGTAGCGAACCGCCGCCGACAGCTTCGCCGCCGACGTGCTGATGTCCGCCTTCCGGATGCCCTGCAGCGTGGCGATCCCGGCGACCACCAGCACCATGGCGATGGCCAGCACCGCGCCCAGCTCGATCAGGGTGAAGCCGGCCGTCCGCCGTCGGCGCGCCGCGGCGACCTTGTCCGTGATCCGCGACCGCCGAGCGTCCAGCCTAGTCATTGCAGATGTCGTCGTCCGAACCTTCGCGTCGGTCCGGCCCCTTCGAGCACAGGTCGAACTCGCGGTTCTGGTCCTGTGCCGGGTAGTTGTACAGGAACTCCTGGCCCCAGGGGTCCTTCAGCTGCTTGGGCTTCAGGGGCGCGCCGGCGCCTTCCGTCAACACCGCCAGGCTGCTGGGGTAGTCGCCGTCCAGCGCGTACATCTGGATCGCGTTCGCGATGGTCCCGATCTGGGACTTCGTCGCGTTGACCCGGGCCTTGTTCAGATACCCGACGACGCCGACCGACACCGCGGTCGCCACGATGCCGATGATCGCGATGACGACCATGATTTCCAGCAGCGTCATGCCGCGAAACGCGGAACGCGCCGGCTTCCTTGCGATCAGCCAGTTGCGAATGTTCATGGGATCCTCCTTCGTACCGGTCCCCTAGCCGCCGGTGATGACCTCGTTCATCTTCAGCATCGGCATCAGGATCGCGAACACCAGGAACGCGACCATGATGCCCATGCCGACAATCATCACGGGCTCCATGACGGCGGTCAGCATCGTCACGCGCGAGTCCACCTCGGCGTCGTACGCATCCGCGACGTTCTTCAGCATGCCCTCCAACTGACCCGTCTTTTCGCCGATGGCGATCATGTGGGTCATCATCGGGGGGAACAGGCCGCTCTTCTGCAGGGGCAACGCCAGGCTTTCGCCCTCGCGCACGGCCAGCTTGGCGTCGTCGATTGCCTTGGCCAGCACGACGTTGTTGACGATGGTCCGAACGATGTCCAGCGACGCCAGCACCGGCACGCCCGACGTCAGCAGGGTCGCCAGCGTGCGGGCGAACCGGGCGACCGACACCAGCCGGATCACCGGCCCGAACAGCGGCGCCCGCAGGCGGACCCGGTCCCACCACCAGCGCCCCTTCTCGGTCGCGATGTGGCGGCGGAACCACCAGATCCCCAGGATCGTCAGGGGCAGCCCGATGAACCAGGTGTTGCTTGCCGTGTTGGACAGGAAGATCAGGATCTTCGTCAACAACGGCAGTTCGCCCCCCATGTCCTGGAACAGTTCGACCATCCGGGGCACGACCAGCAGCATCATCAGGGTGACGATCAGCAGTCCCACGCCGGCCATCAGCACCGGGTAGATCATCGCGGACGTGACCTTGGATCGCAGGCGCACGTTGCTTTCCAGGAAGTCCGCCAGGCGCTCCAGCACGATGTCCAGCGTGCCCGATGCCTCGCCGACCCGCACCATGTTGACGTACAGGTCCGAGAACGCCTTCCGGTGCTCGCCCAGCGCGTCGGCCAACGAAGTGCCCTCGCGAACCTTCTCGCGGACCGTCGTCATCACGTTCTTGAGCTTGGCGCGCTCCTGCTGGGCCACCAGCGCCGTCAGGGCCTCGGTCATGGGGATGCCGGCCCGCAGCAACGTGCCGAACTGGCGCGTCATCACGGCGATATCCCCGGGCCGCACGCGCTCGAACATCCCCTTGAAGTCGATCTCCCGCGACAGGAAGCTGCCCTGGGCCCCGGCGGGCTTCCGGGTTCCGGTCCGCACCGCCTTCGCCCCGGCCGCCCCCGTCTCGGCGTAGGACGTCAGGTAGGCCCCCTCCTTGAGCAGTTTGCCCCGAAGGTCCGCCGGCCCATCGGCCTCCAGGACGCCGCTGACGGGCTTGCCCTTGGCCGAGAACCCCTTGTATTCGAACAGCGGCATCGCGCCTCGCTAATCCAGGTCGCCCTGGGTCACGCGCATCACTTCCTCGGCCGTCGTGATCCCGCGCCGCACCTTCAGCACCCCGTCCTGACGCAGCGTCCGCATCCCTTGCTCCAGGGCCGCCCGCTTCAGGGCGCCCGCATCGGCGTTGCGCATGACCAGTTCCCGGACCGCATCATCGACGCGCAGGATCTCGTAGATGGCGTTCCGCCCCGCGTACCCGGTGTTCGAGCACGCCGGACATCCCGCGGCGCGGAAGAACGTGTCGCCCGGCTCGGGGCGCGCCAGGCCCATCGTCGCCAGTTCACCCGGCGACGGGTCGTAGGGCACGCGGCACTCGCGGCACACCACGCGCACCAGCCGCTGGGCCACCATCGCCAGCACCGACGACGCGATCAGGAAGGGCTCGACCCCCATGTCCACCAGCCGGGTGAACGCCGACGCGGCATCGTTCGTGTGCAGCGTGGAAAACACCAGGTGCCCGGTCAGCGACGCCTGGACCGCGATCTCGGCCGTTTCGCGGTCGCGGATTTCGCCGATCAGCACGACGTCCGGGTCCTGACGCAGGATCGCGCGCAGGCCGTTCGCGAACGTGAAGTCGATCTTCGTGTTGACCTGCATCTGGCCGATGCCGGCGATCTGGTACTCGACCGGATCCTCGACCGTCAGGATGTTCTTGTCCGGGGTGTTGATCCGCGTCAGGCAAGCGTAAAGCGTCGTCGTCTTGCCGGAACCGGTCGGCCCCGTGACCAGGATGATGCCGTGGGGCCGACTGATCAGTTCCTCCATCGTGTTGTGGAGGTTCCGGTCCAGACCCAGGTCGGTCAGGTCCAGGATCGTCGAGGTCCGGTCCAGGATACGCATGACCAGCCGCTCGCCGAACGTGGTCGGCACGGTCGACAGGCGGATGTCGATCTCCTTGCCCGCCACGACGCGCCGGATGCGGCCGTCCTGGGGCAGCCGCTTCTCGGCGATGTTCAGGTTGCCCATGATCTTGATGCGGCTGGCGATCGACGCCTGGAAGCGCCGCGGCGGTCGCAGCACCTCGCGCAGGATGCCGTCCTTGCGGAAGCGGACCGACAGGTGCTTCTCGTAGGGCTCGATGTGGATGTCCGACACCCGATCCTTGACCGCCTGGCCCAGGATGCTGTTGACCAGCCGGATGATCGGCGCCTCGTCGGTGACGTCCAGGATGTCCTTGGTGGACTCCTCGATCTCGTGGGCGATGCTGCCCAGGTCGTCGTCCTGCAGGACCTCGCCGGCCGTGCCCTCCAGGCCGTGCATCCGGTCATAGACCTTGTTGATGCCCTCGAACACGGCCTCGCGCGGCGCCAGGACGGGCTCGACGCGCGCGCGCAGCAGCACTCGCAGGTCGTCCTT
>JARKOL010000087.1 GCA_029975745.1 Myxococcota bacterium | reverse complement strand
TGATCGACGACCGCGACCGCGGTGTTGTCGATGTCGAAGGTGATGCCGTAGCCGAACACCACCAGCATCACGACCGGCAGTCCGATCGCCAGGTAGATCGTGGCGGGATCGCGAAGGATATGAGCGGTCTCCTTGCGCGCGACCGCCAGGACGCGACGGGCGAACCGGTGGGCACGCGCGGTCCGGTCGTGCGAGGTGCGACTCATCGGTCGTCCTCCGCCACCAGAGCACGGAAGACGTCCTCCAGGGAGGCATCGGCCGGTTCGACCCCCGCGTTCGGGTCCATTCGAAGGACCGCCGCGGCGAAACGCGCCGGTTCAAGAGACGTCCGGACCCGCAGGCCCGCGCCGAAGTGCTGCACCGCCAGGACCTCGGGCTGGCTGGAAAACGCCGCGGTCAGGTCCGCCGTGCGCCCGGTGGTCACGGCCCAGACCGTCCCCGGCGCGTGGCGCGCCTTGAGTTCGGCGGGGGTGCCCAGGGCGACCAGGCGCCCCTGGACCATCAGGCCGACCCGGCGGCAGTACTCGGCCTCGTCCAGGTAGTGCGTCGTCAGAAACACGGTGGTGCCCTGCCGGACGCGCCGTCGCACGATGTCCAGGAACTGGCGTCGCGCCGCCGGATCGACCCCCGCCGTCGGCTCGTCCAGGAACAGCAGTCGCGGCTGGTGGACCAGCGCGTTGGCCAGCGCGACTCGTTGCTGGATGCCCCCGGGAAGTGTCGCGGTCAGGCGGTTGCGGAACGGGACCAGTCCCACCTCGGCCAGGCCATCGTCGATGCGGGTGCGCAGCGTTCTGCCGGCCAGTCCGTAGGCGCCTCCGAAGAAGTCCAGGTTCTCGGCCACCGTCAGGTCCGGGTAGAGCGAGAAGCGCTGCGACATGTAGCCGATGCCTCGCTTCACGGCTTCCGGTTCGCGCCCCACGTCCCGTCCCAGGACCAGGGCACGACCGGAGGAGGGGGCCAGCAGGCCGCAGAGGATGCGAATCGTCGTGGACTTGCCCGCGCCGTTGGCGCCCAGGTAGCCGAAGATCTCGCCCTGGGGCACCTGGAAGGTGACGTTGCGGACCGCGTGGAAGTCGCCAAAGCGGCGTCCCAGATCCTGGACGTCGAGGATCGGCGCCGTGTTCACGGGACCTCCATGGCGTGGGGGGCCGCGGCCACCCGGCTCAGGAACAGATCCTCGAATCCCGGTGGTGCCTGCCGCACCTGACAGCCGGCCGCCGTCAACCGATCCGTGGCGCGGTCCCGCGCGGCGGTTCGCACGACGACGCGCAGCCCCATGCCCAGGGGTGTCACGGCAACCACCGCGTCGCCCAGGTCGGACAGCACGGGATCGAGGGCGTCCGTGGCGTCGGGGCCGCCGCCGTCGGTTTCGATCCGCAGCACCGTGTCCTGGAACCCGGCGACCAGGGCCGTCGGCGTGTCCTCGGCCAGCATCGCGCCCTGGTGCAACAGGCCCACGCGGCCGCACCGGGCCGCCTCGTCCATGTAGGACGTCGTGACCAGGATGGCCATGTCCCGGGCGGCGAACTCGTACAGCAGGTCCCAGAGCTCGGCGCGAGACACGGGATCGACGCCGTTCGTCGGTTCGTCCAGCAGCAGCACCTTGGGTTCGTGCAGCAGCGCCACCGACAAGGCCAGCTTCTTGTACATGCCGCCCGACAGCGCGTCGGCGCGCCGGTCGAGGAAGGGCGCCAGGCGGGTCAGCGCCAGCAGCCGGTCGCGCCGGGCCCGATACGTCACGCGGTCCAGGCAGAAGAGATCCGCGAAGAATCGCAGGTTTTCGCCCACGGACAGGTCGCCGTAAAGGCTGAATCGCTGGGGCATGTATCCCAGGGCTTCGCGGACGCCCGAGCCCGCATCCAGAGGGTCATTGCCCAGGATTCGAACGGTGCCGGAAGCGGGCGCCATCACGCCGGCCATCAGGCGCAGGGCCGATGTCTTGCCGGCAGCGTCGGGGCCGACCAGACCGTACAGTTCCCCCGGGCGCACGGCCAGGGACAGTCCTCGCAGCGAGACGACCGTGCCATGGCGGTGGTGGACATCCTGCATCCGTACCGCGGGTTCGGGCATGTCGGCCTCGACTCCTTCAGGGGGTCGCAATTCGGACGTGGGCCTCGACCGGCATGCCGGCCCGCAGGGCCCCGTCCGGGTCTTCCAGGCGGGCGTCCACCCGGTAGACCAGGCGGTCCCGGTCACTGCGGGTCTGGACCGTCCGCGGGGTGAACTCGGCATCCTGGGCGACGCGCACCACCGTGGCCACGAACACGCGTCCCGGCAGCGCATCGGCGACCACGTCCACGACCATGCCCGGGGCGACGCGCGCCAGATCCGCGTTGGCCACGAAGAACACGACCTTGGCGTCCTTGTAGGACGTGATCTCGTACAGCGTCGAGCCGGGCAGTACGACCTCGCCCGGTTCCCTTGCCCGAAGCGTCACGACGCCGTCCGTCGGGGCGGCAATGCGACATTCGGACTGAAGCGAAGTCGCCCGTGCCAGGGCGGCTCGACCTGCATCCACCTGGCGTTCGGCGGCCCGAACCTGCTCGGTGGCGGCTTCGGCCTGAAGGAGCAGGGCGCGTGCCTGCTGGCCCGCGGCGTCGGCCGAGGCGCCGGCCGCCGCCAGGCGCTGGGCCAGATTCTCGGCGGCGGTCTCGGCGTTTTCCCGATTCACGCGGGTCAGGACACTGTCGTTCTCCAGGCGCACGGCGCGATCGGACTGGCGCGCGGCGTTCCGCTGCTGGGCGGCCACGGCCCCGACGGTGGCCCTCGCGGCACGTGCCTGCCGTTCGGCGGCGGCCCCCTGGTACGTCACTGCCTGGGCCGCGGCCCGCGCCGCCAGGACCTGCGCCTCGGCCGCATGGATCCGGGCCTCGGCCTCGGCGACGGCCGCGTCCAGTTCGGAGCAATCCAGTTCGGCCATGGGGGCGCCCGCCTGGATCGGGTCGCCCTCCCGTGCGTGCATCGCGGCGATCCGCGCCCCCAGACGCGCGGCGACCAGGACGCGGGTGCCCTCGACGATGCCGGAACTGCCCGGCGGGCCCGACTGGGCGTCCGACTGGATCTTCAGTCGCCAGGCCAGCACACCGGAAAGCACCAGCGTCAGTACGACCAGGACCACGAGAACCTTCTTCATGCCGGGGGCTCCTTGCCGGGAGGAAGCGGATTCAGTACGCCGTGCAGGAAGATCCGGACGGCCGTGTCCCGCAGGGTGGCCAGGGCCTCCGGACTGCGCGGGCCCACCAGGATCGAGGTCACCGGGTAGGCCAGATGGTAGAACATCAGCATTCCAGCCAGCAGGACGCCCGCGAAGCGCGGCTCGACGTCGCCGAGTTCGCCGCGCTCCCGCGCGTCCTCCAGCAGGGCGATGATGGGGTTCTGGACCTGCCGGATCATCGGGGTGATTTCCTGGACCACCGGGCTTCCCGCCGTGGACAACTCGCGGATCATCATTCGCAACAGATCCCGGTTGTCGTCAATCCGGTCCGAGATGCTCCGGATGACGGTCCCAAGGCGCGCCTCGGGCGGTCCCGAGTGCGTCGCCTGCTCGCGGACCTCGGTCCCGATGGCGTCGTACTGGGCGCGCAGCATCTCGCGCAGCAGGCCTTCCTTCGAGCCGAAGTAGTACTTGATCAGCGACAGGTTGCAGTCCGCGTGGGTCGCGATGGCCCGCGTGCTGGTGGCCGCGAAGCCGCGGGTCAGGAACAGGTCGCGTGCCGCCGCGATCAGGCGCGCTCGGGTGGGTTCGTCAACGGGCTTGGGCACGGTGAACTCCCTGGGTCACGGATTCCGAAGGGCAGTGTATCGCCGATGAGTTGACGGTGTCAATCAAACGTTTGATTCAGGCGGCCGACGTTCCGTTTTCGCGGGTTTCGGCCTATCATCCCGCCAGCCGGAAGGAGGCACCACCCATGTCCCAGGAAGCGACCCCGACCCTGGACCGCGTCATCCACAGTCTGCTGGAAGGCATGCGCGACGGACGCGTCGCCGAAGCCGTGCAGCGGGATCTGCTGGCGGACCTTCGCGCCCACGTCGAGGAAGGCTTCTTCGACGATTTCGGGGATCGGCTTCGCGCCGAAGAGGCTTCGTTCCCAGGCTTTCCGGACGAGGTCGAATCGACCGAGCAGGCCCTGGAGTGGATCCTGGCCGAGGCCCCGGATCATCGGGACAGGGCGGCGACGGTCGTGGCGATGCGCATCGGCGGCTTCCTGCGGACGCACCGGGGCCGGATCCTGGAGATCCTGGAGGCCGCGGGGCAGGGGCCGGCGCCGGACCGGGACCGACGGATTTCCGAGGCGATGGCGACGCTGGGCGACATTCGCGCGCGTGCCGGCCTGGACGCCCCCGCGGATCGGGTGGACGCGGAGCGGGCCCAGGCGGAACTGGACCCGCTGATCGAGGCGCTGGAACCCGTTCGCGAGGCGCTGGCCGACCTGGTGCTGGACGATCAGTTGATCGGTTATCCATCCGAGGATGTTCCGGAACGCCCCGGTTTCCCCCCGGCGGCACGGTTGCTTCGGGAGGCATGGCTGCTGGAGGCCGACCTGTGGGTGCGCGCCGCCGAACGGGTCGGTTCCCCGTTGCCCGAGGGGGCGGTCGGCACGTACGAGCAGCATCCGTTCCTGCTGGATGCCATCGTCGCGGTCCAGGAGGCGTTGACGATCGAGCCGTCGCCGTCCGACCTGTTGCGACTGGCCGCACTGCGCCACGCGAAGGGCGATGTCGGCGAGGCCCGGTCGCTTTGCGGTCGGATTCTGGAAACCTCGGAGGACCCCGAGATCCAGGGGCGCGCCGAGGCGCTGGTCGCGCGGATCTCGGATTCGTCCCCCCTGGGCGGCGGCGACAAGCGCTGCTTCGTCGCGACCGCCGCGCTGGGGGATCCCGACGCTCCCGAGGTGCGCACGCTGCGTGCGTGGCGTGATCGGACCCTGCTGCCCTCCAGGGCGGGCCGCCTGTTCGTGGCGGCCTACTATCGAGTCTCGCCGCCCGCGGCACGCTGGATCGCGCGGCATGCCCTGGCGCGACGGGCTGCTCGCCGGTTGCTGGTGCGTCCGATCGCCGCGGTGGTGCGTCGCCTGACTTCCTGATGCCGGAAGTTGGTGTCCCGGACAAAACGCCTCGATAATCGTTCCGACGCATTGCGGGCCAAGGGGGGCCGGTGGGCATCCGGTTCTGCACATGCTGTGGGCACGTCACGGAAGGGGGCGGAGAGCCTTGTCCCCACGGGGCCTCGGCCCTGGCACCGCTGGCCCAGCAGCTTCCCGAACCGGGCCAGATCCTGCACGGACGATACCGGATTGACGCCCGGATCGCCGACGGTGGGGTCGGGGTCGTGTATCGCGCCGAAGATAGGGCGGCGGGTCGGGACGTGGCCTTGAAGGTGATCCGTCCATCCGTCGCGGGCCGTCCCGGAGCCGTCGCGCGCTTCCTGGCCCAGGCCCGGGCGACCACCCGGTTGGAGGACGATGGGGTGGTCCGGGTGCTGGACTCCGGCGTCTCGGTCGAGGGGCACCCGTTCGTGGCGATGACGTTGCTGTCCGGTCGCACGCTGGCCGATCGGCTGGCCTGCGCCGGGCGTCTGGAGGTGGGCGAAGCCCTGGACCTGGCGCGCGACATCGCGTGGGTCTTGGCGCACGCCCACGCGGCGGGCGTCGCGCACCTGGACATCAAGCCCGAGAACGTGTTCCTGGCCCAGGGGGACGACGGGCGGATTCTGGTCAAACTGCTGGACTTCGCGGGCGAACTGGCATCGACCGTCGCGGCTTCCGCACCTGGACCGGGGCCGGAGGAGGTCCTGGGGACTCCGGCATACATGAGTCCCGAACAGGTCGCTGGCGAGGTCCCGGGGTGTCCGACGGATCTGTATGCGCTGGGCGTGGTGCTGCACGAGATGCTGTCCGGCGCGCCGCCGTACGCGGGGGACGGTTCCCGCGAACTGATGCGCGCGCACGTCCGGGGGGCGTTGCCCGACCTGCCTGCCCTGCCGGTCTCTTCCGAGGCGCGGCGCGGGATTGTGGGCTTGCGGAATCGGCTGATGGCCCCGACACCCGACGAGCGTCCCGGCGCCGCCGAGGTCGTCGGCGCCATCGAAGCGTTGCGGCGGACCGAGCCCGGTACCGGGATGGCCGGCGTCGTACCCGAGACCCCGTCCCTGGGCGCGATGGGAACGATGGACTACGACCAGGCGTTGCGCGCGGCGCGCTCGGTCGATGCGGCCCCCTGCACGGTACTGCCGTTCGCCTCGGCGATGCCCGTCCCCGAGCAGGCGGGGGCCTGGACCGCGGCACGACGCGGGGAGCAGCCCCGGCTCGACGACGTCGTCGATCCGGTCACGCTGAGCCTGATGCACGTGGTGTTCCAGTCCGCCGGACCCGAGGGCGGTCCCATGTCGGCGCGCCGCCTGTTCGCGCCCGAGCGGGCCGCGTTTCGCGAGATGGTCGTGGGGTGGGGCGGCTGGGTGTGCCTGGATGCCGAGGCGGGCATGCGCGTGGTGTTCGGCCTGGGCGTTCGCGATGACGCGCCGTGGACGCCGGCCGTCCGGTCCGCCCTGGACCTGGCGCAACGTCTGGATCGCTTCCACCGCGCCGTGGGCCTGCGGGTCGCCGGCGGGATCGGGGTCATCACCGACTACGCCTTCGTCGTGCCGGGCACCATGCCGTCCGCGGACATCGCGATCCGCGGGCCGCTGGTCGATCGGGTGGTCGCGTTGGCCCGGGGGGCCGGGCCCCGACGGATCCTGCTGGACGACCGGACCCGGCGTCGCCTGGGGGATGCGTTCGCCTTCGACGAGGCAGGGGCGATTCGAGTCCAGGGGGTGCAGGGTCTGGAGCGGATCTTCGAGGTGGCGAAGGGCGGTTGCGCGGGGTAGGGCTTCAGCGCGTGGCTGCCAGGCCCATCCGGAAGGCCACCTCGTCCGCCAGGTCACGGTAGGCGTTGGCCCCGGTTCCCGAGGCGTCCAGGTCGAACACCGGCACGCCGGCCATCTGGGCACGCGCCAGGGCGCTGTTGACCGGGATCCGGGTGTCCATCAGCATCGGTCCGTAGAGCGCCGCGAGTTCGTCCATCACGTGACGCGTGACCCGGCTGTTCCGGCGGTCGATTCGCGTGGGCAGGATTCCCAGCACGCCCAGGTCGTGTCCCAGCCGATCGCGGATCGTCTCGACCACCGCCAGCAGATCGATCACGCCGGCAAGCGACAGCGCGCTCATGTCGCACGGCACCAGGCAGGAATCGGAGGCCGCCAGCGCGTTCAAGGTCAGGTTGCCCAGGTTCGGGGGGCAGTCCAGCACGATGACGTCGAACCCCGCGCGTGCCTGCTTCAGCGTGCCCCGCAGCAGAAACTCCTTTCCGATGCGACCCGACAGGATGCCCTCGGCGGCGGCGAGCCCCTTGTCCGACGGGGTCAGGTACAGGTTCTCGATTCGCGTCGGGTGGACGATCTCGGTGAGGTCCCGTCCGTGGCCCAGCAGGATGTCCGAAAGCGACGGCCCCGTGCCATCCTGGAAGACCGCGGCCAGCGACGTGGCGACGTGGCCCTGGCCGTCCAGGTCGATCAGCAGGGTGCGCAGGTTCTGGAACCGGGCCAGCGCCACGGCCAGGTTGACGGCCGTCGTGGTCTTGCCGACGCCGCCCTTCTGGGCCGCCACGGCCAGCACGCGCGCCCTTGCCGGACCGGACGGGGACGGGGACGGGCCCAGGCCGGCCATCTTCAGAATCCGATCGGACAACGACATCGGCGCCTCCCGGTTCACTGGACCGGCTGCATCGGGCGGCCGCACATCGGACAGGGCACGCGTCCCTGGGCCGTCTGGCGCGTCCGCGGGATCCGTACGCCGCACTGGGCGCACATCAGGAACACCTTGACGTAACTGGTTCGGCGCTCGCCGGGACCGCGCCCCTGGGCCTGCGGTCCACGGCGGGGGGCTCGCTCGGGGCTCATGCTGCCGGTCTCGGCGCCCCACGCCGCCTCGGGCAGGACGCCGGGGAATTCCTGCTCGGGCTCGGGCGCGTCCGCCACGACGGCTCGGTCGATTTCCGGTTCCGCCGACGGCAGCAGCGCCCCGATCGCCTCGGGGTCCGGCGCGTCCGCCTCGGCCGTGGTTGCGTCGGGGATCGTCGCGGGGGGTTCGCCGCTGGCGTCGGCCGACGGGGTCTGGGGCACCGGCGCCTCGAACTCCGGCTCCGGCGGCACATCGACGCCCAGACGCACCAGGACCTCGCGCCGGACCTGGCGCAGCGCCCGAAGCGCGATGCCCGGGCCCACGTTCGTCGCGGCACGCTTCGCCGGCGTCGCGAATTCGGCCAGCAGATCCACCGGCGGGGTCAACACGTCGAGCCCGTCCAGGTCCCGGACGGCCTGGAACACGCGGGGCAGGTCCCACATCGGGTTGATCGTGCGGTCGGCAGCGACCGCCAGGGCCCCCAGGTACTTCTCGGCCGCCTGGGCGCAGTGGTACAGGGACATCGAGGCGCCGCCCGCCCGTCGGGCCAGCGTTTCCGCATCCAGCAGATCCTCACCCGCCTCTTCCAGGACTTCGTTCACGCGCGCATCATCCGCACTTCGCATCACATCTCCTTTCCGGATTCATCGGGCATGTCGGTCAGTTCCCGGTGGGACACCCGCACCGGGAACCCGTCTTCGCGCAGCCGGGACGCCAGGGCTTCGCACACCGCCACCGAGCGATGCTGGCCGCCCGTGCAGCCCAGCGCCACCGTCAGCATCGGCTTTCCTTCCTGTTCGTGCAGGGGCAGCGCGAACCGCAGCAGCCCCGTCAGTTGGTCCAGAAGCACGCGCCATTCGTCCCTGGCCTCCAGGAACGCCCGCACCTCGGGGTCCCGCCCCGTCTTCGGCCTCAGCCCCTCGACAAAATAGGGGTTCGGCAGCAGCCGGCAGTCGATCTGCCAGTCGGCCTCGCGCGGGGCGCCGTGTTTGAACCCGAAGGACACCAGCGAGATGCCCATTCGGTGGTTCGCCGCGGTGTCGTATCCCTGCTGGACCATCAGCTTGAGCTGGTGCAGGTTCAGACCGCTGGTGTCGATCGGCCAGGTCGCCGCGTCGCGCACCCCCGCCAGCAGCTTCCGTTCCGCCGCGATTCCCGCCGCCAGCGATCCCGTCTCGGGCTCCAGGGGGTGGCGTCGTCGCGTCTCGGAATACCGGCGCATCAGCACTTCGTCGTCACAGTCCAGGAACAGCACATCGACGTGATGGCCGTCGGCGCGAACCCGGGCCACCGTTTCCTGGAACCGATCCAGGAATCGCCGCTCCCGGGCGTCGATGCCCAGCGCGACCCGGCGGATCTCGTCATGGTGTTCGGCCAGGGTCAGGAACTTGTCCATCAGGACGATGGGCAGATTGTCGATACAGAAGAACCCGACGTCCTCCAGGGCGCGGATTGCGGTGGACTTGCCCGACCCGGACAGGCCGGTTACGATCACGACGTGGGCGGTCTTCAAGGTGTCGTACCCCCGGCCGGCTCCCCCCCGGTCGCAGCCCGTCAGGCCCGACGGCCCGCGGTCCTCCGCTCCTGGAACATGTCCTTCTTCTTCTGGATCTGGCGCTCGACCTTGTCCAGGACCACGTCGATGGTCGGGTACAGATCGGTGGTGGTCTCGTGGCTCTTGAACACTTCTCCCCATGCGACGACGGTGATATCCAGCACGGTCCGGGCCTTCTCGGTCGAAAGGGTGACGCGAACCTCGCTCTCACCATTCAACAAATGCTCGAATCGCTTCACGATCTTGTCGTGAATCAGCTGCTTCAATTCCTCCGACGCATTGAACTGACGGAGCACGAAGGACACCTGCATGGCACATCCCTCCTGTTCGAACCCCAGACCCCCGGGAAAGCCTCCCGGGATCCGTATTCGCGGCGACCGGCATCACCGCGGGCCATCGATTCCAGGGCCGGCGAGGCGCATCGCGTCCCTACACCAGCCTTCGCCTGCGCGACGAGGGCAGGATGCCCAGCGCCTCGCGGTACTTCGCGACCGTGCGTCGCGCGATCACGACGTTTTCGCGTCGAAGCCGATCGACCAGTTCCAGATCCGACAGCGGATGGGTCGGATCCTCGGCCTCGATCAGCGCGCGGATTCGGGACTTCACGCCCTCGGACGACTGGTCCTCGCCGTGGACGCTGCCGATCCGGCTGTTGAAGAAGTACTTCAGTTCGAAGATTCCCCGCGGCGTGTGGACGTACTTGTTCGTCGTCACCCGGCTGATCGTCGATTCATGCATGCCGACATCCTCGGCGACATCGCGCAGAACCAGGGGGCGCAGGTGCGTCGTACCGTGGTCCAGGAAGTCCCGCTGGAATCGCATGATGCTTTCGGTCACCTTCCGGATCGTGCTCTGCCGCTGGTGAATCGACCGGATCAGCCACATGGCGGAACGCAGCTTGTCCTTGATGAATTCCCGCGCCTCGCCGCTGCCCATGCCGCCGAGCGCCTGCTCGTAGTACTGGCTGATCTTCAGCTTCGGCAAGCCGTCTTCGTTGAGGACCGTGATGTACTCGCCGCCGACCTTCAGGACGAAGACGTCCGGCTGGACATACACGACGTTGTCGCCGCCGAAGCCCCGACCCGGCTTCGGTTCCAGCGTCTGAAGCGTTTCGACCAGCGCCTTGACCTCGTCCAGGCCGCATTTCAGGCCCCGGGCGATTGCCGGGAAGTTGCGCCGTTCCAGGTCGGGCAGATGCCGCTCGATCATCCGCTGGAGGTTGGGCAGGTTCGGATGGAAGGTCCGGGCCTGGATCAGCAGGCACTCTTGCAGGCTGCGCGCGGCCACCCCGATGGGGTCCAGCGACTGGATCTGCGCCAGCACGTGTTCGACCCGCGCGGGCGACTCCCCGGTCGCTTCCGCGGCCTCGTCGATCGTCACATCGACCAGATAGCCGTCGTCGTTGAGGTTGCCGATCAGCCACGCCCCGATCTGCTGCTCGGCCTCGCTCATGTCGGACAGTTGGATCTGCCAGGCCAGGTGTTCGACCAGGGTCGTCTTGCTGCCGATCGTCGCCTCGACCGACGGGTATTCCTCGTTCGTCACGCGCAGCGTGGGACCCGACGAGAAGCGGTTGTAGTCCTCGACGAAGTTCTGCCAGTCCGTGATCTCGCCGGGGGTGCGCGTATCGGTGTTGGGCTCGCCATCGCCGGCGGGCTCGGGTTCGGTATCGTGGGTGGACAGGTCGCGATCCCCCGGTTCGGGGTGTTCTCGCGCCAGATCCTCGTACTGGAGCGGCTCCTCGGACTGACCGTCCTCCTCGAGGACTGGATTGCCCTCCAGCTGGTTCTGGACCTCCTCGGCCAGTTCCAGCCGGGACAACTGCAGCAGGCGGATCGCCAGCTTCAGTTGAGGCGTGATGACGATTCCTTGAAGGAGTTTCTGACTGAGGTCCTGGCGGATTTCCATACGGCCTTCAATCGTCCGTTTCGCGAGTCGTTTCGTTTCCGGAAAGAGCGCCGATTCGAAAGCCCTCAACGCCAATCTAGCAAGGATCGGGCCGCTTGTAAAGGAACAGGCCCCCGCGTAGAATCCGGGCCTGGAACGCAATCGGCTGGGACTCGAACACCCACGGTTCGTTGCCTGGACAAGGAGCGACATGACTCGGGAACCACCGTCCGCGACCGGATTGCTGCCCGGGGGACTGTCGCTTGCCGATATCGAGGCCGTGCGATTGATCCTGCGAGGGGCCTCGGTCATCGACTGGCACCGGCTGCACCTGGACACGCCCGAACAGGTGGACGGCTTCCTGCGGGTCAACGGGTTCGACGCGACGTGCCCGCAGGACATGGCCAGGCTGGACCACCTGCTGGAGCGCTCGACCGAGTACCTGCGCAAGGTGCTGGACTACCACTTTCCGGAGGTGTTGCGCCGCCCCGGGTCGGTTCCCGATCTGCTGCGCACGGCCTCGTCGCGCTCCGACCTGCAGGCGCTGGCGTGCGTGTTGCTGAAGGTCATGCACATCGTCAATCACGTCGAGGCCCAGGAGTTGCGGCACCGGCTGACCGTGTCCGAGGACGAGCTGTTCACGAAGGCGCTGCAGGCCGTGGACGAGGTCATCGAGGGCATGCGGCGGGACGGGGCGCCCATCGTCCAGTTCCTGTCCAGCCGGAAATCGACCGAGAGCCTGATCACCAAGCTGC